>NZ_JBSFLV010000001.1:0-287380 GCF_053599215.1 Streptomyces sp. NPDC001002 | reverse complement strand
TGTCGCTGGTCGGCGGACACGGCGGCGGGGCGAACGAACTCGCCCGCGAGGTGGGTGAGTTGCTGGGCGCCGAGCCGGTGGTGACGACAGCGACGTACGCGGTGGCGCCCCGGCCCCGGTCACCCCGGCTCCCGCCGCTCCGGCGTCCGCCGCGGTCTCCGGTGACGACGGCGCCTACGTCACCCCGCTGGTGCGCAAGCTCGCCGCCGAGAACGGCATCGACCTGGGCACCGTCAAGGGCACCGGCGTCGGCGGGCGGATCCGCAAGCAGGACGTCATCGCCGCCGCCGAGGCCGCGAAGGCCGCCGCTGCCGCTGCCGCTCCGGCTGCCGCCGCCGCTCCGGCCGCCAAGAAGACGCCGACCCTGGAGGCCTCTCCCCTCCGCGGCCAGACCGTCAAGATGCCCCGCATCCGCAAGGTCATCGGCGACAACATGGTCAAGGCGCTGCACGAGCAGGCCCAGCTGTCGTCGGTCGTCGAGGTCGACGTCACCCGCCTGATGCGCCTGCGCGCCCAGGCCAAGGACTCCTTCGCCGCGCGCGAGGGCGTCAAGCTCTCCCCGATGCCGTTCTACGTCAAGGCGGCGGCCCAGGCGCTGAAGGCCCACCCGGCCGTCAACGCGCGGATCAACGTCGACGAGGGCACGATCACCTACTTCGACACCGAGAGCATCGGTATCGCGGTGGACTCGGAGAAGGGCCTGATGACCCCGGTCATCAAGCACGCGGGCGACCTGAACATCGCCGGCATCGCGAAGGCCACGGCCGATCTGGCCGGCAAGGTCCGCGCCAACAAGATCACCCCGGACGAGCTGTCCGGCGCGACCTTCACCATCTCCAACACCGGTTCGCGCGGCGCGCTCTTCGACACGATCATCGTGCCGCCGAACCAGGTCGCGATCCTCGGCATCGGCGCCACGGTCAAGCGCCCGGCCGTCCTGGAGACCGAAGAGGGCACGGTCATCGCCGTCCGCGACATGACCTACCTGACCCTCTCCTACGACCACCGCCTGGTGGACGGCGCGGACGCCGCCCGCTACCTGACGGCGGTCAAGGCGATCCTGGAGGCGGGCGAGTTCGAGGTCGAGCTCGGCCTCTGAGCCCCAGCGGTACGCATGGTGCCCCCGCCCGGAACGTTCGGGCGGGGGCACCGTCGTATGCGTGTAAGTCTCGTCTCACCTGCATGAAAGCGCCCCCGTGCGCCCCTCCCGAACAGGTCCCCGGCCTTATTGTCTAAACGTCAAACGCCCCAGGGGCCGATGGGCGGCCCCTCCCTAAGGAGCCCTCATGACCGCGCCCGTCGTCCACTCGCTGCGCGAACAGATCCGCGAGCACATCGTGGAGGGGATCGTCAGCGGGCGCTGGAAGCCGGGCGAGCGGATCGTGGAGCGGCGGATCGCGACCGAGCTGGAGGTCAGCCAGACGCCGGTGCGGGAGGCGCTGCGCGAGCTGGAGTCGCTGCGGCTGATCGAGTCCGCGCCGAACAAGGGCGTACGGGTGCGGAACCTGACCGCGGCCGACCTGGAGGAGAGCTACCCGGTCCGGGCCGGCCTGGAGGCGATCGCCGCGGAGCTGGCGGCCACGCGCCTCGCGGAGGACTGCTCGGCACTGGAACCGCACGTCACCGCGCTCTACGAGGCCGACCGCAACGCCGACGGCACCGGCCAGGTGCGGCACACGGTCGCCTTCCACCGCGAGTTGGTGCGGGCGGCCGGGAACTCGGTGCTGCTGCACACCTGGGAGGGCCTGGGCATCGAGGTGTTCACGGCGCTATCGATCCGCTGGCTGGGGACCGTGCAGCAGTCGTACGCGGAGGAGCACGAGGAGCTGGTGGCGGCCTTCCGGCGGCGGGACCCGCGGATCGCGGAGATCGTGAAGGCGCACGTGCTCGGTTGCGCTCCGCGCCCGTGAAGCAGTCGAGCACCCCCTCGCTCACCTGCGAAAACAGCTCAAGAACAAGGCACCCGGTGCCTTTTCGCGGGGCACTCTGTGCCGACTTTCTCGGTATCAAGATATTTTGCCCTGGGAACCTTTGATCGATCATCGATCAGGGAGTTACAGTCGCCGGTGGGCTTCCAAAAGAGCCCATCGCCCTGTCCTGCCAAAGACAAAGGGCATCCTCGAACCCTTACCGATGAGGGAACCCCCTTCGACTGAGGAAGGCGGCGACATGACCGACCCCAAGGCCATCCAGCCGAGCGAGCTCGACCAGCTCCCGGACCGCGACCCCGAGGAGACCGCCGAATGGCAGGCCTCCCTGGACGCCGTCACCAAGGCGGCAGGGCCGCACCGTGCCGCGTACCTGATGCGCCGCACACTGGAGCGAGCCGAGGGCAACGGCATCGCGCTGCCCAAGCTTCTTGAGACCGACTACGTCAACTCCATCCCCACCGCCGACGAGCCCACCGTGGACGGCGACGAGGCGATGGAGAACCGGATCACCGCCTGGAACCGCTGGAACGCGGCGGCGATGGTGACCCGGGGCGCGAAACACGGCGTCGGCGGCCACATCGCCACCTTCGCCTCGGCCGCCTGGCTGTACGAGACCGGCTTCAACCACTTCTTCAAGGGCAAAGAGGCGGACGGGTCCGGCGACCAGCTCTACATCCAGGGCCACGCCTCCCCCGGCATCTACGCCCGCGCCTTTCTCGACGGCCGCCTCACCGAGGCGCATCTCGACAACTTCCGCCAGGAGGCGGGCGGCAACGGCCTCCCGTCGTACCCGCACCCGCGCCGGCTGCCCTGGCTGTGGGAGTTCCCGACGGTGTCGATGGGCCTCGGCCCGCTCTCCGCGATCTACCAGGCGCGCTTCAACCGCTACCTGACCGCGCGCGGCATCAAGGACGTCTCCGAGTCCCACGTCTGGGCCTTCCTCGGCGACGGCGAGATGGACGAGCCGGAGTCGACGGCGGCACTCGCACTGGCGAGCCGCGAGGGTCTGGACAACCTGACCTTCGTCATCAACTGCAACCTCCAGCGCCTCGACGGCCCGGTCCGCGCGAACTTCAAGATCGTGCAGGAGCTGGAGGCCCAGTTCCGCGGCGCCGGCTGGAACGTCGTCAAGTCGCTGTGGGGCAACGCCTGGGACGAGCTGTTCCAGCTCGACACCACGGGCGCGCTCGTACGCCGCCTGCGCGAGGTACCCGACGCGCAGGTGCAGACGTACCAGACGCGTGACGCGGCCTACATCCGCGAGGACTTCTTCGGCAAGGACCCGGCGCTCGTCGAGCTGGCGAAGCTGCTGAGCGACGACAAGATCCTGGAGTGTTTCCACCTCTCGCGCGGCGGTCACGAGGCCCGCAAGGTGTACGCGGCGTACCGTGCGGCCCTGTCCCACAAGGGCGCGCCGACCGTCATCCTGGCGCAGACGGTCAAGGGCCACACCCTCGGTGCGGGCTTCGCGTCGAAGAACGCCAACCATCAGATGAAGAAGCTGTCGACGGACGAGTTCAAGCAGATGCGTGACCTGCTTGAACTTCCCATCAAGGACAGTGACTTCATCGACGGTGTCGTGCCCTACGGTCACCCCGGCGCCGACTCCCCCGAGGTCCGGTACCTCCAGGAGCGGCGCGCGGCCCTCGGCGGTCCCGCCCCGGCCCGCCGCACGCACGCGATCGCTCCGCTGCCGTCCGCTTCGGAGAAGGCGTTCGCGTCGTTCGACAAGGGTTCGGGCAGCCAGAACGTGGCGACGACGATGGCGTTCGTCCGGCTGGTCAAGGACCTGGTCCGCGACAAGGAGACGGGCAAGCGCTGGGTGCCGATCGTGCCGGACGAGGCGCGGACGTTCGGCATGGAGAGCCTGTTCCCCTCGCTGGGGATCTACTCCCCCAAGGGTCAGACGTACGAGCCCGTCGACCGCGACCAACTCATGTACTACAAGGAAGCCAAGAACGGCCAGATCCTCAACGAGGGGATCACCGAGGCCGGTTCGATGGCGGACTTCATCGCCGCGTCGACGTCGTACGCGACGCACGGCGAAGCGATGATCCCCTTCTACATCTTCTACTCGATGTTCGGCTGGCAGCGCACGGCCGACCAGATGTGGCAGCTCGGCGACCAGCTGGGCCGCGGCTTCCTCGTCGGCGCGACGGCGGGCCGTACGACGCTGACCGGCGAGGGCCTCCAGCACGCGGACGGGCACTCGCCGGTGATCGCGGCGACGAACCCGGCGGCGCTGTCGTACGACCCGGCGTTCGCGTACGAGGTGGCGGCGATCGTGAAGGACGGTCTGCGCCGGATGTACGGCGAGGCGGCGCCGGGTGAGGACCCGAACGTCTTCTACTACCTCACCGTCTACAACGAGCCGATCCCGCAGCCCGCGAAGCCCTCCGGGCTGGGCATCGACGAGGGCATCGTGAAGGGGCTGTACCGCTTCAACACGGCGGAGTCGGCGGGGCTTTCGCCCGCTGCCAACGCTGCGCGGATCCAGCTGCTCGGTTCCGGTACGGCGATTCACTGGGCGTTGAAGGCGCAGCAGTTGCTGGCGGAGGAGTGGGGGGTGGCGGCCGATGTCTGGTCGGCCACGTCCTGGACCGAGCTGCGGCGGGATGCGTTGGAGGCGGATGCGGCGTTGTTGCGGGGGGAGGAGCGGGTGCCATATGTGCGGCAGGCGCTGCATGGGGCCGAGGGTCCTGTGCTCGCTGTCTCCGACTACATGCGGCAGGTTCCGGACCAGATCGCGCAGTGGGTCGAGCAGGACTGGTCGTCGCTGGGTGCGGACGGCTTCGGCCTGTCCGACACCCGTGACGCGGCGCGGCGTTACTTCGGTGTCGACGCGGAGTCGATCGTGGTGGCGGCGCTCGCCCAGCTGGCGCGGCGCGGTGAGGTCAAGGCAACGGCGGTGAAGGAGGCGCGGGAGCGCTACGGCCTGTAGGGCCAGTTTCCTCGCCCCCGCCGCCCCTACCCGTCCCATCCCAGGGGCTCTGCCCCTTCGACCCCGCTGGGGGCTGCGCCCCCAGACCCCCAACGGCCCTGAACGGGCCTTGTCCTCAAACGCCGGACGGGCTGAAAGATTCAAGCCCAGGCCGGCCAAATCCAGCCCTCCGGGCATTCGAGGGCTACGGTCGCAAAATCCAGCCCCTCCGGCGTTTGAGGAGCGGGGGTCCGGGGGCTGGCCCCCGGGGCGGGGTCGAAGGGGCAGCGCCCCTGGAGGATGGGACGGGTAGGGGCGGCGGGGGCGAGATCCCTCATCATTGAGGCATGCGCGCTGCCCGTCTCATCAAAATGGTGCTGCTGCTCCAGTCCCGCGCCTCCATGACCGCCGCCGAGCTCGCCGAAGAGCTGGAGGTCTCCGAGCGGACCGTCACAAGGGACGCGCAGGCGCTGTCAGAGGCGGGGGTCCCCGTGTACGCCGACCGGGGGCGCGCCGGCGGGTATCGGCTCATCGGGGGGTACCGGACCCGCCTCACCGGACTCGCTCGCAGCGAGGCCGAGGCCCTTTTCCTGAGCGGCGTCCCCGGCGCCCTGCGCGAGATGGGTCTCGAAGACGCCGCCTCCGCCGCCCGGCTGAAGGTGTCCGCCGCCCTCCTCCCCTCCCTCTCCGACGCCTCCCGCACCGCGGCCCAGCGCTTCCACCTGGACGCCCCCAACTGGTTCACCGAACCCAAGGCCCCCGACCTCCTCCCGACCGTCGCGGAAGCGGTGTGGGACGACCGGCAGGTCACCGCGCGTTATCGGAGCCGGGACGCTGAGGTGGAGCGGGTGCTGGAGCCCTACGGGCTCGTACTGAAGGCCGGGGTCTGGTATCTCTGCGCCCGCATCCCCGACGCCGACACCTTCCGGGTGTACCGGATCGACCGGTTCACGGCGATGGACGCGGGCGCTGAGCGCTTCGTACGGGATGAATCTTTCGATCTGCCGGGCTTCTGGGCGGAGCGGGCTGAGCAGTTCGCTCGTTCCATCCTGCGGACGGAGGTGGTGGTGCGGTTGTCCCGGGACGGGGTGCGCGCGCTTCCCTACGCCGTCGATCCCGTCTCCGCCCGAGACGCGCTGGCCACCGCCGGTCCCCCGGACGCCGACGGCACGCTCACCGTGACGCTCCCGGTGGAGTCCGAGAAGGTGGCCCACTCCCAGCTCCTGGCGCTGGGGCCGGAGGCCGAGGTGCTGGCGCCGGAGAGTCTGCGGGCGCGTCTCACGGACGACGCGAGACGGCTCGCGCGCCTGTACGGGACATAACAATCCGCCTCACTCCACGTGCGCCCCACCCGCCCAGGCCCGATGCTTGACCCGTGATGGACGAGACGGAGTTCTGGGAGCTGGTGGACGCCTCCCGCGAGGCCGCGGAGGGCGACCCCGAGGAGCAGGCCGACCTGCTCGTGGACCGGCTCCTCCAGCTGGACCCCGAGCTGGTCCTCGACTTCGCCCGTCACTTCGAGGCCCGCTACAACCGCGCCTACACCTGGGACCTGTGGGGCGCGGCCTGGGTCCTGCTGGACGGCGCGAGCGACGACGCCTTCGACTTCTTCCGCTGCTGGCTGATCGGCCAGGGGCGCGAGGTCTACGAGGGTGCCGTGCACGACCCCGACTCACTGGCCGACCTCATCGACGACTTCGACGAGGAGATCGACGGCGACGGGGAGGAGCTCGGCTTCGCCGCGGACGAGGCCTACGAGCAGCTCACCGGCGCCGTCGCCGCCGACCTCGGCATCCCGCCCGGCCCCGCCGAGCCGACGGGCACGCCCCTGGACCTGGAGAACGAGAGCGTGCTGGCCGAGCGGTACCCCAAGTTGTGGGAGCGCTTCAGGGGCTAGCCCCGTCGCTCACTCCGACTCTCAGGCTGCGTGCCTGCGGCGGGTCGTGTCCGTCGGGATGTAGGCCTGGTTCTGGTCCGCCCGTACCGCGTGGTGCATCGGGGCCGCGTTGGCCTGGTCGAGCGCGGACGCGGTGACGGCGGCCGGGCCGAGGATCACCGTGGCGACGGCGCATACGACCGCCCAGGGGCCGCGTGCGGACTTGGTCCAACCGGCCGACTTCTCCGTGGTGTTGGTCTGACTGCTGTTCATTTTCCCCACCTCCGGTCAGTGCGTGTGCATGACGATAGGAAGGCCGCCTCGGGGGACCCGGTGAGCCGCCTGCGAGAAACCTGTGAGCGCGGCACGGGTGGCGCCGTTCCGGTGCCCGTCGCCGGTCGTTCGCCTGGACTGCCCGTCCGGTACACCGGACCCGACTGGGATACGGGGAGCGGGTGGGGTTGGAGTTCACAGTCGTGACGTCTTGACCCGTCCGGTGCGCCCCGGCTTACGGTGGCCGCCGCCGAACAGGAGCGTCGTGCCCATGACCAGCCCGTACGTGAAGGGGATAACCCGCCGGGAGCACCTCGACCATCTCTGGCTGCACCCGGACGCGAGCCATCTCCAGATTCCCGAGTGGGCCGGCGTGAAGCCCGACTGGACGGCGGAGAGCGTCGGTTGGTTCGAGGACGACGAGATGGTCGCCGCCGCGCTCGTGCTGTACCGGGCGTTCCCCGGGACCGGGCGCTCTCTCGCCTACCTTCCCGACGGACCCGCGATCGACTGGCACAGCCAGCGCCCGGAGCGGTACCTGGACCCGCTGATCGAACACCTGGAGAAACAGGGCGCGTTCTCGGTCCGCATCGGGCCACCGCTCGTGGTCCGGCACTGGGACGCGGCCACCGTGGCGGCGGGCATCGCCGACCCCGCCGTACGGCATCTGCGGGATCTGCCCACGGACGGGATCGACGGGTACGCGCTGGACACCGCCGAGCGGCTCAGACGGCTGGGCTGGCGGCGGTGCAAGGAGAACGAGGGGAGCGGCTTCGGCCTCGGGCAGCCTCGCTACGGGTGCCGAATCCCGTTGGCGGGACGGTCCGTTGACGACCTGCGCCAGGGCCTGGCCCCGCACTGGCTGCAGGCCCTCCAGACGGCCGAGGGAGGCGGTGTCGGGGTCTTCTGGGGTTCGGCCGACGATCTGCCCTCCTTCCACCGCCTGTACCGCGCGACGGCCGAACGCGACGGTTTCAAGGCCCGCCCCTTGGACTACTTCCGGCGGATGTGGCAGGCGCTGAACGCCGAGGAGGCCGACCGACTGCGGATCTACCTGGCCGTCCACGACGACGAGGTCCTGTCGGCCGCGCTCATGATCGGCGTCGGCCACCACGTCTGGCACTCCTACCCCGCCTCCGGCCGCCGGGGCCGCGAACTCCGCCCCAGCAGCATCCTGTTGTGGCGCATGCTCTGCCAGGCCCTGGACGACGGCGCCCAGACGTACGACCTACGCTCCATCACCCCCTCCCTCGTCCAGGAGGACCGCCTCTTCGGCCGCCTCCTCTTCAAAACCGGCACGGGCGCCCAAGCAGTGGAGTACCTGGGGGAATGGGAACGCCCGGTGGGCAGCCAGGGAAAGGTCCTGCAACGGGCGTTGGCGGTCTATCTAGCCCGCAGGTAGAAGCGTCGGGGGGGGCAGGGGCGAAGCCCCGCCCCCCAGGGGCGCGGGGAACTGCGCGACCAGCCCCCACCACCCCGCACCCAACACACAACCGAGCGGGGGTC
Organism: Streptomyces sp. NPDC001002; assembly: GCF_053599215.1. Lineage (NCBI taxonomy): Bacteria > Bacillati > Actinomycetota > Actinomycetes > Kitasatosporales > Streptomycetaceae > Streptomyces > Streptomyces sp. NPDC001002. The sequence continues at coordinate 278,874 of NZ_JBSFLV010000001.1, read as the reverse complement.
CGGGGGCGCAGCCCCCGGGATGGGACGGGTAGGGGCGGCGGGGGCGATCAACGCCCTTGAAGACGCGCCGCTTCCTCACGGATGAACGGAAGCTCAAGATACAGAGCGGCCCCAGGACAACTCGTCATGTACCCGTCCTTGTGCCCCGCCAACGCAGGAAGCCTCGCAGCCGTACCGGACGCATACCGGCTGAGGCTGTTACTGGACACCAGCCGAGCCACGCCCCGCGGATCGACATCCCCCAGCCCCAACTTCCACGCGGCCACCGCAGCGATCGCCCGCGTCATAGCGGCCGGCACCTCCGCCCCCGCCGTGAACGTCCCGATCGCCGCGATCCCAGCCGTCCGGTGGTTGAACCCCTGCGTATGCGCACCGGTGACGGGCCGGTCGACACCCCCCGCCCGCCCCTCGTACACCGTCCCGCACCGGTCGACGAGGAAGTTGTACCCGATGTCGTCCCAGTCGCGCGCACCGGTCTGCCCCGCGTAGAGATAGCGGATGATCCGGGGCGCGTCCGCGCAGGCGTAACCGTTGGGCGAGTCGGTGTGGTGGACGAAGACGGCGACGACCTTGTCGTCGTAGCGCGGAGGCGGCTGCGCGTGCCGCGAGAGCGCGTCCAGCCAGGCCGAGCGCGGCACGATGTGCGGCCGCGCGGCGGCGTGCAGGGTGACGGGCCGGGCCGCGACCGGACGCGGCGGCACCGACCGCCCGTGCCCGATGCCGTCGGCGCACAGCACGAGCCCCACGGCGGCGGCGAGCCCCGGCACACAGGCGACCGCGATCCGCACGCCGCGGGGCATCCGGGCCGCGACCGCCCGCCGGGTTCCCGGCGATCTTCGGACACGCATGACCCCACTCTCGGCCGGATCCGCTCCGACCGCGATGTGTGCTGTGCCACCCGGTGGAACCATCGTCCTGGTCCGAGGCGTTTTCCCGGTTGCACGCACGCGTGACGGCTTCCGGGGTGCCACGCGTGCGCGTGGCTGATCATCGGGACCGTCCCGCCCGTAATAGGGGGTCCGACAGAAAGGCGGCTCCGTGGACCTGCTCGACATCGTGCTGTTGCTGGTCGTGGTGGTGTACGCGGCCTCCGGCTACCGGCGTGGCCTCGTGGCCGGCTGTGTCTCGTTCGCCGGGTTCGTGGGCGGCGCGGTCATCGGCGTGTGGGTGCTGCCCTGGATGATGGATCTCGCGGACCCGGGGACGACGGCGGCGACGGTGACGGCGGTGCTGACCGTGCTGGTCCCGGCCGTGGTGGGGCACGAGTTGGCGGGGCGCCTCGCGCTGCGGCTGCGCAGGGAGCTGGACCAGGGGCCGCTGCGGGTGGCCGACGGGGTCGGCGGGGCGGTGGCCAACTCGGTGGCGGTGCTGATCGTGGCCTGGGTGGCCGCGAGCGTCCTGGGCGCGTCCTCCTCGTCCCTGCTGACGACGGCGATCCGGGACTCCCGGGTGCTGGGCACGGTGCAGGACGCCATGCCGGACACCACCCCGGGCTGGTTCTCGCGGGCCACCTCCGCGCTCACCGAGGCGGGCTTCCCGCAGGTCTTCAACCCGTTCGAGAACGAGTCGACGGCCGAGGTCGCCAAGCCCACCGGCGACAGCGTCACCGCGAGCGCGACGAACGCGGCCAAGCGCAGCACGGTGAAGATCGAGGGCGTCTCCGGCGACCAGGGCCGCGAGGGCAGCGGCTTCGTGTTCTCGGACGAGCACGTGATGACCAACGCGCACGTGGTGGCCGGCATCGACGACCCGACCGTGCGGATCGGCGGGGTGGGGCGGTCGTACGACGCACGGGTGGTGCTCTTCGATCCGCAGAAGGACGTGGCGGTGCTCTATGTGCCGGAGCTGAGCGCCCCGGTGCTGCGCTTCGACGACAGTGCCGCGCGCGGCGACTCGGCGGTCGTCGCGGGCTATCCGCAGGACGGCGATCTGAACCTGCAGGCGGCGACGGTCGCCAACCGGGTGCACGCGACCGGCCAGAACATCTACAACGACGGCACGGTGACCCGCGAGATCTACTCGATCCGCTCCACGGTCCGCCCCGGCAACTCCGGCGGCCCGCTGCTCACCACCGACGGCCAGGTCTTCGGCGTCGTCTTCGCCCGCTCCACCTCGGACAACGAGACGGGTTACGTCCTGACGGCGGACGAGGTCGCCTCCGACGCCCAGCGCGCCGCGAACGCGACGGCGGCGGTGGACACGGGCGACCTGGTCACGTCGTAGCGCGGCCGGTCCTTCAGAGCGAGCAGCCCATGAGTACGTCGTCGACGTACTCCCCCGCCAGCAGGAACTCCTCGGGCAGGATGCCCTCCACCACGAAGCCCTCGGCCTCGTAGAGCCGGCGGGCGGGTGTGTTGTGCCCGAGCACCCGCAGGGTCAGCCGGCGTGCGCCCTGGCGGCGGGCCTCGTCCCGTACGGCCCGCAGCAGCGCCCGTCCGACACCCGTGCCGCGCGCTTCCTCGGCGACGGCGAGACCCTGGATCTGACGGACATGGGCGTTGCAGACCAGCGGGGTCGGGTAACCGAGCCGTATGTAGCCGACGACCGTGCCGTCGAGTTCGGCGACCAGATGGTCGCGCGGGCCGAACCGCTCGTTGTAGAAGGGCTCGTAGGGCGGTTGGGGGCGCGGCTGGACGGAGTGCAGCGGGGACCAGGTGGCTCGGTCGAGGCGGCCCAGTGCCTCCTCGTCGTCGAGGGTGGCGCGGCGTATGTGCGGAACGGGCATGAGCGCCACCCTACGGTGGGGCACCGGTTCCAGACCGGGACCTTATGTACGCACCGGGCAGAATGGGAATCATGGAAAGTTCAAGAATCTTGGTGGCCGGCGCGTCCGGTCTCATCGGCAGCGCCCTGGTCACGTCCTTGCGGGCCGACGGGCACGAGGTGGTACGTCTGGTGCGCCGGGCGGCCGCCGGCGCGGACGAGGTCTGCTGGGACCCCGACGGGCGGTACGTGGACACCGCGGCGCTCGGCGAGGTCGACGCCGTGGTCAATCTCGCGGGCGCGGGAGTGGGCGACAGGCGCTGGACGGACGCGTACAAGAAGAAGATCCGTGACAGCCGGGTGCTCGGCACCACGGCACTGGCCGAGGCGGTCGCCTCGATGGACAAGAAGCCGCGGGTGTTCGTGAACGGCAGCGCGCTCGGCTACTACGGCGAGACCGGCGACCGGGCGGTCGACGAGAGCGCGCCGCCCGGGACCGGGTTCCTGCCGGAGCTGTGCGTGGAGTGGGAGGGCGCGACGGCGGCGGCGCGGGAGGCGGGCGTACGGACCGCGTTCACGCGCACGGGACTGGTCGTGGGCAAGCACGGCGGCGCCTGGGGGAAGCTGTTCCCGCTGTACCGGGCAGGGCTGGGCGGGCGGCTGGGCGACGGGCGGCAGTTCTGGTCGTACATCGCGCTGCACGACGAGGTGGCCGCGATCCGGCACATCGTCGAGACCGACGGTCTTGAGGGGCCGTTCAACCTGACCGCCCCGAATCCGCTGACGAACCGTGAGATCACCGCCGCGATGGGGCGGGTGCTGCACCGGCCGACGCTGTTCGCGGTGCCGGCGCCGGTGCTGCGGACCGTGCTCGGCGAGATGGCCGGGGACATCCTGGGCAGCGCGCGGGTCGTGCCCAAGCGGCTGCTGGAGTCGGGGTTCACCTTCGCCTTCCCGGACATCGAGGGGGCGATCCGGGCCGCGCTCTGAATCTCCGCGCGACCGAATGTGACCGCCACACGGCCGCCATGCGACCGCTGTGCGACCGTGCCCTGTCTCTGCGCGACTTCCCTTGACCGATCTCAGCCCTACCCTCGACCCGAACTCGGGTATTTCTGGGGCTTGTTGGGGGCATGACGTCCCCACCGGCCGCGCAACCGCGAGGAGGGGCACGTGCTTGATCCCGTGTACCGGGCGGACGTCGTCATCGTGGGAGCCGGGGTCGCCGGTCTGTCGGCGGCACATCGGCTGAGCAGCGCTGGAGTAACGGTCGCCGTCCTGGAGGCCGCCCCTTACGTGGGCGGTCGGATGTCCACCGAGAAGGTCGACGGGTTCCGGCTCGACCGCATCGGCCAGCTGCTGTCCACGGCCTACCCCGAACTGCGCCTGACCCCGGGCCTGGACGCGCTCGTCCTGCGTCCCTTCGCGCCGGGCGTCCTGCTGCACAGCGACGGCCGCCGGCACCAGGCGGGCGCCCAGATGAGCGCGGGGGGCGCAAGGGGCGCACTCCACGCCGTACGCGCCCTGGCGAGCGCCCCCGCCAAGAGCACACCCCGGTCGGGCTCCCCCCTGGGCACCGCCATCGACCAGGCGCGGCTGACCGCATCCCTCGCCCGACTGGCCGGCACGCCCGTCCAACGACTCCTCTCCCGCCCGGAGTTGCCCGCCGCACAGGCCCTCGCGGCACGCGGCACGCCCGCCCGTACCGTCGACGGCTTCCTGCGCCCGCTGCTGGCCGCCCTGCTCTGCGACCCCGAACTGACCACATCCAGCCGCTGCGCGGACCTGGCCCTGCGCTCCTTCGCGGCCGGCCGCCTGTGCCTGCCGGAGGGCGGCGCCGAGACGCTCCCGGAACTCCTCGCGCGCACACTGCCCCCAGACACCGTGCACACCGGCGTCCGGGTCACCTCGATCGCCACGAACACGGTGACGACCGCCGAACACGGCGAGATCCACTGCCGGGCGGTACTCCTCGCCACCGACGCCCGAGCCGCCGCCGACCTCCTGCCGGGCCTGCGCGTACCGGACTTCCACCCGGTGACGGTGGTCCACCACGCGACGGACGAGCCCCCGCGGACAGGCGCGGCCCTGCTCCTGGACGCCGACCGAGGCGGCCCGGTGGCCCACACGGCGGTGGTCAGCGCGGTCGACCCGTCCCGCGCCCCCGAGGGCCGCGTACTCGTCTCGTCCACGGTCCTGGACGCACCGCCCCAGTCCGTGGACACAGCGGTCCGCATCCACCTGTCCCGCCTCTACGGCACCTCCACCACCCGCTGGGAAACCCTCGCCGTCCACCACACCCCCGAGGCGGTCCCCACCATGCGCCCACCCCACGACCTCCACCGCCCGGTCCGCCTCCTGGCCGGCCTCTACGTCTGCGGCGACCACCGCGACACGAGCACGGTCCAGGGAGCCTTGCACTCGGCGCACAGGGCAACGGCGGCAATTCTGAGGGACTTGGGAGCGGCGGGCTCGATGCACAGGGCCGACCCGATGCCGACAACGCGGGCGGCGTAAGAGGCTTTTGCTTTTAGGGGCGCGGGGAACTGCGCGACCAGCCCCCACGGTGGCGCGCAGACCTCGAACCGGTCGGAGTTACGGCGGGATCTACCCCAGTGCCGCGACCTTGTCGCGATACCCCCGCACAGGCGCCGCATCCTTGTACGGCTCCAACCGCCGCTCAAAGTCCCGCACATACTCGACCGCTCTAACAGACCGCATCTCCACAGCCGCGCCAGCCGCCTCCGCCCCCAACTGACAGGCCTGATCAAGCTCCCCGAGCCCCAGCCGAGCAGAAGCAAGAACGACCCGACAGAACAGCCGACTACGAGCAAACGCAGGCGCCCTCAACTGAAGCGAACGCTCAGCGTGTTGCGCCGCCGCACGGAACTGCTGAAGATCCCGATGCGCATGCCCGAACTCATCCGCAAGCTGCGCCTCATCGAAGAACCGCGCCCAGTACGGCACTTCATCCCCCGCCCGAGCCGATTCCAGCGCCCGCTCGGCCCGTACGAGAGAGGCGGTACAACTGCGCACCTCGCCCAACACCCCATGCCCCCGAGCCTCAACGGCGTGCAGCAACGCCTGCACCACGGGCGGCGCGTTCGTCCCCACCCCCTGCTGCGCCACGCGCGCGAGCTGGACGGCCTCCCGCCCGTGCCCGAGATAGACGGCCTGTCGGCTCATGGTGACCAGCACGTACGACCCGTACGCCCGATCCCCCGCCGCCTGCGCGAGCCGCAACGACTGCACGAAGTACCGCTGGGCGAGCCCGTGCGCCGCGATGTCGTACGAGGTCCACCCGGCCAACCGGGTCAGATCAGCAGCGGCGGCAAAAAGGCGCCGACCGGTCTGCTCGCCGTACGTGCCGCGCAGCATCGGCTCGCACTCATGCTCCAAGTACCGCACGAGGGCCTGGCGGGCGTGGCCGCCGCCGTACATGTTGTCGAGGGTGCGGAAGAGCTCGCCGACCGAGCGGAGGGCGGCGATGTCGCCGGGGGTGACCTTCTGGCCGGGGCCGCGCTCGCCCTGGACGCGCTGGCGGGGGACGACCTGGCGGCCCTGGGAGGGGACCCGGGCAGGCTGCTCACCGCGGGCCACCTTGTCGTCGGCCCGGCCGATCAGCCAGTCCCGGCTGGGCACGACGAGCCCGGCCGGGGTGAACGCGATCTTGCGGAGCTCGGCGTGGCTGCCGGAGTCCTTGCGCCACAGCCCGCCCACGATGTCGACGGCCTCCTCGGGGCTCGCGGCGAATTCCAGCCCGGCGTACACCGGCGCGCACGCGTCGAGGCCGAGGTCTTGGGCGGAGAGCCGGCGGCCGAGGCGACGGGTGAAGACCTCGGCGATGAGGGCGGGGGTGGTGCCCCGGGGCTGCTGGCCGCGCAGCCACCGGGTGACCGATGTCTTGTCGTATCTCAGATCAAGCCCGTGTTCGAGACCGAGTTGGTCCACGCGACGGGCGAGCCCCGCGTTGGAGAACCCCGCTTCTGCGATGAGCGCGGCGAGCTGTCGGTTGGGAGTGCGCTGCGCGGGTCGTTCCGTCATCTGCGGTGCGGTCTCCTGCCTTTCGGGCCTCCAGGGGCCGCTACCGGCCCTGCTGTGCCCGGATTGCCTGTGAGCAGCCCTTATGGCCTTTGTGAACGGCGCGAATGTAGCGGAGAGTGAGCAGGCGATCGCACATTTCGACGTTCGTTCATCCGATCGTGTGAGGATTGGCCGCGGGGCTGACGCGAGACGGTCGGTCGTACAGTGGCGTAGGCACGTTTCGTGCCTTACGACTTCGCAGGGAGGCGTTTGCCGTGAGTGAGCTGCGGTTCGTCCGCATGGGGTTCGGTACCGAGGCCGTGGAGTACCAGGAGGCCTGGGACGAGCAACGCCGGGTGCACGCGGCGCGCTTCGCCGACGAGATCCCCGACACCGTGCTGCTCCTCGAACACCCGCCGGTGTACACGGCGGGCCGGCGCACGGCGGACAACGAGCGCCCCCTGGACGGCACCCCCGTGATCGACGTGGACCGCGGCGGCAAGATCACCTGGCACGGCCCGGGCCAGCTGGTGGGCTACCCGATCCAGCGGCTCCCGCGCCCGGTGGACGTCGTCGCGCATGTACGTCGCCTGGAGGAGGCGCTGATCCGCACCTGCGCGGAGTTCGGCCTGACGACCTCACGGGTCGAGGGGCGCAGCGGGGTGTGGGTGCTCGGCGACCCGGTCGAGCAGCGGCCGGCGCTCGGCGGGCTGTCGCTGGACTTCGACCCGCGCCTGGCGGACGACGAGTTCGACCCGCGCCTCAACGGACCCGAGTACGCGCCCTCCAATGCCGGCCAGCGCCGCGAGGACCGGAAGATCGCGGCGATCGGCATCCGCGTGGCCAAGGGTGTGACGATGCACGGCTTCGCATTGAACGTGAACCCGGACAACAAGTGGTTCGACCGCATCATCCCGTGCGGCATCCGGGACGCGGGGGTCGCCTCGCTGGCGGCCGAGCTGGGCCGGGACGTCACGATCGACGAGGTGCTGCCCGTCGTGGAACGGCACCTCAAGGACGTACTGGAGAACGCGGAGCTGAAGCCGCGGGAGATCGAGAAGGCGTCCGCCTGACGCGGGAATGCGCCCCTTTGGCCTGAGGTTGCCCTCAAGGCGGGGGCGGAAAGCACGGGCGTACCCTGGTGTACGCCGAAGAATCGAAGCTACAGGGAGCCGATGTGTCCGCAGTCACCCCAGACGGACGCAAGATGCTGCGCCTGGAGGTCCGGAACGCCCAGACCCCCATCGAGCGCAAGCCCGAGTGGATCAAGACCCGGGCGAAAATGGGCCCCGAGTACACGAAGATGCAGAACCTCGTGAAGAGCGAGGGCCTGCACACGGTCTGCCAGGAAGCCGGCTGCCCGAACATCTACGAGTGCTGGGAGGACCGCGAGGCGACCTTCCTCATCGGTGGCGACCAGTGCACCCGGCGCTGCGACTTCTGCCAGATCGACACCGGCAAGCCCGAGGCCCTGGACCGTGACGAGCCGCGCCGCGTGGGCGAGTCCGTGGTCACCATGGACCTGAACTACGCCACCATCACCGGCGTCGCCCGCGACGACCTGGAGGACGGCGGCGCCTGGCTGTACGCGGAGACGGTCCGTCAGATCCACCAGCAGACCGCCGAGCGCGAGGCCGGCCGCACCAAGGTCGAGCTGCTGGCCCCGGACTTCAACGCCGTGCCGGAGCAGCTGGCCGAGGTCTTCTCCTCGCGCCCCGAGGTCTTCGCGCACAACGTCGAGACGGTCCCGCGGATCTTCAAGCGGATCCGCCCGGGCTTCCGTTACGACCGTTCGCTGAAGGTCATCACGGCCGCCCGCGACTACGGCCTGGTCACCAAGTCGAACCTGATCCTCGGGATGGGCGAGACCCGCGAGGAGGTCAGCGACGCGCTCCGGCAGCTGCACGAGGCCGGCTGCGAGCTGGTGACCATCACGCAGTACCTGCGCCCGTCCGTGCGCCACCACCCGGTCGAGCGCTGGGTGAAGCCGCACGAGTTCGTGGAGCTGAAGGAGGAGGCCGAGCAGATCGGTTTCTCCGGTGTGATGTCGGGGCCGCTGGTGCGTTCCTCGTACCGCGCCGGGCGCCTCTACCAGATGGCCGTCGAGAAGCGGGGCGCGTACATCGCCTCGCAGGCCGTGTGAATTCAGGCACAAGAGGCTACCGCACAGTAACTACCGTATGACCGCGGCCCTGACCCGTCCTCGCAGTTGAGGGACTCGTCAGGGCCGCGTCAGTGTTTCGGGCCCGCGCGTCAAGGCTTCATTGGCGTTTGACCGGTCGGTCACGCCCTGGTAACACCAAACAGTGACCCTGGTATCACAGCATGTACACCCAAGATCAGAGCCGTTCCGAGGGGGGACCTCCACCATGCAGGCCGCGCCCGTCCGCGCCACAGCCATTCCGTCCTTCACCGACGCACTGCGTGCGGTCGAGTCGCTGCTTCTGAGCAGCGGCCAGCGCACCGCCCGGCGCAACGCGTGGACCTCCGTCCTGGAGGACCGTCGCCGCGCCAAGGACCGTGTCGAGGCCCAGCGGGTCCTCGAAGAGGTCACCTCCGCCCGTCTCTGAACCCCGCACTCCGCTTCCTCGTACCCTCCCGTCGGGCACTGCCGTCGTCGGCGCTCCCGGGGCCACGTAGACTTCACGGCATGGCGAGGAAGGACACAGCAGCGGACACCGCTGCTAACCCCGGGCGACTGAAGCAGATCGCTCTGACGTACAAGATGACCCGCAAGGCCGACAAGAAGATCGGTCTTGTACTCGCGGCTGTCGGCATCGGCATCTTCGGTGTTTTCCTCGCGATCGGCTTCTTGATCGGTCACCCCATCTATCTCGGCATCCTGGGCCTGTTGCTCGCCTTCCTCGGAACGGCGATCATCTTCGGGCGCCGGGCCGAGCGGGCCGCGTTCGGGCAGATGGAGGGCCAGCCGGGCGCCGCCGCGGCGGTGCTCGACAACATCGGCCGAGGCTGGACGACGACCCCCGCGGTGGCGATGAACCGCAGCCAGGACGTGGTGCACCGGGCCGTCGGCAAGGCCGGCATCGTCCTGGTCGCCGAGGGCAACCCGAACCGGGTCAAGAGCCTGCTGGCCGCCGAGAAGAAGAAGATGAACCGCGTCGTCGCGGACGTACCGGTGCACGATCTGATCGTGGGCACGGGCGAGGGCCAGATCGAGCTGAAGAAGCTGCGCACGGCGATGCTGAAGCTGCCGCGCGTGCTGACCGGGCCGCAGGTCACCGCGACCACCGACCGGCTGCGCGCGATGGGCGACCTGATGAGCAACATGCCGCTGCCGAAGGGGCCGATGCCCAAGGGCATGAAGCTGCCGAAGGGCGGCGGGAAGGCCCGCTGAGCGTCAGGCCAACGTCCTGAACGCCCGGTCGTAATAAACCATCGGGGATCCCTCCCCCAGTCGCACACCCGTCACCCGGCCGATCAGGACCGTATGGTCCCCGGCCGGGTGTCGTGCGTGTGCGGTGCAGTCCAGTTCGGACAGGGCCCGGTCGACCGTCGGCAGGCCGGCCGGGCTGAGGCCGAGGCCGCCGGACGCGAACTTGTCGGCGCCCTTGGTGGCGAAGCGCGTGGCCAGCGGCCGGTGGACCGGGGCCAGCACGCTCACGGCGAAGCGGTCGCAGCACTCGAAGGCGGGTGCCGAGTCCGCCGAGGTCGCCAGGCAGACCAGGACCATCGGCGGCTCCAGCGAGACCGAGCAGAAGGAACTGGCCGTGAATCCGCGCGGTGTTCCGTCCTCGCAGCACGTGGTCACGACCACGACACCCGAGGGGAAGCGGGCCATCGCCGCCCGGAAATCCTCGGACGCCAGCGCGGCTTCGGCTTCCAGTACTTCCTGACGCTCCGTCATGACGGTGCACCACCTGTGGGGGCTTCGCTCACCGACGGTGATCCAGATCGTCACCCGGTTCCAGATCGACTATGCGGTCACCGCCCCGGACCGGCAACCGGGGCCGGTCAGCGCACGGCCCCCGCCCGGTCCTCGCCGGACAGTGCCCAGGCGCCGTAGGCCGCGCCCGTGGTCTCGAAGGAGAGGGCGACGTGCGAGGCGGCGCTGTTCACGTCCCGCCAGAAGCGCTGGACGGGGTCGGACGAGGACTGTCCTGAGGTGCCGCCGGCCCGGAAGACCCGGTCGACGGCCGAGACCAGCAGTTCCACCGCCAGTGCGAGGTCCCGGGCGCCCCGGACCGCCGCCTCGCCCTCCGGCGGGGACTGGGTGCCGTCGGCGACGGCCGCCGTACGCAGGATCAGCAGTTCGGCGGCGTCGATCTCGGCCGCCGAGCGGGCCAGGGAGACCTGCGTCGAGGGCTTCTCGCCCACGGACTGTCCCCGGCGGTCGACGCGCGACCCGGTCCGCGCGATCCAGGCCCGCAGCGCGCCCCGGGCGGCGCCGACCAGCGGGGCGGCGAACGGCAGGGCGTTCACGGCGTGCATCGGGACGAGGTGGCAGCGCGCGTCGGAGGCGGGCGCCCGGCCCGCGTGCACGGCCGACCGCGCGAGGGTCCGGTGCTCGGGCACGAAGACGTCGGAGAGGAGAAGGGTGTCACTCCCCGTTCCGCGCATCCCCACGGTGAACCAGCTGTCCTCGATGGTGAAGTCCTCCCGCGGCACCGCGAAGAACCGCACCTCGGGCCGCGCCTCGGGATCCACCGGGCCCTCGGCGGGTACGGCCGCGCAGGCCAGCGCCCAGTCGGCGAAGTGCACCCCGCTGATGTACTTCCACTCACCGCTCAGCAGCCAGCCGCCGGCCACGGGCTCGGCCTTGCCGGACGGCATGAGCGCGCCGGCCAGCAGCGCGTCCGGTCCGTCCGCCCAGATGTCGGCCTGGCCCTCCTCGGGCAGGAACGCCCCGTACCGCCCGGCGTAGGCCGCGAGCGAGGCCGCCCAGGCCGCCGAGGTGCAGCCCTCCCCCACCAGGCCGACCGCGGAGGTCAGTTCGGTGAAACCACCGGCGTCGCCGCCATGGGCCGACGGTACGAAGTGCCGGGCAAACCCGGCGTCCCGTACCGCCTGGACCACCCGCGGCGAGAGCCGCCTGGCGGTCTCCGCCTCCTGTGCGCACCGGGCCGCGATCTCGGCGACCATCGGCGCCCGGGCCACGATCGTCGACTTGTCGCCTGCTGGCATCCTGCCCACCACCTCCGTCGGGAACGGCGCCAGTGTCCCGGGACCGGGCCGTGGCCGAGGTGACCCCGGGCCGTGCGCGGCGCGCAGTCACCCGCCCGGCGCGGCAAAGGGGCGCCCGGATCACTCCGGGCGCCCCTTCGTCGTACACGTTCCGGGCGTCGTACACGTTCCGGATCTCGTGGTCGGGCTAGATGCGGACCTCCACCGTGCCCGCCAGTCGGTCGTGCAGGCCGCGGCCGTCGCGGTCCCAGATCAGGGCGGGGATCGCGACGCAGAGCAGGGCCGTGCGCAGCAGGGCGCGGGCGGGGCTGACGCGGCCGGTGGACAGGGCGGCCACGCGCAGGCCGAACAGGCGCTTGCCCGGGGAGAATCCGACGGTGCCGACCGTCAGGACGCCCATCACGAAGAAGACGAGCAGGGCCCAGTTGCCGGTCGCCTGGTCGTAGCCGTGCGTGATGAGGCCGTATGCGATCAAGAGGCTCAGGCCCCAGTCGACCACGAGGGCGCCGAGGCGACGGCCCGGGCGGGCGATCGAGCCCGGTCCCTCCTCGGGCAGACCGAGCTGCTCGCCCCGGTATCCGAAGTCGACACCGGCTTGCTCGGCGGCCGCGCGGGGGCCGGAGAGCCACGAGCCGATTGCATCCCTGTTGTCCACGCGTCCACGGTACTGCCCGCGTTTCGGGATGCGGACGGGTGGGGTCAACCGGGCGAGGTCCGGTTAACTTGTGTGAAACAAATGGGTCACGCCCGAGAAATCACGCGTCCCTAGGGTCGAGGTCAGCGTGTGCCACCGCACTGGCAGCACGAACGAACTACCACCCCGGCGGGACGGTCGGGAGTAGGAGGAGCTGGATGTTCCAGAACGCCGACGAGGCCAAGAAGTTCATCGCGGACGAGGACGTCAAGTTCATCGACGTCCGCTTCTGCGACCTGCCGGGTGTCATGCAGCACTTCACGGTGCCCGTCGAGTCGTTCGACCCGGACGAGGAGCTGGCCTTCGACGGATCCTCGATCCGCGGCTTCCAGGCCATCCACGAGTCCGACATGGCGCTGCGCGCCGACCTGTCGACGGCGCGCGTGGACGCGTTCCGCCGCGACAAGACGCTGAACATCAACTTCTTCATCCACGACCCGATCACGGGCGAGCAGTACTCCCGCGACCCGCGCAACGTGGCGAAGAAGGCCGAGGCGTACCTGACCTCGACCGGTATCGCGGACACCGCGTACTTCGGTCCCGAGGCCGAGTTCTACGTCTTCGACTCCGTGCGCTTCGCGACCACGGCGAACGAGTCCTTCTACCACATCGACTCCGAGGCCGGCGCCTGGAACACCGGTGCGCTGGACGACAACCGCGGTTACAAGGTCCGCTACAAGGGCGGTTACTTCCCGGTCCCGCCGGTCGACCACTTCGCCGACCTGCGTGCCGAGATCTCCCTGGAGCTGGGCAAGGCCGGTCTCCAGGTCGAGCGCCAGCACCACGAGGTCGGCACCGCCGGCCAGGCGGAGATCAACTACAAGTTCAACACTCTGCTCGCCGCGGCCGACGACCTCCAGCTCTTCAAGTACATCGTGAAGAACGTCGCCTGGCGCAACGGCAAGACCGCGACCTTCATGCCGAAGCCGATCTTCGGTGACAACGGCTCGGGCATGCACATCCACTCGTCGCTGTGGGCGGGCGGCTCCCCGCTCTTCTACGACGAGGCGGGCTACGCGGGCCTGTCGGACACCGCCCGCTACTACATCGGCGGCATCCTCAAGCACGCGCCGTCGCTGCTGGCCTTCACCAACCCGACGGTGAACTCGTACCACCGCCTGGTGCCCGGCTTCGAGGCCCCGGTCAACCTGGTCTACTCGCAGCGCAACCGCTCCGCCGCGATGCGTATCCCGATCACGGGCTCCAACCCGAAGGCCAAGCGCGTCGAGTTCCGCGCGCCCGACTCCTCCGGCAACCCGTACCTCGCCTTCTCCGCGCTCCTCCTGGCGGGCCTGGACGGCATCAAGAACAAGATCGAGCCGGCCGAGCCGATCGACAAGGACCTCTACGAGCTGGCCCCCGAGGAGCACGCGGGCGTCGCCCAGGTCCCGACCTCCCTCCCGGCCGTCCTCGACCGCCTTGAGGCCGACCACGAGTTCCTGCTCGCGGGCGACGTCTTCACGTCCGACCTGATCGAGACGTGGATCGACTTCAAGCGCACGAACGAGATCGCACCGCTGCAGCTGCGTCCGCACCCGCACGAGTTCGAGCTGTACTTCGACGTGTGATCGGACCGTAGACAGAAACGCTTGGGGCCCGCCATCCGCGAGGGTGGCGGGCCCCGTCGCGTGGTGTCGTCATGCGGCAGGTGGTTCGGGGACGCGCCATGTGATGTGGAAGCGCTCGGCGTCAGGGAGCCCGAGCGGGCCTGCGGGACCGATCGCCTTGACGAGGTAGCCGAAGACCATGTGGTGTGCCTCTTCCGAGACCTCGTCCCAGGTGTCCGGAGTCACGGTCATCACCTCGCGCATGAGGCTCATGTCGGACTCGGACTCCAGCATCTCGGCCCGGTCGTCACGGTCCATCGTCTCGTCGGTGCGCATCGCCCGGATCGACGACGCGAGGAGATTCGGCTCACGGCTCAGCCGGCGACGAATCTCCTGGCAGCCGTACCGGAATGCCGTGTAGGCCTCCATGGCCTCCCGATCGGGATTGATGTATCCGTACGGCGATCCCCTCTCCGCGCCTACGTAGTCGCCCTTCAGCATGTGCAGCAGGAGACGCAGCACGTGTTCGGCTCCCTGTTGCTCCACCTGCATCGCGACCAGCCGGACCCATTCGTCCTCCGACACCATCGGCTCGTGCGGAGCGGCGAGCGACGGATGGATCTCGATGGCGTTGAAAGGGTTGAGCAACGCGCCCATGACCAGCTCCGGGGTCCACTTTCCGTCCTCACCTCCCCAACCGCCGTGGAGGAGTTCCTGGAACGACTTCAGTGCACCGCCCTCCCCTTCGTGCACCGCGCGCCACAGCGACAGGAACCTGGCCCTCTCCGACTCCGCGTCCCGAGGCGGACTGCACCGCCCGGCCAGGACCATGACGATGTCGTGGACGGTTTCCCAACGCGGCACACGTGTCCCGTTGAGGGCGGCCCGTACGGTTTCGTGGCTGGCGCCCGACAACAGGTCGTCGCGGCCACGGATGAGCGTGCTCACCCCTCGCATGCTCGCCCCCGCCGCGCGGCGCAGTTCCTGCAACGCCTCGACCAATTCCTGATGGCGGGCCGCCGGTTCGGGCGATGGGGTGGAGTCAGCCACCTGTTTTTCCTCCCACTCTGGGTGTCAAGTCCGGCGAACACCGTAGAAGGCGCAGGCGAGAGCCGTGTCAGATTCCGTCAAGTTTCCGGCTCTGCCCGCCACACCATGACTCGCGGCCGTTGCACGAGGTGAGCATGGAGAAGGCGCCGATGGAGCGCCTCGCCCGAGGAGTTGCCACTCATGCACATCCCTGCGTACGCCCGTGACACGATCCGCGCCGCGCTGCCCAGCATGCCCACGTCCCGTCAGGTGGGCGCCCTGGACTGCTGTCTTTGCGACGAGCCGTTCGACGAGGCGCGGGGACCCGTACCACTCGGCCCGACACCGACGTCCGGACTGTTCGGCTGCGGCCCCTGTCTGACTCGGCTGGTGAAACAGGCCCGTCGGTCGCGCGATGCCCGGCTGGTCCGGGACGCCGAACGGGCCAGGGACGCCGCCGCCGCATGGGAGGCGGAACGCGAACGGTATTCGTCCGGTATCACGAGCGTGCGCGAGGCGGCCGAGGCGGTCGGCCGACTTGCGGCGGAGGGCGCCGTGGAGCCGCTGCGGATCGCCTGGCTGTATGTGTCGCTGGAGTCGGCGTACGCCTGGGCCCCCGAGGGCATCCCCGAGCCCCCGGAGTCCCTGGATTCCGACGCCGCGGAACTGCGGGACGAACGTTTCCGGCTCGACCTGGAGATGATCTCCGCGCGCGAAGCGGTGGCCGACCGACTCGTCTATCACCTGATCAACGAAGCCGCACCCGCCGAGCCTGACCTCTGCGCGGAGCTGGAATGCCCCGACGACTGCTCCGGACGGCACGACACCGAGCACATCGACTGCGGACCGGACGCGATCTTCGAGGACCTGGCGGAGCACCGTGTCGAGATCGAGCGTCCCGAGGAGCCGTCGTCCGGCATGGCGCGGGTGGAGGCGAAATCGGACCCCACCAACATGACCGAAGGCATGGTCACGGCGCTGAGGTACTACGGCATCGACACCGAGGACGCAGAAGTCCTTGTCAGCGCGGCGGCGGTAGGTCTGGTGCTTGACGCGTGGTGGGACGAGCCGCTGGAAGCCATTCAGGCGTCGCCTCAGGGGCCGACCGACGGCGAGATGTTCGCGCAGAGTGTCGATCTCCAACGTCGAGCCAGGGCCGCCCTCCTTCGGGCACGGGAAGACGGCCCGGACGCGCTGCTCGCCTTCCAGGCGGTCGCGTCGGACATCGACCTTCCGTGGGCTGGTGGTTCCGGCTTCACGCTGCGAGCGAGCGGCATAGCGACGGAGGAGTTCGTCGAGAACCTGGACAACCGGGTCTGGTACACGACGGAGATGATGCGAGAGCGAGGCTGGCGGGAGGGGGTCCTGCACCGAGCTCTCTCCGCCGCGTCACGTGGCTCTGACCAGTTCGGCATGCCGGGCTGGCCTGCCGCCGTCGACGCTGCCGTGGAACGTCTTGCCGCTCTGGACCGGTCTTCCGCTCCGGAGGCCCTTGTCGACCTCGCCAAGGCGAAAGCCATTCTGCTCACGGCACCCGACCAGTTGGGCGTGGCAGCACTGGACTGGCTCGTGTCGCGGGTGTTGGGCGGGCACGCGGATTCAGGGGAGCACAGTGAAGTGGGATGACATAACCCTGGCCATCCTTGCCGCGTCCGGCAGCGTCACCCTGCTGCTGGCACAGATCGACGATGTGCTGGCCCAGCTGCCACGACTCATCCGTGCCTGGCGGCGGGTGCGACGGGAAATGACCGACGGCCGGGGTTCCCAGGAAGACGCCCCCTCGGAGGAGTCCTCGGTAGGAGGGGACACCGAGTGACCCATGCTGCGCCCCGCACCGCCAACGTATAGTTCTTGCACAGCTGTTCGACAGTGGTGGCAGAGGCGACGGGGGACACGGGGATGCCCGAACAGGACGATGACGAGCGGGAGTTCGACATCAGGTGGGCGGACGGGGCCGAGCACAAGGAGCCCTCGGCTCGGGCTCGGATGCTCGCCGCGCGGTGGAAGGAGAATCCTCCCGCGCCGCAGCCCTTCCGCGCCGACCCCGGTCCGGCCGGTCCGCGCAGGTCCTCGTGGCTGTCGACGACGATCGTGCTGGGAGTCGTCGCCGCGATCATCCTGCTGCTGGGGTACGCGCAGTTCCGGGCGCCGTACTAGACGCGGACTCCGGGGACGGTTTCACAGCCGGGCTTTGCTGCTCCTAGGGCTGATCGGGACCGCTTCATGGGAGTGGCCGGGTGCACACTGGCGGTAGGGACGAGTGCCTTACTGCGGGGTGATGCACATGCAGAGCCGATTCCGGAGCGACCGGCGGTTGACCGTGCGGATGACGGTCACCATGTTCCTGCTCGGATTGTTGTACGTGGCGTTCGTCGGCGCGTTGATCGTGCTGCTGAAGTCGTGGGTGCTGGTCGTCGTGATCATCGCCGCGATGTTCGTGGCGCAGTTCTGGTTCTCCGACCGGATCGCGATGTTCGCCATGCGTGGGCGGGTCGTGGAGCGCGAGGAGTATCCCGAACTGCACGCGGTCGTCGACCGGCTGTGCGCGCTCGCCGACATGCCCAAGCCGGTGGTCGCCGTGTCCGAGATGGACATGCCGAACGCCTTCGCGACCGGGCGCAGCCCCGAGCACGCCGTGGTCTGTGTGACCACGGGGCTGCTGCGCCGGCTGGAACCGGCGGAGCTGGAGGGCGTCCTCGCGCACGAGCTGTCGCACGTGGCGCACAAGGATGTCGCCGTGATCACGATCGCGTCGTTCCTCGGGGTGATCGCGGGCCTGATCGTGCGGTTCGCCTTCTACTCGCAGATCTTCGGCGGTGGCCGCCGGGACCAGAACACCGCGATGATCTTCGCGGCCGTGATGGGCGTCTCGGCGGCGGTGTACGCGATCAGCTTCCTGCTGATCAGGGCGCTGTCCCGGTACCGGGAGCTGGCCGCGGACCGTGCGGCGGCGCTGCTGACCGGGCGGCCCTCCGCCCTGGCCTCGGCGCTGACCAAGGTCTCCGGCGACATCGCGAGGATCCCGACCAAGGACCTGCGGACCGCGCAGGCCTTCAACGCCTTCTACTTCACCCCGGCGACCGGCAAGGAGCCGGGCATCGAGCGGCTGTTCTCCACCCACCCGTCTCTGGAGCAACGACTGGACCAACTGGGGCGGATCTCCGCCGAGTTGGGTGAGGCGGCGACCCCCGGAAAGGCGTGAGAATGGGGCTGCTGGACATTCTGCTCGGGCGCAGCAAACCGGCGCTGCCCGATCTCGACCGGCTGTTCGCGCTGCCGTCGGCGGCCGTGACCCTGGAGGCCGCGGCCGGTTTCACGCCGACCGGCGGCGGCGCGGTGTGCTTCGCCACCGTCGAGGGCGCCGCGTTCGAGCAGACGCACCGCGAGGTCCAGGCCCTGCTCGACGCGGACGCGGACCGCGACGGTCCGCCGGTGGAGCTCAGCCAGGACGGGTTCGGGTACTCCTGGCTGGTGTCCCAGCGCTCCCCCGACCAACTGTCGCAGCTGGTCAACGACTTGCACGCGGTGAACAGCTCGATGGAGGTCAACGGCTTCGGCCCGCAGCTGCTGTGCTCGCTGGCCGGTTTCCAGGACGAGGCCGGCCGGCGGCTCGCGCTCGTCTATCTCTACAAGCGCGGCACGTTCTATCCGTTCGCGCCGCTGCCCGGCGAGGGACAGCGGCGCGACAACGCGCTGGAGCTGCAGGTGAAGGCGGCTCTCGCCGGTGATCTGCGGATGGAGCAGGATCTGAGCCGGTGGTTCCCGGTGTGGGGTGC
Organism: Streptomyces sp. NPDC001002; assembly: GCF_053599215.1. Classification (NCBI taxonomy): domain Bacteria; kingdom Bacillati; phylum Actinomycetota; class Actinomycetes; order Kitasatosporales; family Streptomycetaceae; genus Streptomyces; species Streptomyces sp. NPDC001002. Next base: position 259,960 of record NZ_JBSFLV010000001.1, on the reverse strand, counting down.
GCCCGGGCTGTGAGGCACGGTCGTCACCACCACCCGTGTCACCACCACAGGTCTCAGCCGCTCTTCTCCTTCGACTGGCGACGGGACTCCAGGGGGCGCTCGCGGCGGTAGCGGCGCTCCCACCTGGCCTGTTCGTCACGGCGCTTGCGGTAGGCCTGGTAGCTCTGGGGCATGGACCCCGACGACGAGCCCCCGCTCGACGCGGACCGCGAGGTGGTGCCGCTCCGCCCGTACTGCAGGTACAGGAAGAGGACGGCGGCCGCGGCCAGCCACCAGGCGTGGTTCTCGAATCCTAGAAGGACCAGGACGACTGTCCCGGATATCAGCATGGTGCCCATCACGGGCCTCCGTGGGCGTGGGTTTCCGAGCGGTGTGGGTGTGCCGACGAGGCGCTGGGGGAGGACGTCCGTCGAGCGGTGCGTAGAGACTAGCCCCGGGTCCGCGAGGTGATGCCCGTCCTGCGGAAAGCGGTGGTGGCCAGCTCCGTAACGTGTCTCCAGAGTAGGGACGCGCTCACACGCAGTGCATCTCCTTTTCCCGCGCGGGGAGTTGAGCGGCGCACACGGACACCGGCACCGCCCGGGACCCCCTCGCCCCTCCGTCGCCGCGTCACACCTCCGGCGTCGCGCGCACCACGCCCGCCGCGACCGCCGCGCTCAGCGCCGCGTGATCGGCGGCGGTCTGGTCGGCGTAGTGGAACGCGAAGTCGGCGACGGCCCGTTCGAAGGTGTCGCCGCCGCCCAGGTAGGCGGCGATGGCGACGCGGTCGCCGGAGCGGGCGTGGGCGCGGGCCAGGGCGGTGCCGCACAGACGGGCGTAGCCGAGCAGATCGGCCGGGCTCATCCCGGCGACGTCGGCGGAGCCCTTCATGTCGCGTAGCTGGCGCCAGTAGAAGGCGCGGCCCTGCGGCCCGGTCATCCAGCCGAGGAAGATGTCACCGGCGGCCTGCAGCAGCCGCTGCCCGGCGACGACCCGGTGCCCGGGATGGACGTACGGCCCGTTCGGCAGATGCTCTTCCAGTACGGACTTCCGCGCCTCCTTGATCTGGAGGAACAGCGGGTCGTCCTGGTCGCGCCCTGCGAGCAGCACGATGAAGCAGCGGGTGCCGACGCTGCCGACGCCGACGACCTTGCGGGCCGCGTCCACGAACCGGTAGCGGTCGAGCAGCAGTCGGCGTTCCTCGGCGAGGGTGGAGCGGTAGTCGCTGAAGATCTTGCGCAGGGAGGCCATGTCGGAGGCGCCGGCCGGTTCGAGCAGCGGCGGGTCGTGGACGATACGACGGCGTCCGTCGACGGTCTCGGTGAGCTTGCCGACGGCCTGCAGGCTGGTGCGGCGGCGGGCGCGGGTGAGGCTGGAGGCGACCGTGCGGCGGCGGCGCGCGGAGCGGACCAGGGGCAGCAGGCTCTCGGCGTCGATGTGCTCGTACCAGACGGCCAGTTCACCCTGCCGGGCAAGGCGCCGCATGGTGGCCCGGTAGGCGGCGACGGCCTCCACGACGGCCCGCCGCACCTTCGCCTCCGGGTGCCCGTTCTCCCGCCCGGCCACGGCGACGGAAGCCGCGAGCCGTTGTACGTCCCACTCGAAGGGGCCGGGGAACGTCTCGTCGAAGTCGTTGAGGTCGAAGAGCAGGGTGCGTTCCGGGGAGGCGTACAGCCCGAAGTTCAACAGGTGGGCGTCGCCGCACAGTTGCACGGTCAGCCCGGTGTGCGGACGGGACGCGAGATCGCCGGCCATCACGGCGGCGCCCCCGCGCAGGAAGGCGAACGGCGAGGCGCTCATCCGCCCGTACCGGATCGGCAGCAGCTCGGGCAGCCGGTCGCGGCCCTGCCGCTCCAGTACGCCGACGGGGTCGGCCCGGTCGACGGGCGGGACCCACTGGGCATGCGCGGAACGGGAGACGCGCTTACGTGCGGCCCGGCCGCGCTCGGCACGGGTCACGGGCGTGTTCATCGCGTCCACCGCTGCATGCGGAACCTGCCCATCGCGGCTCCTTCGTCTCCGGTTGTCTCCTACTGCGGGCCTAGGTCGCAGTCAAGGCGGCAGCGGGGCTGCGCGCATGCCGGGTACGGCGATGGAGTGAGCGAGGGTGACTTTTGGGTGAACGGAAGGTGGCGGGACGGGCGGCCGTCGAGAGGTCGTCGGGGGGCGTTGTCAGTGGCGCCGGGCAGGATGGGATGCGCTGGTCGGTGTTCGGGGAGGGTGGAGTCGGCAATGGGTGACGGGGTGCGGTACATCGGACCGGACGAGCGAAGGGCGCGGCTCGCGTCGCGGCACCGGCTGATCGGTCCGACGCGGGCGTCGAGCCCCGAGGAGGTCGCGGCCTCCCTCGTCGCGCTGCACGGCTCGGACCCGGCGACGGTGTACCTGGCCCTGGGCGCGCGCCTCACGGACGCGACGCGAACCGTCCCGGCCACCGAGCGGGCGCTGTACGAGTCCCGGTCCCTGGTCCGTATGCACGGCATGCGGCACACGGTGTTCGTGTTCCCCACGGATCTCACGGCCGTGGTGCACGCCTCGACGGGCCTCGCGGTGGCCGCGCGCGAACGGGCCTCGCTGCTCAAGGACATGGCGAAGGCGGGGGCACCGGACGCCGCCTGGCTGAAGGAGGTCGAGGAGTCGATGCTGTCCGCGTTGGCGCTGCGCGGCCAGGCGACGGCGACCGAACTGGCCGCGGACGAGCCGCGGTTGAAGGAGCGGTTCACTTACGCGGCCGGCAAGAGCTACGAGGGCGTGCACACGGTCTCGACCCGCCTTCTGCGGGTGCTGGGCGTGGAGGGCAAGGTCGTCCGGGGCCGGCCGCTCGGCTCCTGGACGTCCAGCCAGTTCCGCTGGGCGGTCGCTCCCGAACACGCCGAACTCGACCTGGCCGAGGCCCAGTCGACCCTCCTGACCCACTGGCTCAGAACCTGCGGCCCGGCCACGGAGGCGGACCTCAAGTGGTGGACGGGCTGGAAGGTGACCGATGTCCGCCGCGCGCTGAAGGCGATCGGAGCGCGGGAGGTGTCGCTGGACGAGGGTACGGGCTACGTGGTGGCCGACGACATCACGCCGGTCGCCGCCCCCGCGGAACCCTGGGCGGCCCTGCTCCCCGCCCTCGACCCCACGGCGATGGGCTGGCAGCAACGGGACTGGTACCTCGCCCCCGAACTGCGCCCCCACCTCTTCGACTACAGCGGCAACGTGGGCCCGACGGTGTGGTGGAACGGCCGGGTGGTGGGCGCGTGGGCCCAGCGGGCGGACGGCGAGATCGCGTGGCGGGTACTGGCCCCTGGCGGGGTGGGACGGGAGGCGGAGACGGCGATCGGGGTGGAGGCGGAGCGGTTGCGGGGGTGGGTGGGCGAGACAAGGGTGACGCCGCGCTTCCGCACGCCGGTGGAGAAGGAGTTGGCGAGGTAGAGGGTCTTGAGGGGTGGGGCACCCCTCAGCGCCGGTCGGCGTCTTTGTTTTTCAGCCCGTCCGGCGCTTGAGGACGAGGCCGTTCAGGCCGAAGCGGGGGCCTGGGGGCGGCAGCCCCCAGACCGACGGCAACGACAGCGCCGGGCACCAACAAAAGACACCTCACCCGGCGCAAACGCTCACCGCGTGTACCGCATCAACGCCCGCACCATGTGACACGTAGTGTCCGACGGCGGATGCACGCCGATCATCTCCGCGGCACTCCGAATCGTCTCGTTGCGCGCCTGGTTGGGCATATACACGCCCGAGTCGAGCAGCGCGATCGCGAGCCGCATCGCCTTGAGACGACGGTTGTGCGAGACGTACCACTCGCGCGGACGCCCCGGCGGCAACGGACGCTTCTCCACCGGGTCGTACGGCAGGTCGAGCAGGACGGGGCGCTTTGCAGTGGACTGCATGGGCAGGGGCTTCGGCTTCAGGGCGGCAGCGGGCACAGGCATCCTCCTGTCGCGATCAGGGCGTCCACCGGAGGCCATGGCACCCCCGGCGATTCCCTCGAACACTGCTTCTATTCTACCGCCCACCACTGACAAAAGCCCCTGACCACAAGCCCGTTCGAGGTCGCGGCGACGCAAGTGAACGACGGTTCCGACAAGGCCCTCCGTAACGCGAATGTGACGTACGTTACGTCGGTGACTCCTGTCACCGATGAGTAACTCCCGTTCGGTATCTCGTAAGTAGCGACGAACCACCCCCTAGCTCATCAGGAGTCGCGGATGTCGCGCAGGAGAACTCTCGGCACGAAGAAGAAGATCGCGCTGCTGGTCACCGCAGCGGCGGTGGCGGGCGGTGGCGCCTTCGTCATGGCGAGCACCTCGAACGCCTCGCAGAGCCCCAAGACCTTGTCGTCCGCGGCGGATTCGACCGTCTGCCTGGGGCTGGCCACGGCCCTCGGCAACAACCAGACGTTCATCGACGGGCAGCGCGCGAATCCCGACGCGCAGTCCGAGGCGCGGATCGCCAACCGCGAGGCGGTCATCGCGCAGATCAAGGTCCAGCAGGAAGCGTCCGGTTGCACCGTTGGGGAGTCGGCTCAGGGCTCCCAGACGTCGCAGCCGCCCGCGCAGGGTGGACAGCAGGACGACGCGGCGGCCCAGCCTTCGGAGCCCGCGGCGAGCGAGCCCGCGGACGACGCGGCCGGTGACGACGCCGCCGCCGGCGGTACCGGACAGCAGGTGTGCAACGGCTCGACCGTGACCCTGTCCGGCGAGGCCGGTGCGCCCGCCGCCTCCAGCAACCAGTTCCCGGCGGGGACGACGCTGCGAGTCACCAACCTGGACAACAACAAGTCCACGACGGTGAAGGTGACTTCGGTCTCCGGCAGCTGCGCCCTGTTGAACAACGCGGCCTTCGAGCAGGTCCGCGAGCCCGGCAAGTTCTTGATCCGTCGCGCGCTGATCGAGAAGGTGGGGTGAAGCTCAACGAGATAGGAACTCCGTGAGGCGGCGGCCGAGTTCGGCCGGTGCGGACTGCGGCAGCGCATGGTGCGAGACATCCGGAAGCACGACCGTCTCCACCCGCGGCAGCAGCGCACCCGCCCTCGCCGCCACCCGGTACGTGTCATGTGTCCTGCTGTTCCCGGCCAGGAGCAGCAGGACCGGCATGTCCAGGCCGCGCAGCGCGTCCGGCGCGGGGCGCGGACCGGTCACCGGCTTCGACACGGAGGGGAAGCCGGCGGCCGCCTCCTGAAGGCGGAGCCAGTCGGGGTCGAGGCGCACTCCCCCGCTCTCCCACTCCAGGAAGGCCCGCACCCGGCCGCCCGTCGGCCGCAACAGCATCGGCAGCGCGTGCAGCAGGTACGACGCCCGGAACCCCGCGAAGCACCCGGTCGGATCCAGCAGAAACAGGCTGCGGACGCGTGCGGGTGCGTGCAGCGCGTAGTGCAGCGCGATCCAGCCGCCGTACGAGTGCCCGCCCAGGTCCAGCCGCTCCCCCGCTCCGATGCCGAGTCCCTCGACCACCGCGTCCAGCCAGTCGGTGAGGTCCGCGACCGTACGAGGATGCCGGTCGGCGGCGAGCGTGCCGCGCCCCGGGGCGCCGACCAGGTCGACGGCGTACACGCGATGGGTGGCGGCGAGTTCGGCGGCCTGCGCGTACCAGGACGCGGAGGTCGCTCCCCCGCCGCCCGGGAGCAGCACGAGCGGCGGGCCGTCGTGCGGGCCGCACGCGTTGACGTACGCCGTACCGAAGGGGGTGGGGACGGTGATCGCCTCCCGCGCGACCGGCCACTTGGCCATGACCTTGTCGTACGCGGTGTCGTACGCGGCGAGGAATCCGTCGGTGTCGTACCTGCTGCCCGTGTTGCCCGTGTCCTTCATTCCGTTCACGTCTCCCCTATTATCTCGTTGAGCGAGATACTCGGTCAGCGAGATGATAACCGGAGGACGAGCCCGTGGAGAAGCAGCCGCAGCCGCAGCCGCAGCCGCAATCACAGTCACAGCCGCGGCCCCAGGGGCCCGAGCTGGAGATCGTCCATCTGCTGCGTGCCGTGACCGTCGAACTCGGCCTGCACAGCGCCCGGTTCGCGAACCGCAACGGCATGCACCCCACCGACGTACGCGCCTTGATCGCTCTCATGGACGCCTCGCGGGCCGGTGAGGAGCTGACGGCCGGGCGGCTGGGTGCGGCTCTCGGGCTCAACTCGGCTGGGACGACAGGGCTGTTGGACCGGTTGGAGCGGGCCGGGCATGTGCGGCGGGTGCGTGCGGAGGGCGATCGGCGGAAGGTCGTGATCGAGGTGGACGCGGCGGCGGTCGAGCTCGGGTGGGCCTTCTTCGGGCCGTTGATCGGGCGGACGGTGGAGCTGCTCCAGGGGTACGACGAGCGGGAGCGGGCCGCGATCCGGGGGTTCCTGGAAGGGGTGCGGGAGGCGGCGGGCGAGGACGCCTGAAGCGGACCTCCGTGCCCAACCCCATCGCATACGAGCCGTCGTACCCCCTCCGCTCTGCGACTGCGAACGGCCGTTCCCGGCCCCGTGGCCGCCCGGGGCACGTGAAGCGCGCCACAGAGCGGCCGGGTAACACGGGGTTCACAGTCGGGCAATGATCGGGAAATCGCCTGTTGACAGGCTGCCGGGCATCGAACGCGGCGTACCGGTGCCGCACCGCCGCAGCACCCGCGAGCGCGTAGACGCATCCCCGAAGGAAGTGGCCCGTGACCTTCAAGGCTGAGTACATCTGGATCGACGGCACCCAGCCGACGGCGAAGCTCCGCTCCAAGACGAAGATCCTGGCGGACGACGCCAAGGGCGCCGAGCTGGGCATCTGGGGCTTCGACGGCTCGTCGACCAACCAGGCCGAGGGCCACGCCTCGGACCGTGTCCTCAAGCCGGTCTTCACCTGCCCCGACCCGATCCGCGGCGGCGACGACGTCCTCGTCCTGTGCGAGGTCCTCAACATCGACTTCACGCCGCACGAGTCGAACACCCGCGCCGCGCTGACCGAGGTGGCCGAGAAGTTCGCCTCGCAGGAGCCGATCTTCGGCATCGAGCAGGAGTACACGTTCTTCAAGGACGGCTACCCGCTCGGCTTCCCCAAGGGCGGCTTCCCGGCCCCGCAGGGCGGCTACTACTGCGGTGTCGGCGCCGACGAGATCTTCGGCCGTGACATCGTCGAGGCCCACCTGGACAACTGCCTCAAGGCGGGGCTCGCGATCTCCGGCATCAACGCCGAGGTCATGCCCGGCCAGTGGGAGTTCCAGGTCGGCCCGGTCTCCCCGCTGGAGGTCTCCGACCACCTGTGGGTGGCCCGCTGGCTGCTCTACCGCACCGCCGAGGACTTCGGCGTCTCCGCGACCCTCGACCCGAAGCCGGTCAAGGGCGACTGGAACGGCGCGGGCGCGCACACCAACTTCTCCACCAAGGCGATGCGCGAGGGCTACGACGCGATCATCACCGCCGCCGAGTCGCTGGGCGAGGGCTCCAAGCCGCTCGACCACGTCAAGAACTACGGCGCCGGCATCGACGACCGCCTGACCGGCCTGCACGAGACCGCCCCGTGGAACGAGTACTCCTACGGCGTCTCCAACCGCGGTGCCTCGGTCCGTATCCCGTGGCAGGTCGAGAAGGACGGCAAGGGGTACATCGAGGACCGCCGCCCGAACGCCAACGTCGACCCGTACCTGGTGACGCGGCTGATCGTCGACACCTGCTGCTCGGCGCTGGAGAAGGCCGGCCAGGTCTGATCCGCCCGAGTACATGCGAAGGGGCGTCCACCGGCCACGGTGGACGCCCCTTCGCATGGGCCGGTGCCCCCTGCCATGCGTCCAAGCTGTGAGAGGAGACTCCTGTTGCGGGCCTGTGTCTGCTTCAATGGGCCCATGACCGGCTTCCAGAATCACACCGCGACGGGTCGCCATGACCTGGAGCCGTTCTGGCCGTCCCGTCAGCACCACGACTTCGACCGGGTGTGTTGCCGCGCGATGAACGCGCCGGCCCTCTAAAGCCGCACCTCAGGCCTTCGGCCGGCGCGCCACGAGTACGTCCCTCGACGAAACCTCTCGCGCGAAAGAGCTGATCTCTCATGGCGATCGTCCGTTCTCTCCCCACCGCCGCCGTTCCCACCGCCACGCTCGACGCCCCCGCCCCGAACGCCGCGCGCAGTCATCTGCGCGCCGTGGACCGGGACGAGGTGATCGACGTCGCGGAGTTCCTGCCGCCGGGTGCCACCTGGCTGCCCGCACCCGCGCACACCCTGCCCACCCTGCCGGGGCAGCCGCCGATGGTCGGCTACCTCGTCCTCATCCCGGCCGACGGCCCGCACCTCGCCGCCCGCCCCGGCCTCGCCGAGGCCCCCGCGCTGCCCGAGGCGCCGGACGCCGCCGACCCGCTCGTCCGCATCGACCCCGTGCAGCGCACGGCCGCGGTGGACGGGGTCGAACTCGACCTGACGTACCTGGAGTTCGAGCTGCTCGCCCACCTCGTGGCGTTCCCGAACCGGGTCCACACCCGCGACCAGCTGGTCACCACGGTGTGGGGGTACGGGCATGTCGGCGACGGCCGCACGGTCGACGTGCACATCGCCCGGCTGCGCCGCAAGCTGGGCGCCGAGCACCGCAAGGCGATCCAGACCGTGCGCCGGGTCGGCTACAAGTACACGCCGCCGACTGGCCGCTGATCTGCCGCCTTTGATCTGCTGACGGCAGAGGACCGTTCCGTCCCGCGGGCGAACCGGGCAGAGTCACCGGCATGAGACTTCTGGTGCTGGGTGGTACGGAGTTCGTGGGGCGGGCCGTCGTCGAGGCGGCCCTCGGGCGCGGCTGGGACGTGACCGTCCTCAACCGGGGACGGCAGGTACCCACGGCCGGGGTGCGGTCACTGCGAGGTGACCGCACCGCCCCCGGCGGGCTCGCCGCCCTCGCGGAGGGCGAGTGGGACGCCGTCGTCGACACCTGGTCGTCGGCGCCCCGGGCGGTCCACGAGGCGGCGCGGCTGCTGCGGGGCCGGGCCGGCCGGTACGTCTACGTGTCGAGCTGCTCGGTGTACGACTGGGCCCCGCCCGCCGGGTACGCCGAGGACGCGCCGCTGGTCGAGGGCGCGGAGCCCGACGCGGACGCCACGGAGTACGCCCGCGACAAGCGGGGCGGCGAGCTGGCCGCCGTCGAGGCCTTCGGCGCGGACCACTCCGTACTCGTACGCGCCGGGCTGATCCTCGGCCCGTACGAGAACGTCGGACGGCTGCCGTGGTGGCTCGGCCGGATCGCGCGCGGCGGCCCCGTCCTCGCGCCGGGACCGCGGGAGCTGCCGCTCCAGTACGTCGATGCCCGCGACCTCGCCGAGTGGGCGCTCGGCGCGGTGGAGCAGGAGCTGAGCGGGCCGTACAACCTGATCAGCGCGCCGGGGCACGCGACGATGGGCGAGCTGCTGGAGGCGTGCGTCCGGGTCACCGGCTCGGCGGCCGAGCTGCGCTGGACCGAGCCGGAAGTGATCCTCGACGCCGGCATCGAGCCCTGGACGCAGCTGCCGGTCTGGGTGCCACCGGGGTCCGACATGCACGACGCGCTGCACAGCGCGGACGTGTCGCGGGCGCTGGCCACGGGACTCTCGTGCCGTCCGGTCGGCGAGACGGTGGCCGACACCTGGGCGTGGCTGCGGTCGATCGGCGGGACGGTGGCGGTACGACCGGGCCGTACGCCTCCGGGACTCGACCCGGAGGAGGAGGCGAAGGTACTGGGCCTGCCCACGCCCTGAGACTCAGGAAAGGACGGGGTGGGGCTGGCACCACCCCCCGCCGGGTGGTTCGGCCCCGTGACCGGGGGCGGGGGGCTCGGCGAGACTGGCGGCATGGAGACCAAGAGCGGGAACAGCAGGGCGCGGTCGGTCGTGGTGGACGGGGTCAGGGCGCTCGCGCTGGCCGTCGTGTCGCTGGCCGGGGCGCTCACGCTGTTCGTCCTGTCCCTCGTGTCGATCCTGCTCATCGTGCTGGGCGTCGGGATCGTCACGACCCCCTGGGTGCTGACCGGAGTGCGGGCCTTCGCGGACTGGCGGCGGGTGGTGGCGGCCGAGTGGTGCGGGGTGCGGATCCCGCCGGCGTACCGGCCGCTCCCCCAGGGCGCGAACCCGTGGACGCGCACCTTCGGGATGCTCCGCGACCCGGCGACCTGGCGGGATCTGCGCTGGCTGGTGGTGGACATGACCGCGGGGTTCGTGACCGCGCTGCTGCCGGCGGTGCTGCTGCTGTATCCCTTCGAGGGCTTCGCGCTGGCGTTCGGGCTGTGGCGGGTCTTCACCGACGGTACGTACGTCGGCTGGTGGTACGGGTTCGTGCCGGTGAGCGGGCAGGCCTCCGCGCTGCTGGCGGGGCTGCTGGGCGCGGTCCTGCTGGTCGGCGCCTGGTTCCTCACGCCGGTCCTGCTGCGCTTCCACTTCCTGCTGACCCGTTCCGTGCTCGCGTCCGGGCAGGGTGAACTCGCCGAGCGCGTAAGGGTGTTGACCGAGACCCGGCGGGACGCCGTCGACACCTCCGCCGCCGAACTGCGCCGGATCGAGCGCGACCTGCACGACGGCGCGCAGGCCCGGCTGGTCGCCATGGGCATGGACCTCGGCACCATCGAGGCGCTGATCGAGAAGAACCCGGCGAAGGCACGGCAGTTGCTCGCGCAGGCCCGGCAGAACTCCGTGGACACCCTCGCCGAACTGCGCGACCTGGTGCACGGCATCCACCCGCCGGTGCTCGCCGAGCGCGGACTGGGCGACGCCGTAAGGGCGTTGGCACTGCGGCTGCCCGTACCGACCGACGTCACCGTGGAGTTGGCGGGGCGGGCGGAGGCGCCGGTGGAGTCGGCCGCGTACTTCGCGGTGAGCGAGATCCTCACCAACACGGTCAAGCACGCGGACGCCGAGCGCGTCTGGGTCGACCTGCATCACACCGACGGCAGGCTGAGGATCACGGTCACCGACAACGGAAAGGGCGGCGCGGCGATCGGCGCCGGCTCCGGGCTCGCCGGGGTCGAGCGGCGGCTGGGTACATTCGACGGCGTCCTGGCCGTCAGCTCTCCCGCGGGCGGTCCCACCATGGTGACCATGGAGATCCCTTGCGTGTTGTCCTAGCCGAAGACCTGTTCCTGCTGCGCGACGGTCTGGTCCGCATGCTGGAGGCGTACGACTTCGAGATCGCGGCGGCCGTCGAGACCGGCCCCGAGCTTGAGCGGGCGCTGGCCGAGCTGGCGCCGGACGTGGCCGTGGTCGACGTACGGCTGCCGCCCACGCACACCGACGAGGGGCTGCAGTGCGCGCTGCGGGCCCGCCGGGACAGACCGGGGCTGCCGGTCCTGGTGCTGTCGCAGCACGTGGAGCAGTTGTACGCGCGGGAGCTGCTGGCCGACGGGACCGGCGGGGTGGGCTATCTGCTCAAGGACCGGGTGTTCGACGCGGAGCAGTTCATCGACGCGGTGCGGCGGGTCGCGGCGGGCGGCACGGCGATGGACCCGCAGGTGATCCAGCAGCTGCTGTCGAGGCGGGCCGCAGACGACCGGCCGCTGGGGCGGCTGACACCGCGCGAGGTGGAGGTCCTGGAGCTGATGGCGCAGGGCCGGTCCAACGCGGCGATCGCCGGTCAACTGGTCGTGACGGAGCGGGCGATCGCCAAACACACCTCGAACATCTTCACCAAGCTGGATCTTGAGGTCTCGGACGACGACAACCGGCGCGTACTGGCCGTACTGGCCTATCTCGACCACGGCCGCTGACCACTTCGGGTGAGATCACGGCAACTCCTCGTAGGGTCGCGGGAGTTGAAACCCGAGTTTCCCATCAACCTCTCATTAATTTGTGAGACCGCTGAACACCTCGGTGGCCCCTTGCGTATCAAAGGGCGCCGCTTCACTCCTGTCGGGCGCCTTGATGCCCCGCCAAGCCCGCAAGGAAGTCAGAGGAGTTCCATGGGACGCAACAATCGCAAACGCCGTACGCCGCTGGCCACCAAGGCCATAGCCGCATCGGCGGCCCTAGCGCTCGGTGGGGGCGGGCTGATCTGGGCGAACTTCTACGCCTCGGCGCACGAGTCGAACAACTCCGGCCAGAACCAGACCAAGGCCGCCAACGCTTCTTCCGTGGCCACGATCTCCTGCCCGGACGTCGGCCAGAAACTGACGAACGTGCCGCAGGCTGCACGCAACGGCGTGGCGAAGGAGCTGGCGCTCCTCGACAAGCAGATCACCGAGGCCTACGCCCGGCTCGCCTCCACCCGGCAGGCGCAGGCAGGCGACGCGAACTTCGTGCAGAACGCGATCGTCGGCCCCCTCAAGGAGAAGCGGACCGCGACCCTCAACCGGATCCGGATCGACATCCAGCGGGTGGGCGGCCAGGTCGACGCGGCCGGGCTGAGCGCGCTCGCCGCCTGTACGACGCAGACCGCCAACCAGACCACCGCCGGCGGTGGCCGGGGCAACAACGGCGGCCGTGGCAACAACAACGGCCAGAACAACGGTGGCCAGAACAATGGCGGCCAGAACAACGGCGGTCAGGCCACGGCGGCGCCGAGTGCCAGCGCGAGCGCCCCCGCGAACATCGGCGGACAGGCCGGCAACGGTCCGGTGGCCGCGGACTTCGTGGACATCACGAAGGTCGCGAACAACGTCCTGGCGAAGCCCCAGCAGCAGCAGGCGGGCTCCACCGGTACGTTCACCACCAAGTGCGGTGTGAACGCGAACAAGAACCACAACACCGACAACGTGATCGTGGCGCCCGGCGTGACCAACGGCGCGCACCACCTGCACGACTACGTCGGCAACCAGAAGGTCGACGCGTTCGCCACCAACGACTCGCTGGCCGCTGAGCAGACCACCTGCCAGAACCAGAACGACTCGTCGGCGTACTACTGGCCGGTCGTCCGTATCCAGGACGGCACGCAGGACTTCGACCAGAACGCGGACGGCGGTGGCAAGGAAGGCAACGTCGGCAAGATCCTGACCCCGGTCCAGGCCGAGATCAAGTACGTCGGCAGCCCGGCCAGCAAGGTCACGGCGATGCCGCAGTTCCTGCGCATCATCACCGGTGACGCCAAGACCACGACCAACGGTCTGGCCAACGCCAACGCGCACTGGAGCTGCACCGGCTTCGAGAACAAGGTGCAGCTGACGGAGCAGTACCCGATCTGCCCGCAGGGCAGCAAGGTGGTCCGCACCTTCGCCTTCCAGAGCTGCTGGGACGGCACGAACATCGACAGCGCCAACCACCGCACCCACGTGGCCTTCGCCGACCCGGCGAGCGGTGTCTGCGGGAACGGCTTCAAGGCGATCCCCCAGCTGACGATGCGCCTGGTGTACAACATCACCCCGCCCACCCTGCAGAACGGTCAGGTGAAGAACGCCTACGCGGTGGACGGCTTCCCCGAGCAGCTGCACAAGTCGGCCACGGACCACGACGACTTCATCGCGGTCTTCAAGAACGGCCTGGCGAACAAGATCGCCAACTGCATCAACTCCGGCAAGAAGTGCCAGTGACGCTGTGACGGATCCGGCACCGGGAGACCGGTGACCGGGACCGGTAAAAGGTGAAGAAGCGGGCGGTGGGAGAATCTCCCACCGCCCGCTTCGCCGTTGTATGCCGGTGTGCGCCGAGCCGTTCAGCTGGTGTGCTTGCCTCAGCTGGTGTGCTTGCTGTGGTCGGTGCCGATCTCCTCCTCGCCGCCCAGCGTGCCCTGCAGCGCCTTGACCACCTTGTCCTCGCCGACGGCGACCCACTTGCGGCCGACGAGGTAGAAACCGCCGTAGTCCTTGGCGTCGTTGATCCATTCGCGCTGGCCGCGGTCGGTGGCGAAGGTGGCGAAGACGAACTTGCCGGCGGAGGTCTTGCAGATCGCCTGCCGGACCTCGTCGGAGTCGATCTGCATGTCCGGCGTGCACTTCGCCTTGGCGGCCAGGCTCTCCAGGCTGCCGGTGGCGGTGACCGGCACCTTGGCCGCCGCGTCGCTGTCGCCGGATCCACAGCCCGCCAGCGCCAGGGCGGTCGCGGCGCCCGCCACGGCGAGCATCGGTCGGGTCAACCTCATCTGTTCCTCCGGTCGCTCTGCTGGCCCAAGGGCCCGTCCCCTTCGATACGGCTGTGAGGCGCGGTGCGCTCAAATCCGGTGTCGTCGTGGGTACGCCTGTGCGAACGTATGCCCCGTGGACCAAGACTGGGAAGTTCGTGTGACCGCCGCCTGGGCCGGCTTCGACGACTACGCCGAGGAGGAGGCCGCCGATTTCCGCGCGGCCATCGACGCCCTCGCTGCCGAGCTGCCCGCCGGCAGCCCGCTGGGCCTCTTCGAGCGGGCCTGCGCCTGGGACTCCACGGGCCACTCGGACAAAGCGGTGCCACTGTACCGGGAGGCCCTGGCACGCGGCCTGAGCGAGGCCAGCCGGTACAAGGGCCGGCGCGCCAAGATCCAACTCTCCAGTTCGCTGCGGAACATCGGCCAGGCCGAGGAAGGCGTCAAGCTGCTGACCCCCGAACTGGACGCCCCCTCCGACGAGTTGGACGACGCCGTACGGGGCTGTCTCGCGCTGTGCCTGTCCAGCCTCGGCCGCGACCGCGAGGGCCTCTCCCTCGTCCTGGGCGCGCTGGCCCCTCATCTGCCGCGCTACCAGCGGTCGATGGCGAACTACGCGCGGGCCCTGGTCGAGCCGGAGGCGTAGGACCCCTGTCGTCCGGCTCATCCCCTGGTCACCCGGGTGGCGGTGACCAACCCCCGATTCGCTCGTTTTGCTGAACGTGCAGCCACAGGATGTCGCCCCGCGCCCCTCAGCCTCCTCCGCCGACCCGGTCGTCGATGTCGAGCAGGCCGAGGCCGCGCTCGTCGAGCACTACCCGCGCCTGGTCCGGCTCGCCTATCTGGTGCTCCCGCCGAGCCTGGGCCGCAACCGGCGCGTGGTGACCGCGCACTCCCTCGCCCAGCGCGCGCTGCCCCGGGGCCGGGCGTCGGCCGCCGCGGTGATCCCGGCCCAGTCCAAGGGCCGGGACGGCGATCCCGGGTACGCCTTCGTCCGCCTCCAGGTGCTGCGTACGGCGCTGGAGGCGGGGCGGCCGCTGCGGTTCACGGCGCTGCCCAAGCGGTCCCAGCTGCCGCCGCTGCTCCCCCAGGTGTGGGGTCTGCGGCTGTTCCCGCGCTCGGGCGGCGCCGACGAACTCACCCTGGACCAGCGGCTGTCCGCCCTGTCCGGACCGGCCCGCGCCGCCTATGTGCTGCGCGGCCTGGAGCGCCTGCCCGACGGTGATGTGAGCAAGGTCCTGGCCGCCGCCGGGGTCGCCGACCCTACGGCCGCCCTGCGCGAGGCCGACGAGGTACCGGCGCAGTACGCGCTGCTCGGCTCCCCCGAGTTCGACCCCTGCGCGCTGCACGCCCGGCCCACCGACCTGATGCGCCGCCGCCAGCACGGCAAGGCCGCCCTGGCCGCCGCCGCGGCGCTCGCCGTGTGCGGGGCGCTGCTCGGCCTGCCCGGCGACGGCTGGGCCCCCGACGGCGCCGCCGCGCCCGTGTACGCGCAGAACCCGGCCGCCGAGGCCGCCCTCGACCCGGCGAAGCTCACCAGGGTCGCGCCCACCGCCTGGGAGTCCGCCGCGCGCACCGACTTCTCCGTCTGGCCCGCCCGCGGCGACCTCACCGGCGACACCGCGCTGCTGCGCCGCGCCCTCGCCGTCTGGGCCCGTCCCGGCGAGAGCGTCCAGGTCTCCGCGACCCCGGGCACCCCGTCCGGCGGCCCGGCCGGACCGCCCCAGCTGCTGTACGCGGGGACCGTCGACAGTGCGCACGTGGTGATCCTCTACGACGGTCTGCGCATCGCCCGTTACGCCGAACCGGCCGACGGCACCAAGGGCGCCGCCCTCGACTTCGCGCGCGTGGACGGCGCCGACCGCACCGAGTCGAGCGCGCTGGTGCTGGGCCGCGCCGACGGCAATGTGCGCTATCTGACGGCGCCCTGGGTGACGAAGGCCGTCGAGCGGGACCTGATGAAGCCGAACGCGGGCGCGATGGACCTCGACCTGGCCGAGGGCATCACGGCCCCGATGGCCGGCCCGGCCCAGCAGACCGGCGCCTGCACCTCGTGGAACGTGCTCCAGCTGACCGACGCCACCGGCACCCGGCTGCTGACCGACCTCGGCGAGCTGATCCCGGCCCACCTCACCACCGGCCGCCCCGGCTCGGCCAAGGAGGCCTCCGGCGCCGAGGCGCTGCGCACCTGGGCGCCGTACGCCTGCTCGCTGGGCGCGGTGCGCTCGGCGGGCGTGCGCAGTGTCAACGCCTGGGCCTACGCCGACCAGTCGCTGCCCGACGCGAGCGGGACGGCTGAGTGGGTGTGCACGCGCGCGGAGACCTGGCGGGGCGGCGGCACGCGCGTGCTGGCGCAGTTCCACACGCCGGGCGGGGTGTACGGGGCGGTCGCGGCGAAGGCCGAGAACGTGGCGGCGTGCGGGCCGAAGGACCCGAACGTGCTGGCCGGGGTGCTCTGGAAGTCGGAGGCGGGCGGCTGGTACCTGCTCGCGTCCGGGAGCCGGGGGACCTCGTCGATCAGCGCGACGGGCGGCATCAGCGCCACCGCCCAGGGCGGGCAGCTCGCGGCGCGGGCCCAGCAGGGGGCGCAGGCCGAGCTGAAGGGCACCTTGGCGGACGGGCGGACGATCAGCGGGCTGCGGTAGAGGGCCTGTTGGGCGGGGCCGCCGACGGGCTGGAGGGCCGACCGGCGAGCCCTAGCTGACACTCGCGTCAACAAGTCCTCGCACAAGGGTTCCTCTCGGACTTACTCGTCAGTACATTGACGCCATGTCTAACACGCCGCTCAAGGCCCGGAACGTGTCGTTCTCGTGGGAGGACACGCCCCTGCACTGGGTGCCGGGCGATCCGTACACCACGCACACCATCAACGTGCTGCATCTGCTGCTGCCGGCCGGTGAGCGCTGGTTCGTGCATGTGTACAAGCAGGTGCTGCCCTACATCCGGGACGAGCGGCTGCGCGAGGACGTCATCGGGTTCATCGGGCAGGAGGCGATGCACTCGCAGGCGCACGACGAGGTGCTGCCGCATCTGCGGGAGCAGGGGCTCGATCCGACGCCGTACACCGCGCAGGTCGACTGGCTCTTCGAGAAGATGCTGGGCGACCGGACGCTGCCGCCGGGCCGGGCCCGGAAGTGGTGGCTGCTTGAGCGGGTCGCGATCATCGCGGCGATAGAGCACTACACCGCGTTCCTCGGCAACTGGGTGCTGAACGCCGAGGAGTTGGACCGGCGCGGCGCCGATCCGACCATGCTGGACCTGCTGCGCTGGCACGGTGCGGAGGAGGTCGAGCACCGGTCCGTGGCCTTCGACCTGTTCATGCACGTCGACGGGGACTACCGACGCCGGGCCCGGACCTGGGCCACGGCGTTCGGGGCGCTGGTGTTCCTGTGGCAGCGCGGGATCCGTTTCTTCATGGCGAACGACCCGACGCTCGTCGACGGCAGGGCCTCCTTCAAGGAGTTCTACCGGTGCGGCAGGCGCGGCACCCTGCCCGCGACCGGGGACGTGCTGCGGTCCGTGCCGCGCTATCTCAGCCGCGCCTACCACCCCTCGCAGGAGGGCTCGACCGAGCAGGCGCTCGCCTATCTGGCCTCCTCCCCCGCGGCCACGGCGGCCGAGAAGAGGGCCGTGTGATGCCGAAGCCGCTCGGAGTCGTGGTCGTCGCGGGGACCGCCCTGCTCGTGCGGCGGGCGATGCGCCGCCGGATCCAGGCCTCGCCGCTGTGGCCGATGCCCGCGCTGGAGCGGCCGGTGTCCGGGCAGCCGCGCTCGCGGGTGCTCAGGCTGCTGGTGGCCGGGCACGAGACGGTGGCCGACGGGGTCGTGCAACTGCGGCTTGAGGGACGGGACTTGCCGCGGTGGGAGCCGGGCGCGCACCTCGATGTGGTGCTGCCGTCGGGGCTGGTGCGCCAGTACTCGCTGTGCGGCGATCCGGCCGACACCTCGTCGTACACGGTCGCCACCCGGCTGGTCGAGGACGGGCGGGGCGGTTCGCGCGAGGTGCACGAACAGGTGTGGGAGGGCATGGAGTTGGAGGTGCGGGGGCCGCGGAACCGCTTCCCGCTCGTCGACGCCCCGGCCCATGTCTTCATCGCCGGCGGCATCGGGATCACGCCCGTACTGCCGATGCTGCGGGCGCTCGGGGACGGCGGTGAGTGGCGGTTGCTGTACTGCGGGCGCACGCGCGCCTCGATGCCGTTCCTGGCCGAGATCGAGCAACTGGGCGCGGGCGGCCGGGTCACCGTCGTCGCCGAGGACGAGGCCGGACTGCCCGATCTGGACGGGCTGTTGGCGGATGTGCCCGAGGACGCGGCCGTCTACTGCTGCGGCCCAGAGGGGTTGATGTCGGCGGTGGCCGAGCGGGTCCCGCGGGTCCACCTGGAGCGCTTCGCACCCCGCGTCTCCGCCGACGGAAACAGCGAGTTCGAGGTCGAACTCCGGCGCAGCGGGCGGACGTTGACCGTGCCCGCCGACTCGACCGTGCTGGCCGCCGTACGCGCCGAACTGCCCGACACGGCGTACTCCTGCGCCCAGGGATTCTGCGGAACCTGTCAACAGCGGGTGCTGGAAGGGGAGGTGGACCATCGGGACGAGTTGCTGACGGACGCGGAGCGGACCGACTCGATGCTCATCTGCGTGTCGCGTGCGCGAAGTGATCGTCTCGTGTTGGATATGTGAGCACGCCCGGCCGGACCGGCCCGTTCCCGGCTGGATCCGATCGGTAAGGTGTTCGCATGACTACCGGGGTACGCCGCAGAATGGGAGTCGAGGAGCGGCGGCAGCAGTTGATCGGCGTCGCCCTCGAACTGTTCAGCCAACGCTCGCCCGACGATGTGTCCATCGACGAGATAGCTTCGGCGGCGGGCATCTCGCGCCCGCTCGTCTACCACTACTTCCCCGGCAAACTCAGCCTGTACGAGGCCGCGTTGAAGCGGGCCTCGGAGGATCTGGCGGCCCGTTTCGCCGAACCGCAGGAGGGCCCGCTCGGCAATCGGCTGCTGCGGGTGATGCGCCGCTTCTTCGACTTCGTCGACGACCACGGGCCCGGTTTCTCGGCGTTGATGCGCGGCGGTCCGGCCGTCGGTTCGTCGGCGACGAACGCGCTCGTCGACTCCGTACGGCAGGCCGCGTACGAACAGATCCTGTCGCATCTGGGCGTCGAGGAGCCGCCCGCGCGGCTGGAACTGGTCGTCCGTTCCTGGATATCGCTCGCCGAGTCGACCGCGCTGATCTGGCTGGACGGACGGCGCATCCCGCGTGGGGAGTTGGAGGCGCAGCTCGTGCACGACTTCGCCGCGCTGGCCGCGGTGAGCGCGGCCTACGACGAGGAAATGGCGGGCCTGGTACGGGAGATGGCCCTGGGCGAGCCGGCCGACAGCCCCTTCACGGAGCTCGCCACCCGGCTCATCGCCCTGGCCTCGTGAGCTGACTCAGCGCTCGAACTTGCGGTAGGAGGCGTCGAGTTCGCGTACCTCGGCGGAGGCGTGCAGCACAAACCCGTCGTCCTCGATGTACTTGCGCAGCAGCTCCAGGACGGCCTCCGTGAGCTTCGCCTTGGTCTCGTCGGTGCGCCCGGCGAGCAGGCCGATGGTGACGTGGATGACCGCGTGCCCGGCGTCCAGCGGGTCCTCGTAGCCGAACGCGGTGACGGTGCTCTCCCGGAACTGCGTCTTGCACGCCTCCGGCTTGGCGGCCGCGATCTCGACCGTCGCGGTGTGCAGGTCGCGGGCGAATCCCTCCTGGTCGAAGAAGAGGGCGGCGGAGTGGTCGACGGTGATCTGCGGCATGGGTACTCCCCGTTCTAAGGTGTCGGGCCCACCCTATTTGGTCAGGCGCAGGGCCAGCATGGCGATGTCGTCATCGCGGTCGTGGCCGAAGGAGGCCAGCAGGGTGTCGCACAGGGCGTCCAGGCCGGGCAGGGCGCCGGTGGCGGCGGCCCGGAGCTGTTCCATCGAGACCTCCAGGTCGACGCCCCGGGTCTCGATCAGACCGTCGGTGACCATGAGGAGCCGGTCGCCGCGCTCCAGGAACAGCTCGGTGGGCGTCGGATGCGGCAGCCCGAGCCCGAGCAGCGGGCCTGAGGCCTTGGCGTACTCGGCGCTGCCGCTGTCCCGCAGGATCAGCGGCGGGATGTGACCGGCGTTCGCGATCCGGATCCGTCCGGTTCCGGGGTCGAGCTGGACCAGGCAGACGGTGGTCGTGAGCTCGGGGTGGTAGCGGCGCAGCATCCGGTCCAGGCGCTCGGCGAGCACGCCCGGGTCGCTCTCCTCGACGCAGTAGGCGCGCAGCGCGTGCCGTATCTCGACCATGACGGTGGCCGCGTCCAGCGAGTGCCCGACGACGTCGCCGACCGCGGCGAGCACTCCGTCGTCCAGGCGCAGCGCGGCGTAGAAGTCGCCGCCGATCTCGGTCTCCCGGGAGGCGGGCACGTACCGCACGGAGACTTCGACGCCCGGCAGGTCGGGCAGCTTGTGCGGGCGGGGCAGGAAGCTGTGCTGGAGGGTGAGGGCGACATGCCGCTCGACCTGGTACATGAGCAGCGGTTCGGCGGCCAGCGCGGTGGCCTGGGCGAGCTGCGCCAGCAGGGCCTCGCCCTCGGGGCCGAGGCGGCGCATCCCGCGCGCGGGGGCGGCCAGGCAGACCGGGGCCCGGCCGTCCTGGGTGAGGACCAGCGCGAGGCGGGCGTCGTGCTGCACACCTGGCCGGAAGAAGCCGGTCGGCCACAGCGGCGAGGGCACGGTGGTGAGCTGCACGTCGGACTGGCCCCGGGTGAGCCGGCGCAGCAGCGCGGAGATCGCCCGGTGGGCGCCCTCGTCGGGCAGGGCGACGGCGGTGCGGTCCCGTGACAGGCCGCGGTAGAGCCGGTCGTCCTGGTCGAGGACGAAGACGGCGGCCGGGGTGCCGGTCAGCCGGGCCGCGCCGTCGGCGGCCGCGTCGGCGAGTTCCTGCGGGGAGCGCGCCGACTGGATGCCGACGATGGTCTCCGAGAGCTGGGTCAGCCGCCGGACCAGGGCCTTGTTGTCGGCTCGCAGCCGGGCGGAGCGGACGGCGGCCCGGACGACCGCCTCGATCTCCTCGGGCTCGGCGGGCACCGTCAGATAGGCCTCGTCGCCGGTGTCCAGACCCTGGCAGCGGACGGCGGGGGCCACCAGCGCGGCCGAGAAGTGCACGACGGGAATGCCCGCCGTGTACGGCTGTTCCTTGAACCGGCGGCACAGCTCGAAGCCGCTCATGTCCGGCAGGCCCACGTCCACCAGGGCCACATCGGGCAGCGTGCCCTTGCGCCGCCGCTCCGCGAGTTCGTCGAGGGCCTCGCCGCCGCTGCCCACCGCGACGACCCGGTGGCCGGCCCGGCTCAGCACCGAGCCCATGGCATACCGACTGGCGGCCACATCGTCCACGACCATGACCGTCGTACCTGTCGGCTTCTCGTCGACGTCCATCTGCCCCGCCCTGGACCCGTACCGTGGGGCAGACCCGGGTTCGAGGTCTGCCCCACCAAGGTAATGCCCTTATCGCGGGCTGCGGGAGAATACGGTCACGGTTCGGGCAGGAACGGTGAACGTGCCCGAATCCCGCGCGTACCTGGCGGACTTCACGACCGTGTCCGTCCCCGCCGCCTGCACCGGATGCAGCCGGTAGCCGGTACCGGCCAGCGCGCCGACCCGCTGCTCCTGTTCCTTCGGCGTCGCGTTGAACACGACCACGAGATCACCGAGTTCCATGGTGATCACCCCGGGCGTCTCGTCCTTCCCGGACAGCGGGAAGGACAGCTTCGCCCGCACCTGTCCGGCCGTGCCGAGCGAGAAGACCGGCTCCGTCGTACGGATCTTCAGCAGATCCCGGTACGCGGCCGAGGCGCCCTCGATCTGCGCGCACCCGACCTTGACCGTGCTCAACAGAGGCTTCGCGTACGGCCACTTGGACGCGTTGTCGGCAGCCATCGGCAGCCCCCGCCCGAAGCCGTTGCCGTCCGCGCAGTTCCAGTGGATCGCGTTGAACCAGTCACCGCTGTCGAAGGAGTTGCGGTCCAGGGACTTGGAGCGCAGCAGGTCGGTGCCGGCCTGGGACAGGGCCGGACCCTGCGAGAGGGTGGCCGTCGCCATCGCCAGGACCTGCATACGGGCCCGATCGGCGGCGCTCGTCGAGGCGGGCAGCTTGTAGGCCAGGGCGTCGAAGAGGGACTCGTTGTCGTGCGCGTCGGCGTAGGCGAGGGCGTCGCCGGGCGCGTCCGCGTACCCGGCGGGCTGGCCGTTGTAGTCGACCTCGGCACCGGTGACCTCCTTGCCGTCGGTGTCGGTGAAGGTGAAGGCCTTCAGATTGCCGGACAGACCGACCTTGATCAGGTCCTGGTAGTGCAGCAGCCTGGCCTTCTGCTCGGCCGAAGTGCCGTTGCTCGTGGACGAGTTGGGGTCGGTGTAGAGCCCGGACGCGAAACCTTGCACACCCGGGTCCTCGTCGAAGGGCCCGCCGCCGCGCACCGCGTCACGAGCCCGGTCGGAGAAGGTCGCGATGCCCGTCCCGGCCATGTTCTTCTGCGTGGCCTGCACGAAGCGGGCGTCGTCGGCGACCTCGCCGAAGTTCCAGCCCTCGCCGTACAGGATGATCTTCTTGCCGTCGACGCCGTCCTTGGCGAAGGTCAGCGCGTCCAACGCCTTGCGCACGGCAAGGATGTTGGCCTTGGGCTGATGCCCCATCAGGTCGAAGCGGAAGCCGTCGACCTTGTACTCCTTGGCCCAGGTGACGACCGAGTCGACGACCAGCTTGCCCATCATGGCGTTCTCGGTCGCGGTGTTGGCGCAGCACGTGCTGTTGGCGACCGAGCCGTCGGCGAGCAGCCGCTGGTAGTAGCCCGGCACGACCTTGTCCAGAACGCTGGTGTCCGCCTGCCCGGCCGCCGCCGTGTGGTTGTAGACGACGTCCATGACGACCCGCAGACCGTCCTCGTTCAGCGACTTGACCATCTTGCGGAACTGCACGGTACGGGCGGTGCCGTCCGGGTCGGTGGCGTACGAGCCCTCGGGGACCGTGTAGTGGTACGGGTCGTAGCCCCAGTTGTAGGCGTCCTGCGCGGCCGACTTCGCCACGCACGCCTGCTGCTGGTCGGAGTCGGCCGGGTAGGAGGCGAGGTCGCAGTCGGGGCCGGCCTGGTCCGCCTTCTTCTCGGGGATCGTGGCGATGTCGAAGGCGGGCAGCAGATGCACGTAGGACGTGCCCGCCTTCGCCAGCTCGCGCAGGTGCTTCGAACCGTCGCTGCCCTTGTCGGTGAAGGCCAGATAGCTGCCCCGGTCCTTCGCCGGCACGGTCTCGTCCGCGACGGAGAAGTCCCGGACGTGCAGCTCCTGGATCTGGGCGTCCTTCAGCGGTACGGCCCTGGGCTTGGTGTACGTCGACCAGCCGCCCGGCGCGAGGGACTTGTCAGCCAGGTCGACGACGAGGCTGCGCTCGGAGTTCGCGGTGAGGGCGACCGAGTAGGGGTCGGTGACCTTGTTGGTGACGACCTTCCGGACGGTCGGCGCCCACACCTTGACGACGTACCGATAGGGCTTGTTCTGCCAGGACTTGGGGCCGGTGACGGACCAGACGCCGGTGGAGTCGTCACGCTTCATCGCCTTCAGCGAGCCGTCGAGCTCCAGCGCCACGCTCTGCGCGGTCGGCGCCCAAACGGCCAGCGTGGGGCGGCCGTTGTGGAAGGTCGGGCCCAACTCGGCCTTCGTGGCGGTCGGGTAGAGGTCGTCCAGTACGCCCGCGATCTGCACGCCGGTCGCCGCCAGCACGGCTCCGTTCGCAGCGCGTTGGGAGGCGACGAGCTGGCCGTCGAGAGACGCACGCACCCGGTCGCGGTCGCGTGGGTCGACCGACCAGGCCGTGTAGTCCTTCAGGTGGGGGAACTTGGCCTTCTGGGCGTCGGTGAGGGTGGTCTTCGTCAGCCGCAGCCAGCGTTCGTCGTCGCTGGTCAGCGTCCCGTCCTGGACGGCGATCGAGCCGTCGTGGGAGGACAGGAGCTGGGTGGAGGCGGCCGCGTCGGAGCCGTTCCAGGCAACCGTGTTCCGGTCGATCCAGATCGCCTTGGAGGTGGTCAGGTCGAGGGCCGCCGCACTGCCCGCAGGCTGGGGCAGGAGGTACTTCTCCTGCCCGTTCAAGAGCCACACCTCATGGCCGTTGGATTTGAGGTCCAGCGACTGGTCGGTGGGGAGGTCCTTCTCGTCGCCCTTGTGGAGGATGTAACTGAGGCTGGTGGCACCGGCGTTGAGCGGCACCTCGAAGACAGCGCCATAGGCGTCAGTCTTCACCGGCTTGAGCGGGCTCGACCAGTCGGTGGGGTTGGCGGCTCCGGTCCAGACGTGCAGGCCCCAGCCGTCGTAGTTCCCGTCGGCGCGGTGGTAGTGCAGGACCGCTTTGGTCGTGTCCTGCGCCGGGTAGTCGGGGCGCGTGGTCTGCACGGCCTCCTTGCCCTGCTCGATCCAGACCTCGCCGGTCTTGGTGACGTCGATCGAGCGGTCGGCGGAGACGTCCTTGTTGCCGTCCTTGTCGATGACGAGGAAGCCGACGTTCGAGGCGCCGGGCTTCAACTTGACGTAGGCGAAGGCCCCGTAGGCGTCCCGGCCGACGAAGGGGTGACTGTCCGGCCAGGTCGTCGACTCGCCGTCGGCGAGGTCGCCCCAGGCGTACAGGCCCCAGTCGGCGTAGTCGCCGTCGGTGCGCTTGTAGTGGACGATCGCGTAGTCGCGGGAGGAGGCGGAGGGGGGCTCCTCGGTGGGCGGGGTGCCGGAGGTGGAGGCGGCCGTCGCGCTCGCCGTGCGTCCGGTCGAGTCGACGACAACCGCCTTGTAGCGCAAGGCTGTTCCGGCCGGTACGTCCTTGCCGACGGTCTGCGTCACCTTGTACGGGGCGTGGTCGGCGGAGCCGAGCGTGCGCCACTTGCCGTTGCCGGTCTGGGCGGCGAAGACGACACGGTTGAGCCCGCCGCCGGTGACGTCGGCGGAGAGTTCGACCGTGCCGGTGGCACCCGCGTCGGGGGCCTTGAGGGTGATCGTCGGCGCGGTGGCGGGCTTGGCCGGCTTGCCGGTCGCCTTGAGGACGATCGCGGAGCCGGCCGGGACGGTGACGGTGATCCGCCGGTCGGCGTCGGAGGTGACGGTGGCCGAAGTGCCGTAGATTCCACGGAAGTTCATGGCCGCCGAGCCGGTCGCGAAGGTGGCCGACTTAGCCTCGCCGGCGTTGTTGAAGGCGACGACGTACTCGGTCTTGTCAGCGCCCGTGCCGGTGGCGTTTCGGGAGAAGGCGTAGATCCCGGAGCCGTCGGCCGCGTAGCGCTCGGTCTGGACGCCGTCGGTGAGGGCGGGGTTGGCCTTGCGCAGCTTGGCGAGAGCGCTGATCTGCTCGTAGAGCGGTGCGCTCGTGTCGTAGGCGTCGCTCGCGTGGGTGCGGTCGGTGCCGATCTCGTCGTCGTCGAGGTAGTCGGCGACCTTCGAGGCGAACATCGTCTGGCGGGCGTCCTTGTCGCCGCCGGAGCCGGTGAAGCCCTGCTCGTCGCCGTAGTAGACGACCGGGTTGCCGCGGCTGAGGAACATCAGCTCGTTGGCGAGTCTGTCCTTGGCGAGGAGCTCGGCGTCGGTGGCCTGCGGGTTGTCCTGTTTGAGGAAGTACCCGACGCGGCCCATGTCGTGGTTGCCGAGGAAGGTGACCTGTTCGTAGGCGTTGGCCTTGTCGGTCGTGTACTTGTAGTCGTCGCCGAAGACCGACGCCAACTTCTGTGCGCTGCCGCCCTGGGAGGCGTAGGCGCGGGCCGCGTCCTGGAAGGGGAAGTCGAGGGTGGCGTCGAGGCGGCCCTGGGTGACGTACGGGGAAGTGATCGACGTGTCGGCGGAGTAGACCTCGCCGAACATGAAGAAGTCCCTACGGCCCTGCTGGGCCGCGTACTTGTCCAGCGCGGTCGCCCACTGCGTCCAGAACTCCATGTTCACGTGCTTCACGGTGTCGATCCGGAAGCCGTCGACTCCGAAGTCCCGTACCCAGCGCTGGTAGATCTTCTCCATGCCGCTGACGACCTCGGGCCGCTCGGTCCACAGGTCGTCGAGGCCGGAGAAGTCGCCGTAGGTGGCGTTCTCGCCGGCGTAGGTCGAGTCGCCGCGGTTGTGGTACATCGTCGGGTCGTTGAGCCAGGACGGGACCTTGACGTTCTTCTTCGCGGCGGGGACGGTCGGCGTCCGCGGGAAGGAGTCGCCGTCGACGGCGGGGAACTCCCGCTTCCCGTCGGCGTAGTCGGCGTCGTCGAAGGGCTCGCCGTCCTTGGTCAGGTACGGGAAGGCGCCCTTGGAGAGGTAGTCGTAGGACTTCTCCTCGTAGTCGACGACGTCCGCCGTGTGGTTGGTGATGACGTCGAAGAAGACCTTCATGCCCTTGGCGTGCGCCTTGGATATGAGAGTCGTCAGGTCCTGGTTGGTGCCGAAGTGCGGGTCGACCTGGGTGAAGTCGGTGATCCAGTAGCCGTGGTAGCCGGCGGACGCGTCACTGCCGGTCCCCTGCACGGGCTGGTTCTTGAAGATCGGGGCCATCCAGATGGCGGTGGTGCCCAGGCCCTTGATGTAGTCGAGCTTCTTCGTCAGACCCTTGAGGTCGCCGCCCTGGTAGAACCCTTTGTCGGTGGGGTCGTAGCCGGTGCTGAGGCGTGAACCCGTAAGGCCGCCCCGGTCGTTGGCCGTGTCGCCGTTGGCGAAGCGGTCCGGCATGACGAAGTAGAACTGCTCGCGGGTGTCGTCGTGCCGGGCGGGCTCGGCGGCCAGCTTCGCGTCGGACGGGGGTGCGGGCGGGGCGCCGGCGTGTGCGGCGAGCGGCTGCACCAGCGCGAGGGCGAGGGCAGCGACGGCGACGGCCGCGACGCGTCTGACATGGATCACCGGTGTGAACTCCTTGCGATGACGACTCTGTCGGGTCCGACCCCGGCGTGACCGTATCGCCGACGCAAGGGTTGCAGCAATAGACGTGAAACATGCGGAAAGAACTTTCAGCGGGGGCGGGAGATTTTCCTGCGAACTTCTCCGAACAAAACCGCCGCACCGCGCATCGAACTCTGTGTACGGGAACAGAGGAACGAGCAGGAGTGGAGCACCATCACCATGAACGAGCACCCGAACGCCGCCGACCGGGCCATCACCGACCAGCCCGGCCCCGCCAAGCACCGCGCCGAGCGCAGGTTCGGCCGCCCCGTGCTGGCCGTGGCCGCCGTCGCCGGACTGGGGCTCGCGGCCTGGGCCGGTACCGCGCAGGCGGCAACCCCCAGCGCCGCCGCGAAGGCCACGCCGACCTGCTCCGCCGCCGCGCTCAAGGCCTCCTTCGGCAAGCAGCTCGCCGGCGGGATGAACCACCAGGGTGTCGTCATCACGCTGCGCAACCTGAGCGGGAAGACCTGCGCGCTGCGCGGCTACCCCGGCCTGGGCCTGGAGAACTCCGCGCACAAGAAGCTCACCACCCACACCCACTGGGGCAACACGTGGTACGCGCACAACCCCGGCAAGAAGACCCTCGTCCTCAAGGACGGGCAGAGCGCCGAGGCCGTCCTCGCCTGGACGCACGCCAACACCGGCACCTCGGGCGCGACGCGCGCCTCCTTCCTGGAGATCACCCCGCCCGCCGCGACCCAGCACAAGACGCTGGCCTTCCCCCAGTGGGTCGACCACGGCGACCTCTCCGTCACCGCGTTCGCCCGGCACATCAACGTCTCGTCCTGACCTCCGCGGCACGGACGGCGGCGGTGACCCCGCTCGCACCCCCGCCGTCCGTCAGATCCGCGCAGCTCAGCAGGCCGACTTGCCCGCGTAGATCGCCAGTGCCGTGTTGCTGCCCAGGGTGGCCGTGAACTGGCCCGAACTGTTCACCGTCACCGTCGTGTTGTTCTGCACGTTGCAGTACGTGCCCGCCGCCAGTGACGTCTGGTAGGTGCGGGACAGGCTGCTGGACTCGTGGTTGATGGCGACATAGCCCTTGCTGCCGCGCCCGAAGGCGATGGCGTCGTTGCCGTTGTCCCACCAGTCCGTCATGGCCTGCCCGCGGGTGGTGTTGCGGAAGGCGACCATGGACTTGATCTCCGGCCAGGCGTGCTGGCACTTCCAGCCGTCCTGCCAACAGGCCGTCACCGAGCCGCCGTTGGGCGGTCCGGCGTCCGCGTCCGACCACTCGTAGCCGGAGTTGATGTCCGGGGCGCCGTACGGGTAGGCGAGCATGAAGACGTTGGCCAGCGTGTAGTTGGCGCCGTCCTTGTAGTTGAGCGTGGAGCCGTTGCGCTCGGTGTCGTGGTTGTCGACGAAGACACCGGCGACCGAGCTGCTCAAGTACCCCCAGCCCTCGCCGTAGTTCTTCAGGTACGCGAGGTTCTCGTTGTTGAAGACCCGCTTGAGGTCGTAGGCGTACCGGAACTCCTGCACGTCGCCGTTGCCCGTGTACTCGGTGGGCTGGACGGCCTCCCCGCTGCCGTAGATGACCTCCTGCTTCCAGTACGCGGAGGGGTTGGTCAGGCGGGACTTGATGTTCGCCAGGTCGGCGGTGTCGATGTGCTTGGCCGCGTCGATGCGGAAGCCGTCGACACCGAGGGTGAGCAGGTCGTTCATGTACCCGGCGATGGCCGACCGGACGTAGTCCTCACCGGTGTCCAGGTCGGCCAGGCCCACGAGTTCGCAGTGCTGGACGTTCCACCGGTCCTGGTAGTTCGAGACCTGGGAGGTGCAGTCGTCGAAGTCGTAGGAGGAGTACAGACCCGGGTAGTTGTACTTCGTGTACGACGACCCGCCCGTGCCGGTGCCG
This sequence comes from Streptomyces sp. NPDC001002, assembly GCF_053599215.1. Taxonomy (NCBI): domain Bacteria; kingdom Bacillati; phylum Actinomycetota; class Actinomycetes; order Kitasatosporales; family Streptomycetaceae; genus Streptomyces; species Streptomyces sp. NPDC001002. The sequence goes on along the minus strand of NZ_JBSFLV010000001.1, from coordinate 231,237 downwards.
CTGCCCGCCGACATGTGGTTGATGACGGTGTCGGCGACCACCTTCACCCCGGCCGCGTGGCAGGTGCTGACCATGTTCTGGAAGGCCGTGCGGTCACCGAGCCGACCGGCGATCTTGTACGACACCGGCTGGTACGACGTCCACCACTGCGAGCCCTGTATGTGCTCGGCGGGCGGGGAGACCTGGACGTAGCCGTAGCCGGCCGGGCCCAGGGTGTTGGTGCACTCCTTGGCGACCGAGGCGAAGTTCCACTCGAAGAGGACGGCGGTGACGTCCTTGGTGCCGGGCGGCGAGGCCTGCGCGGGCGTCGGGGTCATGACAAGGGAGAGCGAGAGGGGGAGGGCGGCGGCCGTGAGGGCGAGGCCGCCGGAGAGGGTTCTGCGTGCCATGCGGGGGCTCCTTCACCATTGAAGGTTCTTGCTGAAAACTTTCAACTACCTTGCGGTGACGGAGATGTTAAGGGCCCGCCGCCCAAAAGGGCAGCGGGCCGTGTGAAGTTGCTGCAAGAAATTACGGCGTCGTGGTCCACCACACCGTCGTGTCGGCGGGCACCTTCGCCTCGCCGTCCGCCTCGGTGATCTCCCCGCTGGCGAGCAGGACCCGCCCGTGCGCCGGAGTCGTCACCGACTCCCCGCTGGTGTTCGCGACACACACGAACTCCCCGCGCCGGAAGGCGAGTACGCCCTCGGGAGCCCGCAGCCACTCGACGGAGTCCCCCGCGCCCAGGTCGGGCTGGGTACGACGGGCGGCGAGCGCGGCCCGGTACAGCTCAAGCGTCGAGCCGACCTTCCCGGTCTGCGCCTCGATGCTCAGCTCCCCCCAGCCGTCCGGCTGCGGCAGCCAACTCCCGCCGCTCCCGAAGCCGTACGACGAGCCCTCACGCGTCCACGGGATCGGCACCCGGCAGCCGTCGCGGAAGCCGTCCTGGCCCGCGCCCCGGAAGTACGCCGGGTCCTGGCGCACCTCGTCCGGCAGGTCGACGACGTCCGGCAGGCCGAGCTCCTCGCCCTGGTAGACGTAGGCGGAGCCGGGCAGCGCGAGCATCAGCAGGGTGGCCGCGCGGGCCCTGCGCAGACCCAGCTCCCGGTCCCCCGCCGTGCGGATCTGGGTGCCGAGGCCGGGCGGGTTGGCGAAGCGGGTGGCATGGCGGGTGACGTCGTGGTTGGACAGCACCCAGGTGGCGGGGGCGCCGACGGGACGCATGGCCTCCAGCGTCCGGTCGATGACCGTGCGCAGTTCCTTCGCGTCCCATTCGGTGCTCAGGTACTGGAAGTTGAAGGCCTGGTGGAGTTCGTCGGGGCGGACGTAGTTCGCGGTGCGCTCGACGGTCGGGGTCCAGGCCTCGGCGACGAAGATGCGTTCACCGGCGTACTCGTCGAGAACGGTTCGCCACTGACGGTAGATCGCGTGCACGCCGTCCTGGTCGAAGAACGGCATGACATCGTTGCCCAGCAGCTTCAGCTGATCGTGCGAGCCGAGGTCGGGCAGGCCCGGCGCCTTGACCAGGCCGTGGGCCACGTCGATGCGGAAACCGTCGACGCCCATGTCGAGCCAGAACCGCAGGATGGAGCGGAACTCGTCGCCGACGGCCGGGTGTTCCCAGTTGAAGTCGGGCTGTTCCGGGGCGAAGAGGTGGAGGTACCACTCGCCGGGGGTGCCGTCCGGTTCGGTGACCCGCGTCCAGGCCGGGCCGCCGAAGATGGACTCCCAGTCGTTGGGCGGGAGTTCGCCGTTCTCGCCCTTGCCGGGGCGGAAGTGGTAGCGGTCGCGCGACGGCGAGCCGGGGCCCTCCGCGAGTGCCCGCTTGAACCACTCGTACTGGTCGGAGGAGTGGTTCGGGACCAGGTCGACGATGATCCTGAGGTCGAGCTCGTGGGCGTCCCGGATCAGCGCGTCGGCGTCCAGCAGGTTGCCGAACATCGGGTCGACGGCCCGGTAGTCGGCGACGTCGTAGCCGGCGTCCGCCTGCGGCGAGGCGTAGAACGGGCTGAGCCACACGGCGTCGACGCCGAGGTCTCTCAGGTACGGGAGTCGGGAACGTACGCCTTCCAAGTCGCCCATGCCGTCGCCGTTGCTGTCGGCGAAGCTGCGCGGGTAGACCTGGTAGATCACCGCGTCCCTCCACCAGTCGCTGCGCGTGGCCTTGGCGGAGTTGGATGCCGGGGCGATGACGTCGTGCTGCTGGGTCATGGCGTCCTTGGTACGTAACGGGGTTCTGGGCATGGGGAGTTGGAGACGAGGCGGCCATGGTGTCAGCGGGGTCGGATGGACACCGTGGCCGCCTCAGTTTTTGGGAGCGGCGCCGTCGTGGCTGGTCGCGCAGTTCCCCGCGCCCCTAAAAGCTAAAGACGGGGCGTTGGCGGACCCTGCTATCCCTTTGTGCCGCCTGCTGTCAGGCCTGTCACCAGGTTCTTCTGGACGAGGTAGAAGAACGCCGACACCGGTATCGCGATCAACACCGCCGTCGCCGCCATGAGGTTGCGCTGGGCGTCGTGTTCGCTGACGAAGCTCTGGAGGCCGACGGCGAGGGTGTACTTCTGGTCGTCCAGCATGAACGTCGTGGCGAAGGCGACCTCGCCGAAGGCGGTGATGAAGCTGTAGAACGCGGCGACCGCCAGACCCGGCTTGGCGAGCGGCAGGATCAGCCGCGCGAACGTGCCGAAGGGGGTCAGCCCGTCGACGCGTCCGGCCTCGTCGATCTCGAACGGGATGGTGTCGAAGTACCCCTTGAGGAGCCAGGCGCAGTACGGCACCGCGGTCGAGCAGTAGACGAGGATCAACCCAAGGTAGCTGTCGATGAGTTGCAGGTCGGCCAGGATCTGGTACATCGGCACCATGAGTACGGCCACCGGGAACATCTGGGTGACCAGCAGCACCCACATGAACTTCCGGTAGCCCGGAAAGCGCATCCGGGACACGGCGTAGCCGGTGGTCGCGGCGACGAACACGCCGAGCAGCGTGGTGCCGAGCGAGACGATCAGCGAACTCTTCAGCCAGTCGAAGAAGTTGGTGTGCTGAAGGACGAACGAGTAGTTGTCGAACGTCATCTTGGACCAGATGCCGCCGGGGTGCAGATAGTCGTCCTTGTCCGGGCCGAGCGACAGGAACACCAGCCAGGCGACCGGGAACAGCGCGATGACGCTCGCGCCGAGCAGGATGCCGTGGGAGGCGAGTGAGCCGGCACGGCTGTTCTCGCCGCGGCGCCTGGTGCGGGCCGGAGCCGGGGGCGCGACGGTGGCGGGGGTCTCGACAGTGGTCGTACTCATGGAAGCTCCCGCCTCAGATCGCGAGTTGCTGGTCGTTGCGGCTGAGCCAGCGGCGGTAGAAGGAGGTGAAGACGATCAGGATGGCCAGCAGCAGGATGCCGTAGGCGGCGGACTGCGCGAAGTCGCGCGGCTGTTGGCCGAAGCCGAGGTAGTAGGCCCAGGTGACCAGGATCTGCGCGTCCGGGGCGGTGTTGCCGAACAGCAGGAAGATGACGGCGAACTGGTTGAAGGTCCAGATGATGCCGAGGAGTACGACGGTGGAGCTGACGGACCGCAGGCCCGGCAGGGTGACGTACCGGAAGCGCTGCCAGGCGGTGGCGCCGTCCATCTCGGCAGCCTCGTACAGGGTGCCGTCGATGGACTGGAGGCCGCCGAGCAGGGAGACCATCATGAACGGCACCCCGCACCAGGTGTTGACCATGATGGCGGCGAACCGCTGCCAGAAGGTGTCCTCCAGCCAGGCGGGACTGGGCAGGTGCAGTGCGTCCAGGGCGGTGTTGATGATGCCGCCGTCCGCGAGCATGAACCGCCAGCCGAAGACGGTGACGAAGGTCGGCACGGCCCAGGGCAGCACGAGGATCAGCCGGTAGAAGGTGCGGCCGCGCAGCTTCTGGTTGAGCAGGAGTGCCAGGCCCAGGCCGATCGTGTAGTGCAGGGCGACACACAGCGCGGTCCAGACGATGGTCCAGATGAAGTGCGACCAGAAGCGGTCGTAGGACGTCGGGCCGAACAGGATGTCCTTGTAGTTGTCGAGCCCGATGAACTTGTAGGTGGCGTCGATGTGGTTGACGCCGATCGTGCGCGCGGTGTTGAGGCTGTTGGCGTCGGTGAGGGTCAGGTAGAGGCCGTACACCAGGGGGTAGAGCACGAGGACGCCGAGGACGATCGCCACCGGGGCGATCATCGCGTACGCGTACCAGTACTTCTGGTAGCTGCGCCTGAAGCGCCCGTCCCGCGGCGCTCGGTCACCGCGGCGCTTGCCGGTCGCGCGGTCGATGGCGACTGTCATGGTTCAACACCTTCTGAAAGACAGGCCGGTGACCGCCGGATCGCTCCCCCGGTGCTGACAGGGCGATCCGACGGTCACGCGGGGCTCACTTGCTGAAGTCCGGCACCAGCTTGGCGATGGCCAGTTCAGCGTTGCTGAGGCCCTTGTCCAGCGACTCCTTGCCGCCGGCGATCTTCGGCAGTTCGGTGTCCAGCGGGGTCCACAGGGAGCTGTACTCCGGGAGCGCGGGCCGCGGTTGGGCGGCGGGCAGGACGGTCTGGAAGCCGGCGATGCCCGGGTCGGCCTTGACCTCGGCGGTGTAGGCGTCGTCGCGGGTGGGCAGCGTGGAGTTCTTCAGCGCGATCTGCGACTGGGACTTGGCGGAGGTCATGAAGTTGACGAACTTCAGGGCCGCCTTCTGGTGGGCGGAGTCCGAGCCCGCGTAGACGGACAGGTTGTGGCCGCCGGTCGGGGCGCCCGCCTTGCCGGTGGAACCGGCCGGGACGGTGGCGATGCCGAGGTTGGCCTTGTCCTTGAAGGCGCTGCCCTTGTAGAAGTTCGTGATCTCCCACGGGCCCTGGATGATCGCGGCGACCTTGCCGTTGACGAACGCGTCCTGGATGTGGGCGTAGGCGTCGGCGGTGGTGTCGGCCTTGTGCAGGCCCTTGCCGGAGAACAGCCCCTGCCAGGTGCCGTACGCCTTCTTGGCGGCGTCCGAGTCGACGGTGATCTTCTTGGCGGCGGCGTCGACGGTGTCGGTGCCCTCGCCGTAGAGGAAGCTCTGCGCGTAGTAGGCCTGGGTGGAGCCCCAGTAACCGTCCACGCCCGTCTTGGACTTGATGGTCGCGGCGGCGGTCTTGAGGTCGTCCCACGTCTTGGGCGCCTCGATGCCGGCCTTCGCGAAGAGCGCCTTGTTGTAGACCAGCGCGAGGGTGTCGGTGACCAGCGGGACGCCGTAGGTCTTGCCGTCGTACTGCGCCTGCGTGATCAGGTTGGGCTGGAACTTGGCCTGGTCCGCGAGGGCTTCGGTGCCGTCCAGCGGCAGGAAGTAGCCCTTCTTCGCGAAGGCGGGGGTCCAGCCGACCTCGGAACGCAGCACGTCCGGGGCGCCCGTGGCGCCGGCGGCGGTGTCGAACTTGTTCTGCGCCTGGTCGAACGGGACGTTGACGTACTTGACCTTGATGCCCTTGTTGGCGGCCTCGAACTGCTTCGCCAAGGCCTGGTAAGTGGGCGCCTCGTTGGTGGCGTTGGAGGTGTCCCACCAGGTGATGGTGACCGGGCCGTCCGCCTTGTCGCCGCTGTCGCTCCCGCCGCACGCCGTCGCCGCGAGAGCGAGGGACGCCATCAGCGCGGTGGCCGCTATGCCACGCCGCATGAGTTCTCCTTGAGGGTGAAAGCCCGTGTGCTGCTGCCGACTGCGCCGTTGCGGCGGCCGGGCGATTGGGAACGTAACAGCGTTGCAAGGAAGACGAAAGACCTTGCAGCAAAAAACTGCAAGACGACCGGAGAGTTACTCGCGTGTGACCTGACCTTGATCGCCTGGAGGCACCTATTGAAGCGGCTGAGCGGGTCGGCGACACTTGTGCAAGACTCTGCAAGCTCTTGCCGTGTACCGACCAGGACATGAGGATCGCTATGAGGCAGCAACCCACGGCGGGCCGACGGCCGGTACAGTCCACCCCCGTGACCACACGGCTTGCCGACATCGCCGCCCAGGCGGGGGTGAGCGAAGCGACGGTCAGCCGGGTCCTCAACGGCAAGCCGGGCGTCGCCGCCACCACCCGCCAGTCCGTGCTCGCCGCGCTGGACGTGCTCGGCTACGAACGCCCGGTCCGGCTGCGGCAGCGCAGCGAGGGTCTGGTGGGGCTGATCACCCCGGAGCTGGAGAACCCCATATTCCCGGCCCTGGCCCAGGTCATCGGACAGGCGCTGACCAGGCAGGGCTACACCCCCGTGCTCGCCACCCAGACCCCGGGCGGGTCCACCGAGGACGAGCTGACGGAGATGCTGGTGGACCGTGGGGTCGCCGGCATCATCTACGTCTCCGGACTGCACGCCGACACCACGGCCGACATGGAGCGCTACGACCGGCTGCGCGCGCAGGGCGTGCCGTACGTGCTGGTGGACGGCTTCTCGCCGAAGGTGCAGGCGCCGTTCATCTCCCCCGACGACCGCGCGGCGATGACGCTCGCGGTCACGCATCTGGTGTCGCTGGGCCACACCCGGATCGGACTCGCCCTCGGACCGAAGCGGTTCGTGCCGGTGCAGCGCAAGATCGAGGGCTTCGTACGCGCGATGCAGGACCTGTTGGGCCTGGCCGCGCAGGAGGTCGAGTCGGATCTCGTCCAGCACTCGCTGTACACCCTGGAGGGCGGCCAGGCCGCCGCCGGCGCACTGATCGAGCGGAACTGCACGGCCGTGGTCTGCGCGAGCGACATGATGGCGCTGGGCGCGATACGGGCGGTCCGCCAGCGCGGTCTGGACGTCCCGCGCGATGTCTCGGTGGTCGGTTTCGACGACTCCCCGCTGATCGCCTTCACCGACCCACCGCTGACCACGATCCGCAAGCCGGTGCCGGCGATGGGCCAGGCGGCGGTCCGCACGCTCCTGGAGGAGATCGGCGGAACCCCCGCCCCGCACAGCGAGTTCGTGTTCATGCCTGAGCTGGTGGTACGGGGTTCGACCGCCTCGGCACCCGGAGAGCGCGGTCGTCCCTAGGGCGGAGAACCCGGGGTCCCGACCGGTTCGCAGGTAGGAGTGCGGGGCGTCTTTCCGTCGTAGGACATGCGCCCTGAACCAGCCCAAGGGATGATCGGTCGAGGAAGGCGTTTCTGGCAGACTTTGTGTCTATGGGTGAGTCGACCGTGACCAGTCTGGAAGACCGTGAGCAGACGGCAGTTCCGGACCCCGGCACGGCCGGACGAAGGCCGGGGTTCCTGCGTCGGCTGCGTACTCCGCGCCGGCCGCGGCTGTGGTTCGAGATCCTGCTGATCGGCGTCAGTTACTGGACGTATTCGCTGATCCGCAACGCGGTTCCGGAGCAGCGCGGTGAGGCGCTGCGCAACGCCGACTGGATCTGGAAGGTCGAGCACCATCTCGGCATCGCGGTCGAGGAGTCGATCAACCACGGTGTGAACTCGGTGACTTGGCTCATCGTCGGCATGAACTACTACTACGCGACACTGCACTTCGTGGTGACGCTGGGTGTGCTGGTGTGGCTGTACCGCAGTCATCCGGGCCGTTACGCGGCGGCGCGCATGGTCCTGTTCGCCACCACCCTGGTCGCGCTGGTCGGTTACTACCTGTATCCGCTCGCCCCGCCCCGCCTGATGAACGGCAGCACGTTCGTCGACACCGTCATGGTCCACCAGACCTGGGGTTCGATGGCGTCCGGCGACCTGAAGCACATGTCGAACCAGTACGCCGCGATGCCGTCCATGCACATCGGCTGGTCCCTGTGGTGCGGCCTCACGATCTTCGCCCTGGCCAAGGTCCCGTGGGTACGCGTACTGGGCCTCCTCTACCCCGCGGCGACCCTGATGGTCATCGTCTCCACCGCCAACCACTTCTGGCTCGACGCGGTCGGCGGCATGCTCTGCCTGGCCTTCGGCTTCACGGTCGCCCGCCTCTGGTACGGCGCCCTGCCGTACTCCCTGCCCCAGCTGCCTCCGGCGAGGGGCACGGGGAAGCGCCTGCTGCCTACGAGGGCGTAGGTCGGGGCGAGAGGCGTCCGCGCTCGGCGGAGTGCCGGGTTCGGGCGCGAGCCGCTGCCCGAGGTGCGCGGGCCGCGTATCAGCGGGGCGCTCCCGCCGCCTCCCGTAGCGCCTCCAGGAACGTCCGCAGCGCGGGCTGCACCGGTGCCGACTCCCGTACCGCCGCGCTGATCGTGCGGGTCGGCTCCGGCCGCCGCACCTCCCGCAGTACCACCTGCGGATGCCGGCCGCCGCCCAGCCCCAGCCGCGGGATCAGGCTCACCCCGAGGCCCGCCGCGACGAAGCCCTGTGCGGTGACGTAGTCCTCGCTCTCGACCACGAACCTCGGCCGGAACCCGGCGGCCTCGCACGCGCTCAGCTGGGCGTCCAGACAGGGCCCGGGCCACTCGCTGCCGACCCAGGGCTCCTCGGCCAGCTCCGCCAGCTCCACGGTCCGCCGGCCCGCGAGCCGGTGCCCCTTGGGCAGGACGGCGAGGTAGGGATCGTCGAGCAGATGCAGCAGCCGTACGCCGTTGGCCTGCCGCCCCGCGCCGACGACCAGCGCGAGATCCGCCCTCCCTTCGCGCACGTCCGGCAGCGGATCCTCGGGGTCGATCAGCTTCAACTCGACCTGCACGTCCGGGTGTTCGGCCCGCATCCGGGCGACCGCCGGAGCGACGAGCGCCGACCCCGCCGTGGCGAAGTACCGCACCGACAACCGCCCGGTACGCCCCGCGAGCAGATCGGCCAGCGCCGTCTCCGCCTCGGCGACCTGCCGGCCGATCGCGTCGGCGTACTCGGTGAGCAGCAGCCCGGCAGCCGTCGGCCGCACCCCCCGCCCGGACCGCTCAAGCAGCGCCGTACCGGCCTCCTTCTCCAGCGCGGCGACCTGCTGACTCACCGCGGAGGGCGTGTACCCGAGGCTCGCGGCCGCCGCCGTCACCGACCCGCTGCCGACCACCGTCCGCAGCACCTGCATCCGTCGCACATCCAGCATGTAGGAGAGGTTAACAGTGCTTGCACTATCTTTCACTTGTCCTTACGGCTATCTGCGGGCCACCGTGGACCCATGCCGCTCGCCTCCTCCCTCCGCATGGCCGTCCTGGCGCTCCTCTGGGGCTCCGGGTTCCTCTGGATCAAGCTCGCCCTGGACCACGGCCTCACGCCGGCCCAGATCACCATCGCCCGCTGCGCCCTGGGCACAGCCGTACTCCTGCTCCTGGCCCGCCGCGCAGGTCAGTCCCTGCCGCGTTCCCGCAAGGTATGGGGCCACCTCGTCGTGGCCGCGCTCTTCTGCAACGCGCTGCCCTTCGCGCTCTTCAGCGTGGGCGAGCAGACGGTCGACTCGGGCGTCGCCGGCGTCCTCAACGCCACAACTCCCCTGTGGTCCCTGCTCATCGGCGTCACCCTGGGCACGGACCGCGGCCTGACCCGAACCCGCCTGACGGGTCTCCTGCTCGGCTTCGCCGGTACGGTGTTGATCTTCGCCCCCTGGCACCGCTCGGGCCTGTTCGGCTGGGGCGCCCTCGCCCTGCTGGCCGCCGCCGCGAGCTACGCCGTCGCGTTCGCCTACATGGCCCGCCATCTCACGTCCCGCGAGGCCCCGTTGGCGGTCTCGGCGGCCCAACTCCTCACGGCCACGGCCTGGAGCACGCTGGCCCTCCCGGTCGCGGGCCCCCTGCACGCCGACACCACGGCCTTGTTGGCGGTCACCGCCCTGGGCATCCTCGGCACGGGCGTCACCTTCTACCTCAACTACCGCCTCATAGCGGACGAGGGCCCGACGAACGCGGCGACGGTGGGCTACTTGCTGCCGGTGGTGTCGGTGACGCTGGGCGCGCTGGTCCTGGACGAGCGGGTGGGTTGGCGGGTGGTGACGGGGATGGCGGTGGTCCTGACGGGCGTGGCGCTTTCCAGCCGGCGGCGTCCTCTTTCCAGCCGACGCCCTTCACTTTCGAGCCGACGCCCCATGGACGCGCCCCAAAGGGGCGCGGGGAACTGCGCGACCAGCCCCCACCGGCCCGCAGCCGACCAACAACCCCCTCACATCGCCGCCGCCCCATAAAACAGCTCGTCCACAACACCCCGTGCCCGACGCGCCGTACGGCGATACGCGTCCAGCATGTCCCCCGCATGCCCCGGCCCATACCCCAAGTACCGCCCCACCGCGGCAAGTTCCCGACTCTCAGAGGGAAACGTGTCCCCGGCCCGCCCCCGCACCAACATCACCGCATTACGAACCCGCGTCGCCAACACCCAAGCCTCATCCAGTATTTCGGCATCCTCACCCGACACCAGCCCGGCGGAGCACGCCGCGGCGAGCGCCTCCCGAGTCCGCGTAGTCCGCAACCCCGGCTCCACCCACCCGTGCTGCAACTGAAGCAGTTGCACAGTCCACTCCACGTCGGACAACCCGCCCGGCCCGAGCTTGGTGTGCAGCTTCGGGTCGGCCCCGCGAGGCATCCGCTCCGACTCCATCCGAGCCTTCAACCGCCGGATCTCCCGCACGGCATCGTCCCCGAGCCCCTCGGCGGGATACCGCAGCGGATCGATCAGTTCAATGAACCGCTGCCCCAACTCCGCGTCCCCGGCCACGGGTTCGGCCCGGAGCAACGCCTGCGACTCCCACCCCAGAGACCACCGGCGGTAATACGCCTCGTAGGAGTGGAGCGTCCGCACCAAGGGCCCGGACTTGCCCTCGGGGCGCAGGTCGGCGTCGATGAGGAGCGGCGGGTCCGCGCTCGGCACCTGGAGCAGCCGGCGCATCTCGGAGACGACCTTGTTGGCGGCTTCGGAGGCCTCCCGTTCCGGCACTCCCTCGCGCGGCTCGTGCACGAACAGGACGTCCGCGTCGGAGCCGTAGCCGAGTTCGTGACCGCCGAAGCGGCCCATGCCGATGATCGCGAACCGGGTCGGCAGGGTGTCGCCCCAGCCGCCCCGCACCACCGCGCGCAGCGTGCCCGCGAGGGTCGCCGCCGTCAGGTCGGAGATCGCGCCGCCGACCCGGTCCACCAGGGCGCCCTGGTCGGCCTCGACGGGGTGGGTGTCGGTGCCGTAGGAGCCGACGATGTCGGCGGCGGCCGTACGGAAGAGTTCCCGGCGGCGCACCCCGCGTGCGACGGCGACCGCCTGGTCGGCGTTGTCGGCGCGCCGCACTCCGGCGAGCACCTCCTGCTCCAGGTGGGCCCGGTCGCGCGGCTCCAGGCCGCCGCCACCGGCACCCCCGTCACCGCCGCCGTCGCCGAGCAGGGCCACCGCTTCCGGGGCCCGCATCAGCAGGTCGGGGGCGAGGCGTCCGGCGGACAGCACGCGGGCGAGGTTCTCGGCGGTGGCGCCCTCGTCCCGCAGCAGCCGCAGGTACCACGGTGTCTTGCCCAACGCGTCCGACACTTTGCGGAAGTTGAGCAGTCCCGCGTCCGGGTCGGCGGAGTCGGCGAACCAGCCGAGCAGCACGGGCAGCAGGGTGCGCTGGATCGCGGCCTTGCGGCTCACCCCGGAGGCCAGCGCCTCCAGGTGCCGCAGTGCGGCGGCCGGGTCGGCGTAGCCGAGGGCGACCAGCCGTTCGCGGGCCGCCTCGGGGCTCAACCGGGCCTCGCCGGGGGCGAGTTGGGCGGCGGCGTCGAGCAGGGGACGGTAGAAGAGCTTCTCGTGCAGGCGGCGTACGACGGAGGCGTGCCGGCGCCACTCGCGGGTCAACTCGGCGACCGGGTCGGCGCGCAGGCCGAGGGAGCGGCCGATGCGGCGCAGGTCGGCCTCGTCCTCGGGGACGAGGTGGGTGCGGCGCAGCCGGTAGAGCTGGATGCGGTGTTCCATGGAGCGCAGGAAGCGGTAGGCGTCGTCGAGCTGGACGGCATCGGCGCGTCCTACATACCCGCCGGCGGCGAGGGCCTGGAGCGCGTCCAGTGTGGTGCCGCTGCGCAGGGAGGCGTCCGCCCGCCCGTGCACCAACTGGAGGAGCTGCACGGCGAATTCGACGTCTCTCAGTCCACCCGGCCCGAGCTTCAGCTCGCGGTCGACCTCACCGAGCGGGATGTTCTCGACGACCCGGCGGCGCATCTTCTGCACGTCGGCGACGAAGTTCTCGCGCTCGGCCGCCTGCCAGACCATGGGGGCCAGCGCGGTGACGTACTCCTCGCCAAGCTCCAGGTCGCCGGCCACCGGGCGGGCCTTGAGCAGGGCCTGGAACTCCCAGGTCTTGGCCCAGCGTTGGTAGTAGGCGAGGTGGCTGCTGAGGGTGCGGACCAGGGGGCCGTTGCGGCCCTCGGGGCGGAGGTTGGCGTCGACGGGCCAGATGGAGCCCTCGACGGTGGTCTCGGAGCAGATCCGCATCATGTGCGAGGCGAGTTTGGTGGCGGCGCGGATCGCCTTGCCCTCGTCGGCGCCCTCGACGGCCTCGCCGACGAAGATCACGTCGACGTCCGAGACGTAGTTCAGCTCGTGGCCGCCGCACTTGCCCATCGCGATCACCGCGAGCCGGCACAGCGCGGCGTCGTCGGGCGCGGCGGCGCTCGCGATGGCGAGGGCGGCGCGCAGGGTGGCGGTGGCGAGGTCGGCGAGTTCGGCGGCGGTCTGGGCGAGGTCGGTGGTGCCGCACACGTCACGGGCGGCGATGGACAGCAGGCAGCGGCGGTAGGCGACGCGCAGGGAGACCGGGTCGGTGGCCTCGGCGAGCCCGCGCTCGAACTCCTCGACGCCCGGGTGCAGATCGCGCGGCTCGTAGGTGACGAGGGCGTGCCAGTCGTGCGGATGCCGGGCGAGGTGATCGGCGAGCGCGGAGGAGGCGCCGAGCACCCCGAGCAGCCGGTCGCGCAGCGGCTTGGCCGCTATCAACGTGTCGAGCAGCGTCCGCCACGCGGTGGTGTCGGGCTGGGCTTCGAGCAGTCGTACCAGCCCCAGCAGCGCGAGGTCCGGATCGGCGGTGGCCCCCAGTGCCTCCAGCAACACCGGGTCATTGCGCACAGGCGTCAGCTCACCGCTGTCCAGCAGCCGCTCCGCCGCCGAGGGATCGGTGAAACCGTGCCGCAGCAGCCGCGAAAAGGTACTGCTCCTGCGCCCCGGCGCCGTCATCCCGGCCTCCCGTCGGATCAAGGTCGTACTGGCCCGAGCGTAACCGGAGACACCGGCAGAAGCGCCGGGGCGGGAGAGTGGATTCAGCGGGTCACCACCAAGGTGGCGGGGCTGGCCGGGTTCACCAGCACCGTGTCTCCCGGCCCTTCGGCGCCTCCGTCCGGCGGCAGCACGGCCGCGGTGTTCGCCCGTACGGCGAGTGGAACCACGACGTGAGAGACCGTGCCAGGGCGGCCGGTACCGCGCAGGGAGGCGTACTGGACGTCCAGGCACTGCTTCCGCAGCCTCGCCAGTGCCGTGTCGACAGGCATGCCCGCCTCGACCGCCGGGAGGACCACGCTGCGGTCGGTCCAGCGGTCGAGGTACGCGCAGGCGGAGTCGTCGCGCGGTGCCGTGGGCTGTCCGGGCCGACCCCCGTGCGGTCCGGACAGCGTGAGCCGGGCGCGGTCTCCGACCGCGGTGTTCGTGGTGTCGATCCGGAGCGTGTCGCGGCGCAGCCACTGGAGGTGGTGTCCGTCGAGGTCGGCCCGCACCCAGTCCTTGGTGTCGACGAGGAACGCGGTCTCGATCGCGGCCTCCTCCGGGGGCACCATCCGGGGCGCCCGCCCGCGGGAGGCCCGCTCCGTCCCGGTGTCCGGCCAGTGCCGCAGCACCACCAGCAACGCGTCGGCAGGCCTGGTGAAGGGGTGAGCGCGGCCTCCGGTGACCGGGTACGACCCCGCCGGCGTGATCGCTGTGCGGGAGGATCCGGAGAGCTGGATGTCGCCGCGGGAGCCGAGTGTGATCCCGACGGCGTCGAAGGGCGTGTCCTGCGCCGAGGCGGTCGTGGCCGTGCTGTCGCACCCGGTGGCGAGCAGGGTGGTGGTGAGTGCGGCGGCACCTGCTGCGAGCGCCATGGCGCGGCAGGGGCGTGGGTGGGCGGGTCCGTCGTGGAAACGCAGGTGGGAACGCATGGGATGCCTCCGTGTTCTCATACGGACCGGGGTCGGCCGTATGAGTCGACGGTGCGCGCGTCAACGAACGTAGCCCATTCGGCATTTGGCGAATCTCCGGTTTCCCGGGCCGTGGCCGGGCGTAGATTCGCGTCAGGCAAAACCGGCCACAGGGAGGCCGTCATGACTCCGCCCTTCACCACCGCCGAGGCCCATCTGCGCCGCATGGCGGACGTCCTGGACGAGGCCCGGCAGGACCTCGCGGAGGGCGTGCCCCCGATGTCCCTGCTCCACGGACTGCAGCGGCTGATCCCCTGCGACTGCGCGAGCTTCTCGGAGCTGGACATCCCGACCAGGATCAGCTGGAACGACCGGGACACCCCGGGCGGCGAGGATCAGGGCCCGATGGAGGAGTACTGGCGCTGGCGCCACCAGCACCTCCAGTGCGAGCAGGTCTCGCGCCCGCACGACACCCCCGAGACGACGCAGATGGCGGACTTCGTGTCGGCCCACAGACTGCGGAACCAGCCGATCTACGTCGAGTTCCTGCGCCCCTTCCCCACCGTCGCGGACGTCGCCCTGCCCACCGCGCCGGGCCGCACCCGGGTCTTCCAGTTGTTCCGCACGGACGGGCAACCGTTCAAGGACCACGAGATGACCACGCTGCGGCTGCTCGCCCCGCACCTGTACGAGATCTACCTGGCCGCCGCCCGCAGGCACCGCACCCCGGTCCGGCTGACCAACCGCGAACTCGACGTCCTGCGCTGTGTGGCCCTCGGCATGAGCACTCCGCAGATCGCCGAGCAGCTCTGCGTGGCGCCCAGCACCGTCCGCAAGCACCTGGAGAACGCCTTCGGACGGCTCGGCGTGTCCAGCCGTACCGCGGCGGTGGCGCGGGTGTTCCCGGAGTACGCCTGACGGTCCGCCGATGAGTTCGCGCGGCCGGGGCGGTCACCACCTCAGGAGCCGATACGAGGAGGACATCCCATGACGCCCAGGACGAACCGCGAACCGCAGACCCGTCTCGACCCCCACTACAGCGACCCGGCCGCCACCGCCACCGAATGGGCCGAGGCCGAGGAACGGCTCAGCGCGGCCGAGTTGTTCTGGATCTCCACCGTGCGGCCGGACGGGCGGCCGCACGTCACGCCGTTGCCCGCGGTGTGGGCGGACGGCGCGCTGCACTTCTGCACCGGCCCCGAGGAGCGCAAGGCCCGCAATCTGGCCGCCAATCCGCAGGTCGTGCTGACGACCGGCACGAACACCTGGGACAAGGGACACGACCTGGTCGTCGAGGGCGAGGCCGTGCGGATCACGGACGAGGACCGGCTGCGGGAACTGGCCGCCGCGTGGGAGGCCAAGTACGGCAGTTTCTGGCACTTCGACGTCCGCGACGAGGCCTTCCACCACGGCCCCGGACACGCTTTCGTCTTCGCGGTGGCGCCCCGCACGGTTTTCGGCTTCGGTAAGGGAGAGCCCTTCAGCCAGACGCGGTGGCGCTTCGAGTGACGTAGCCGTGAGGTGTCCACCCGCGTACGACACCCCTGCGACAAAGGAGTCGTTATGGACATGACCCTCGAAGTGATCCTGATGCCCGTCACCGACGTGGACCGGGCCAAGGAGTTCTACCGGGACAAGGTCGGCTTCCACGTGGACCTCGACGGAGAAGTGATGGAGGGCGTACGGATCGTGCAGCTGACGCCGCCGGGCTCGGGCTGTTCGATCGCCCTGGTCGACGGGCTCCAGGTGCCGACGGGGACCCCGCAGCCGGGGACGTACCACGGCATGCAGCTGTGCGTGACGGACGCGAAGGCGGCGTACGAGGAGCTGACCGCGCGCGGCCTGGACGTCACCGAGCCGCAGCAGTTCGCGCCGCAGGACGGGGCGACCTTCATGTACTTCAAGGACCCGGACGGCAACGGGTGGGCGATCCAGGAGTACCGCAAGCGGGAGACGGAGCCGCTGCACCAGGTGCTGGCTCAACTGGCGGGCCGGGCGGGAGTAGTTCACCCGTCTTCTGGGCGGGAGTAATGCACCCGCCTTCCGGGTGGGAGTAGTTCACCCGGTCTTCATGCTTCCGGTCGGGTGCGGTGGGGCGGGAGAATCTTGGCGTGTGCATGCTGACGCCGTCAGTGCTCCGCCCTTCCCCCCACGCTTCCCCACCGGAGGTCGATGTGTCCGGCAGCTCCGCCCGTTCGACGTTCCGCCGCAGCCGTACCGCCGTGGCCGCCACGCTCGCCTTCACGGCGACGGCAGTCGGTCTGTGGACCGGCCTCGGCGGATCCCCGTCCGCGCACGCCGCGGCCACCGTGCCGAACCCGGACCACGTGGTCGTGGTGGTCTTCGAGAACCACGCCTACAGCCAGGTGATCGGCTCCTCCAGCGCGCCGTACATCAACTCGCTCAGGACCGGCGGCGCCAGCCTCAGCCAGTCGTACGCCGAGACCCACCCGAGCCAGCCCAACTACTTCGCCCTGTTCTCCGGCTCCACCCAAGGTGTCACGGACGACAGCTGCTACACCCCCGGCTTCTCCTCGGCCGCCAACCTCGCCTCCGAGGTGATCGCGGCCGGCGGCACCTGGGCCAGCTACAACGAGACGCTGCCCAGCCAGGGTTCGACGACGTGCAGCAGCGGCACGTACGCCCGCAAGCACAACCCCTGGTTCGGCTTCAGCAACGTGCCGACGTCGACCGCGAAGACCTTCGCGCAGTTCCCGACCGACTACGCGACCCTGCCCGACGTGTCCTTCGTCGTGCCCAACCTGTGCAGCGACATGCACGACTGCTCGGTGTCCACCGGTGACACCTGGCTGAAGAACAAGCTTGGCGCGTACGCCACTTGGGCCAAGACCCACAACAGCCTGCTCGTCGTCACCTTCGACGAGGACAACCGACTGGCCGGCAACCGCATCCCGACGGTCCTCTACGGCCAGCCGGTCACGGCGGGTTCGACGTCGTCCACCACCTACAACCACTACGACCTGTTGCGCACCCTGGAGGACTCGCAGGGCCTGACCACCCACGCGGGCAACGCGGCCTCGGCCAAGGACATCACCGGCATCTGGACGTCCTGACGTGTACGTAGCGGACAGCCGCGCGAGCACCCCGACGGCGTCCGTGGAAGGGACCGCCGCCCGGCGTGCGGGCGGCGGGATCGCCCCCACCGTCCTCGCGCTCGGCACGGTCAGCCTGATCACCGACGTGTCCTCGGAGATGGTGACGGCGGTCCTCCCGCTGTACCTGGTCACGGGCCTCGGCCTCTCCCCGCTGGGCTTCGGCCTCCTGGACGGCGTCTACAACGGCTTCTCGGCCCTCGTCCGGCTGGCCGGGGGCCACCTGGCCGACCGGGGCGGGGGCCGGCACAAGTGGGTGGCGGGCCTGGGCTACGGCATCTCGGCGGCCTGCAAACCCCTGCTCCTGCTCGCCCACACCCTCACCCCCATCGGCCTGATCCTGGCGGCCGACCGCACCGGCAAGGGCCTGCGCACGGCCCCCCGCGACGCGCTGATCTCCCTCTCCGCCACCCCGGAGACCCGAGGCCGCGCCTTCGGCGTCCACCGCGCGATGGACACGGCGGGCGCGCTGCTGGGCCCACTGGTGGCGTTCCTCATCCTGCGGGCGACGGTCGACGGCTACGACGCGGTGTTCACGGTGAGCTTCTGCGTGGCGGTGCTGGGCGTGGTGGTGCTGGTGCTGTTCGTGCCGTCCGGTTCGACGGGGAGGTCGGCGCGGGAGCCGTCCGTTTCGTCGCGGAGGCAGGCGCCGGAGCCGGCTGGATCAGCCCCGGGGTCCGCCCAACGCCCCACCCTGCGGGCGGCGTTGGCCCTCCTCGCCCACCGCGACCTGCGCCGCATCACGCTCTGCGCACTGCTCCTGGGCCTGGCCACGATCAGCGACTCCTTCATCTACCTCCTCCTCCAGCACCGCCTGGGCGTCCCCGACCGCTGGTTCGCACTGCTCCCGCTGGGCACGGCGGCGGCGTTCCTGCTCCTCGCACTCCCTCTGGGTCGGCTGGCGGACCGCATCGGCCGCCGCCGAGTCTTCCTGGCCGGCCACGGCGCACTGCTCCTCGCCTACGCCCTCCTCCTCACCTCCTGGCACGGCCCCGCCCTCCCCTACGCCGTCCTCCTCCTGCACGGCGGCTTCTACGCGGCGACCGACGGCGTACTGATGGCGGCGGCCTCGGAGAACGTCCCGGAACGGCTGCGCTCCTCGGGCCTCGCCGTGGTCCAGACGGGACAGGCACTGGCGAGATTCGTCTGCTCACTGGGCTTCGGCGCGGCCTGGACCCTGTGGGGCGACCGCACGGCGTTGCTGACGGCGACGGTGGCGCTGGCGGCATGCGCGGCGTTCTCGGCCTGGTCCCTACGCCCGGTTACGGCGACGAAGGAAGGCCTCACGACATGACCGTACGCAACCGCCTCCTCGTCCTCCTGGCAGCGGTCCTGGCCCTCGCCGCGGTCGCGGTGGCCTCGATCCTGCACGCGTCGGCCCGAGCTGACCGCAGAAACGAGACCCAGCCGGACGGCCCGAAGGTCACGTCAGGCCGGCTCACGCTCACCACCCCCGCCCACATGATCTTCCGCAACATGGCCTGGGGCCCCCACAGAGACGAACTGACGACGGTCCCGGCGTCGGCCCCCGCGGGCCCACGGATCGCCTCAGGCCGGAAATGCCTACGCTTCTACGCGGCAGCCGGCACCGGCGTCTGCCTGCAAGCCATCCACGGCCCGGTCACCGACACCTACCGCGCGCTGATCCTCGACACCCACCTCAAGGAGACGGCCCACTACGACGTCCCGGGCATCCCCTCCCGCGCCCGGGTCTCCCCCACGGGCCACTTCGCAGCCTGGACGGCATTCGTAGGCGGAGACTCATACGCGGGCACGAACTTCTCGACGCGCACGGCGATCGTGAACGTGCGCACGGGCGAGCTGACCCCCTCCCTGGAGTCCTTCCGCATCATCAGGAACGGCCACACCTACCACTCGGCGGACGCCAACTTCTGGGGCGTGACGTTCAGTCCGGACGACAAAACCTTCTACGCAACGCTGGCGACAAAGGGCCGGACATACCTGGTCAGGGGCAACCTCCGAACGAAGACGGTCACGACCCTCCACGAGAACGTCGAATGCCCGTCCCTCTCCCCCGACGGCACGCGCATCGCGTACAAGAAGCGGGTGAAGGGCCTCCCGAAGGACGCTCCCTGGCACCTGTACGTCCTGAACCTCCGCACGATGCACGAGACCCCGTTGTCGGAACCCCGAAGCGTGGACGACCAGGCGGTATGGAGGGACAACGACACCCTCGTCTACGCCCTGCCAGGCGACTACGGAGCGGACCTGTACGAGATCCCGTCGGACGGCACGGGCACGCCCCGACGCATCAGCACGGCGGCGGTGTCACCGGCGTTCGTCGACTAGCACTTCGGGGACGCGCATCCAGCGCCCGAGGACCCGAAAGTCGTGCGCGTGTGCGGCGAGCAGACCCTATGATCACTGCGCCCAGCGCCCGCTGCGGTCACGCACGCCTCCGAGACAGGCCGAAGAAGATGACGAGCACCGCCCGTAAAGCTCCGTGGATCCTTGCCCGCTTCGCACAGGTCGCGATAGCGGTGGCTGCCGTGGCGGACGTGTTCCGCGCGGTGGCGGTTCGGGATCACTACCTGCGTCCCACGGACGCGTCCCTGAACAAGTCGGGCTCCACGTCCATGGTCTTCCTCTATCTGATGACCCTTGCGATCGTGCTGTTCCTCGTGTGGCTCGCCCGGTCCCGGCGCACCGCCCAGGAGTTGTCCCCTCAGGCCTCGCTGCCGAGTCGGGGCTGGACGATCGGCGCGTGGTTCGTGCCGGTGGTCAACTTCTTCGTCCCTCGCCGGTTCGTCCTCGACATCGGGAGCGCCAGTTCCGCGTCGTGGGAGCGGAAGCGGGACACGGCGCTGGTGAATCTGTGGTGGGGCGCCTGGATCACGCACGCGCTGGTCCTGGGCGTGGCGGGCCAGGTGGCCCCGGGGTCGATGGCCCTCCTCGTGGTGGAGGAAGCACTCATGATCGCGGCGGCCGTACTGCTCGGCCTCGTCATCGAGCGCATCACGGCGCTGCAGTACTCCGGCGCCGACGCGCCCGTTACGCCTCTCGCCCAGGTGTGAGGCCGCCGGCGCCCGCGACCATCGGCGCCGGCAGTCCCCTCACCAGGAAACGCGATCCGCCCTGCGCTTACAGCACCGGCAGATTCTTCCGCAGCTCGAACGCCGTGACCTCGGAGCGGTACTCCTCCCACTCCGACTTCTTGTTGCGCAGGAAGAAGTCGAAGACGTGCTCGCCCAGCGTCTCCGCGACCAGGTCGCTGCGCTCCATCAGGGTCAGGGCCTCGCCCAGGTTCTGGGGGAGCGGCTCGATGCCCATCGCTCGGCGTTCCGCGTCGGAGAGGGCCCAGACGTCGTCCTCCGCGCCCGGGGGGAGTTCGTAGCCCTCTTCGATGCCCTTCAGGCCGGCGGCCAGGAGGAGCGCGTACGCCAGGTACGGGTTCGCGCCCGAGTCCAGGGAGCGGACCTCGACCCTCGCCGAGCCCGTCTTGCCGGGCTTGTACATCGGGACGCGGACCAGGGCGCTGCGGTTGTTGTGGCCCCAGCAGATGTAGGAAGGGGCCTCGCCGCCGGCGCCGGCCGTGCGTTCCGAGCCGCCCCAGATGCGCTTGTAGGAGTTGACCCATTGGTTCGTGACGGCCGAGATCTCCGCCGCGTGCTTCAGCAGGCCCGCGATGAAGGAGCGGCCGACCTTCGAGAGCTGGTACTCCGAGCCGGACTCGTAGAAAGCGTTCCGGTCGCCCTCGAAGAGGGAGAGGTGCGTGTGCATGCCCGAGCCCGGGTGTTCCGAGAACGGCTTCGGCATGAACGTCGCCTGCACGCCCTGCTCCAGCGCCACCTGCTTCATGACCAGGCGGAACGTCATGATGTTGTCCGCCGTGGAGAGCGCGTCCGCGTAGCGGAGGTCGATCTCCTGCTGGCCCGGGGCGCCCTCGTGGTGGGAGAACTCGACCGAGATGCCCATCGACTCCAGCATGGTGATCGCCTGGCGGCGGAAGTCCATGCCGATGTTCTGGGGGGTGTGGTCGAAGTAGCCGGAGTTGTCGGCGGGGGTGGGGCGGCTGCCGTCCAGCGGGCGGTCCTTCAGGAGAAAGAACTCGATCTCCGGGTGGGTGTAGAAGGTGAAGCCGAGGTCGGAGCCGCGGGTCAGGGCGCGCTTGAGGACGTAGCGCGGGTCGGCGAAGGACGGAGAGCCGTCCGGCATGAGGATGTCGCAGAACATCCGGGCGGTGCCGGGGGCCTCGGCGCGCCACGGGAGGATCTGGAACGTCGACGGGTCGGGCTTGGCGATCATGTCGGACTCGTAGACCCGGGCGAAGCCCTCGATCGCGGAGCCGTCGAAGCCGATGCCCTCGTCGAAGGCCTGTTCCAGTTCGGCGGGGGCCACGGCGACGGACTTCAGGAAGCCCAGCACGTCCGTGAACCACAGGCGTACGAACCGGATGTCGCGCTCCTCCAACGTACGGAGCACGAACTCCTGCTGCTTGTCCATCTTCCGATTCCCCATCCTTGCTGGTCAGGCCGCCTGCCCCAGGTCACGCGGGAGGCGGTCGGGCACCTGAGCATCCCACCACAACAGCATTTCATGCGCGTTGCCGACCATGATCGGCCGAGCGACTCCGGGCTGAACGGCTCCGATACGGCAGGTGTACGACTCTCCCGCCATCTTGCCTGCTCGGACCGGTATCCGTAATGCCCGGCCCGTACAGATCCGGGCGGAGCAAGGGGTTGGCTGTGACCCACCTACGAAAGTCTTCCCCTTCCCCACTACGATCAGCGGACCGACCGGCCACCTTTTCCCCAGAAGGACAGACCTCATGGGTTCCGCCAAGGCGAAGAACAGCAACAGCGCGGCCCGCAAGGCCCGGATAGAGGAGATGCAGCGCGCGGAGCGGGCCCGTGAGCGGCGCGCGCGGATCCTGACGATCGGCGCGAGCGTGGTCGTCGTGGCCGGGCTGATCGTGGGTGGCGTGTTCGTGGTGAAGGCGCAGAGCGACAAGGACGACACCGCGTCGGACTCGAAGACCTCGGGGCACTTCGTCACCGGCAAGGACGGGGTGAAGACGTGGAAGGGGACGCTGGGCCGTACCCACGTCGCCAAGACGGTGAAGTACCCCACCGAGCCCCCGGTCGGCGGCAACCACAACCAGGTCTGGATGAACTGCAACGGCGACGTCTACACCAAGGCGCTCAACAACATGAACGCCGTGCACTCGCTGGAGCACGGCGCGGTCTGGGTGACGTACACGAGCAAGGCCTCGAAGGCGGACGTGGACGCGCTGGCGGCGAAGGTGAAGCAGACGCCGTACACGCTGATGAGCCCGGACGACAAGCAGCCCGACCCGATCATGCTGACCGCGTGGGGCAAGCAGCGCACGGTGACGAGCGCGAGCGACCCGAACGTGGACAAGTTCTTCGCGGAGTTCGTGCAGGGCAAGCAGACCCCGGAGCCGGGGGCCGCGTGCACGAACGGCCTGTCGCAGTGAGGCAGGCCGGTCTGATCGCGGGCGCCGCGGTGGCGGCGCTGATCGCGGCCGGCGGAATCACCTACGCGGTGGCCGAGGACGGCGGCTCCTCGTCGAGCGTGCCGGCCGCCGACTCCGCGGACGCCGGGTTCGCCCGGGACATGGCGGTGCACCATCAGCAGGCCGTGGAGATGTCGTACATCGTGCGCGACCGCACCAAGGACACGGACGTACGCCGGCTTGCATACGACATCGCGCAGACGCAGGCCAATCAGCGCGGCATGCTGCTCGGCTGGCTGGACCTGTGGGGGCTGCCGAAGGTGTCGGCGGATCCGCCGATGACGTGGATGGGCATGGGCGACATGGCCTCCGGCAAGGACGGTGCGCTGATGCCGGGGATGGCGACCAACACCGAGATGAAGAAGCTCGGCGAGCTCAGCGGCAAGCAGGCGGAAGTCTTCTATCTGCAGTTGATGACCGACCACCACAAGGGCGGGATCCACATGGCCGAGGGCTGTGTCGCCAAGTGCTCGGTGGATGTGGAGAAGCGGCTCGCGCAGGGCATGGTCGCGGGGCAGCAGTCGGAGATCCAGTTGATGGCGGACATGCTCAAGGAGCGGGGCGCGAAGGCGCGTTCGTAACCTTCCGGAAAGATCGGGAGCGCACCAAAGCCTCAAATCCCCCATCCTGGGCGTTCCTTGAGGTTCTCTTGGTATTGGCAGAGGTTCTCTTGGCTTTCGCATTCCCCTGGCATGAACGGTTCATCGAAAGAGTGACCCCTACCGTTTGATCCAATTCCGTGCCCCCGCCGCGGCGCGGTTCTCCGAGGATCAACGGAGACCGACCACACATGCGAAGAACCGCATCGCAGGGGGTTCTATGAGATCCAACCGCGCCAACACGCGTGCCGTGGTGAGCATGGCGGCAACACTGCCGATGCTCGCCGGCGCGCTGGCGCTCGGCATACCCGCGGCCCACGCCGCGGACAACCCGGGCCGCGACTCGCTGGCGGGCACCAAGCCCACCTGGGCCACGGCCAAGGCGGACAAGGGGGCCACCTCCAACGGCTCCCAGGTCTCGCTGCGGGTGTACCTCGCCGGCAAGGACGCAAACGGCCTCGCGGCCTACGCGAAGGCCGTGTCCGACCCGAACTCGGCGGCGTACGGCAAGTACCTGAGCGCCAAGCAGGTGCAGGCCCGCTTCGGCGCGACCAAGGCCCAGGTGGCCGCGGTCAAGTCGTGGCTGACGTCCACCGGACTGAAGGTCACCGGCGTCACGCAGCACTACGTCTCCGTCACCGGTGACGTGGCGGCGGCCGAGAAGGCGTTCAGCACCCAGCTGCACAACTACGCCAAGGGCACCAAGACCTACCGCGCGCCCTCGAAGTCGGCGACCGCGCCGGACAGCCTGAACGGCGCCGTCCTGACCGTCACCGGCCTGGACAACGCTCCGCACAAGGCGGACCACGACGACCAACTGCCGGGTCCGACCGCGGTGTTCAAGAACGCGGGGCCGTTCTCCTCGTACTACGGCTCCAAGACCGCGACCTCGCTGCCCAGCGCGTACGGCAAGAAGATCCCGTACGCCGTGCAGGGTTACACCGGCAAGCAGCTGCGTGCCGCCTACGGCGCGGGCAAGTACACCGGCAAGGGCGTGCGGGTCGCCATCACGGACGCCTACGCCTCGCCGACCATCGCCTTCGACGCGGCCACGTACGCGAAGAAGCACGGCGACGCCACGTGGAAGACCGGTCAGCTGCACCAGGTGCTGCCCGACAACTACACGAACACGGGCGCCGACGAGTGCGACGCCTCGGGCTGGTACGGCGAGGAGACCCTCGACGTCGAGGCCGTGCACGCGGTGGCGCCCGCGGCGGACGTCACGTACGTGGGTGGCGCGTCCTGCATGGACGACGATCTGCTCGACTCGCTGAGCAAGGTCGTCGACAACCACCTGGCCGACATCGTCTCCAACTCGTGGGGCGACATCGAGGCCAACCAGACGCCTGACCTCGCGGCCGCCTACGACCAGGTGTTCCAGCTGGGCGCGGTCGAGGGCATCGGCTTCTACTTCTCCTCCGGTGACAACGGCGACGAGGTCGCGCACACCGGCACGAAGCAGGTCGACACCCCGGCCAACTCGGCGTGGGTGACGGCGGTCGGCGGTACCTCGCTCGCCGTCGGCAAGGGCGACAAGTACCTGTGGGAGACCGGCTGGGGAACCGAGAAGGCCTCGCTGTCCGACGACGGCAAGAGCTGGACGGCCTTCCCGGGCGCCTTCACCTCCGGTGCGGGCGGCGGCACCAGCAAGACGGTGTCCGAGCCCTACTACCAGAAGGGTGTCGTCCCGAACGCGCTCGCCACGGCCAACAACGCCGCCGGCAACCGCGTCGTGCCCGACATCTCGGCGATCGCCGACCCGAACACGGGCTTCAAGGTCGGCCAGACCCAGACCCAGGCGGACGGCTCGGAGTCGTACAGCGAGTACCGCATCGGCGGCACCTCGCTGGCCTCGCCGGTGATCGCGGCCGTCCAGGCCCTGGCCCAGGAGGCGCGCGGCGGCAAGGCGATCGGTTTCGCCAACCCGTCGATCTACGCCAAGTACGGCTCGAAGGCGTACCACGACGTGACCGACAACCCGACGGGCTCCGGCCTGGCGGTGGCGCGCGTGGACTTCGCCAACGGCTACGACGCCACCGACGGCCTGCTGACCTCGGTCCGCAGCCTCGGCAAGGACAGCTCGCTGTCCGCGGTGAAGGGCTACGACGACGTGACCGGCGTGGGCACGCCCGCGGGCGGCTACGTCCAGTCCTTCGTCAAGCCCAAGGGTCACCACTGACCCCTGAGTAACGACACGGGTCACCTGTAATGGGGTGGCGTGGGGCGCACCACTCCCCCACGCCACCCCATTGCGTCGCCCTGACGATTACACTGGGCCCCGTGCCTCCACTCAACTTCCGGTCGCTCTACCAGCACGGCTTCGCCCGCGTCGCCGCCTGTACGGGCCACACCGTCATCGCGGACCCGCACGCCAACGCCGAGGCGGTACTGCGCCACGCGCGCAGGTGCGCCGAGGAGGGCGTGGCCGTCGCCGTCTTCCCGGAGATGGTGCTGTGCGGCTACTCGATCGAGGACCTGCTGCTCCAGGACGCGCTGCTCGACCAGGTCGAGGAGGCGCTGCGGGAGGTGGTGACGGGATCGGCGGAGCTGCTGCCGGTCCTGGTCGTGGGCGCCCCGCTGCGCCATCGCGACCGCGTCTACAACTGCGCGGTGGTCGTGCACCGCGGCCGGGTCCTCGGGGTCGTTCCCAAGTCTTACCCGCCCAACTACCGCGAGTTCTACGAGCGTCGGCAGATCGCCGCGGGCGACGACGAGCGCGGCGGCACGATCCGGGTGGACGGGGAATCGGTGCCGTTCGGCGTGGACCTGCTGTTCGCGGCGGAGGACGTGCCGGGGCTCGTCCTGCACACGGAGATCTGCGAGGACATGTGGGTGCCGGTGCCGCCGAGCGCCGAGGCCGCCCTGGCGGGCGCGACCGTCCTCGCCAACCTCTCCGGCAGCCCGATCACCGTCGGCCGCGCGGAGGACCGCAAGCTCCTGGCCCGCTCGGCGTCCGGCCGCTGCCTCGCCGCGTACGTCTACGCGGCAGCCGGCCTCGGCGAGTCGACGACCGACCTGTCGTGGGACGGCCAGACCCTGATCTACGAGAACGGCGTGCTGCTGGCCGAGTCCGACCGTTTCCCGCTCGACGACCAGTACGCGGTGGCCGACATCGACCTCGACCTGCTGCGGCAGGAGCGGCAGCGGATGGGGACCTTCGACGACAACCGCCGTACGCACGCTGCCCGTACGGCCGACTTCCGCACGGTGACCTTCGAACTCACCCCGCCGACGGGCGACTTGGGCCTGCGCCGACGGGTGGAGCGGTTCCCCTTCGTACCGGCGGACGCGGATCGGCTGGCCCTGGACTGCTATGAGGCGTACAACATCCAGGTCGCGGGCTTGCAGCAGCGGCTCGCGTCGATCGGTGGCCCGAAGGTCGTCATCGGGGTGTCGGGGGGCCTCGATTCGACACACGCGCTGATCGTCGCCGCGCGCGCGATGGACCGCGCCGGGCGGCCGCGCAGCGACATCCTGGCCTGGACGCTGCCCGGGTTCGCGACGAGCGACCACACGAAGGACAACGCGCACAAGCTGATGGCGGCGCTGGGGGTGACGGCGGCGGAGCTGGACATCACGCCGACCGCGCGCCTGATGCTGAAGGAGATGGGCCACCCGTTCGCGGCGGGTGAGCCGGTGTACGACATCACCTTCGAGAACGTGCAGGCGGGTCTGCGGACGGACTACCTGTTCCGGCTGGCCAACCAGCGGGGCGGGATCGTGCTCGGCACCGGTGACCTGTCGGAACTCGCCCTGGGCTGGTCCACGTACGGCGTCGGCGACCAGATGAGTCACTACAACGTCAACTCCGGTGTGCCGAAGACGCTGATCCAGCATCTGATCCGGTGGGTCATCGAGAGTGGGCAGTTCGGGGAGGAGGCGGGGAAGATCCTCGCGGCGATCCTCGACACGGAGATCAGTCCTGAGCTGGTGCCGGGTGAGGAGATGCAGTCGACGGAGTCGAAGATCGGGCCGTACGCGCTGCACGACTTCACCTTGTTCCACGTGCTGCGGTACGGCTTCCGGCCGTCGAAGATCGCGTTCTTGGCGTGGCATGCGTGGCGGGATGCGGAGGGGGGTGCGTGGCCGCCGGGATTCCCGGAGGCGAAGCGGGTGGCGTACGACCTGCCGGAGATCCGGCGGTGGCTGGAGGTGTTCTGCCGGCGCTTCTTCGCGTTCGCGCAGTTCAAGAGGTCGGCGATGCCGAACGGGCCGAAGGTGTCGGCGGGGGGTTCGTTGTCGCCTCGGGGGGATTGGCGGGCGCCGTCGGACAGTTCGGCGACGGTTTGGTTGCGGGATCTGGCGCGCTTCGACTAGGCGGTTTCCTCGCCCCCGCCGCCCCTACCCGTCCCATCCTTCTGGGGCTGCCGCCCCCAGACCCCCGCTTCGGCCTGAACGGCCTCGTCCTCAAACGCCGGACGGGCTGGGTGGTGCGGACCGGCGTCGAGAAAAAGATCTACCGGGACGGATCCGCGTCGTAGTCCTCGCGTGCCCGCTCCACCTTCTCCAGGTTGTCCGCCGTCCATTCGGCGAGGTGGGCGAAGAGTGGGGCGAGGGTGCGGCCGAGGTCGGTGATCTCGTACTCGACGCGCGGGGGGACCTCGGGGTGGTACGTGCGCACGACCATGCCGTCCCGCTCCAGTTGCCTCAGCCGTTGTGTCAGCACCTTCGGGGTGATCCTGGCGATTCCCCGTTCCAGCTCGACAAACCGTTGCCGACCGTGGGTGTTGAGGGACCACAGGATCGGCGTCGTCCACCGGCTGAACACGATGTCCACGACCGGGCCTATCGGACAGGCGAGTTCGGGATCGGTCTCGGCGGGTGCCGCCCAGCTGGCGTTGTCGGGCATGCGCACCCCTTCGGCATAGTCACTTTCCTGTAGGTACCTACTATACCGGCGGTGTTAGCGTCCCCGAGTCGCCAGGAGAGCAGCCGGAGCGCGGCCTTCTCCGCGGCGGTCCCGCCCGCTCGGGCGACGACAACCACGCTGAATCACAGGGGAGTTGGCCATGATCGTAGTGACGGGGGCGACCGGTAACGCAGGGCGTTCGCTCGTACGGACCCTCGCGGCGGCCGGCGAGCGGGTGACCGCGACCTCGCGGGGCATCTCGGACGCGGATGTGCCGGAAGGTGTCCGGTATCGACAAGCGGACCTGATCGATCCTGAGAGTCTTCGGCCCGTTCTCGAGGGCGCCGACGCGCTGTTCCTGCAGAACGGTGGCCCCAGCGCTCATCTGCTGAACCCTCGGGACATCGTCGACGTCGCCAAGGCCGGCGGCGTACGACGGGTCGTCCTGCTGTCCTCCCAAGGCGTCGCGACCCGGCCGGAGTCGGCCTCGCACGGGGACACGGCACGCTTCATCGAGGACGCCGTCCGGCAGTCCGGCATGGACTGGACGGTCCTGCGCCCCGGCGGCTTCGACTCCAACGCCTACGCCTGGGCCGAGTCGGTCCGCACCCGGCGGGAGATCGCCGCGCCGTTCGCCGATGTCGGCCTGCCGACCATCGATCCGGACGACATCGCGGAGGTCGCCGCCGCGGCCTTGCGGGAGGACGGACACGCGGGCCGGATCTACGAGTTGACCGGGCCCGCCCTCAGTACTCCACGCGGACGGGCCGAGGCGATCGCCGCCGCGCTCGGCGAACCCGTCCGGTTCGTCGAGCAGACCCGGGACGAGGCCCGCGTGCAGATGCTGCAATTCATGCCGGAGCCCGTCGTCGAGACCACGTTGGGCATCCTCGGCGCGCCCAACCCCGCCGAGCAGCGCATCAGCCCCGACGTCGAGCGGGTCCTCGGCCGCGCGCCCCGCACGTTCGCCGAGTGGGCCCAGGACCACATCGCCGCGTTCCGCTAGGTCCCGCGGTCAATGGCCATGGCAGTGCTGGCCGATCCGTCGCCCAGCACTGCCGACCCCGGTCAGGCGGTCAGGCGGTCAGGCGGTCAGGCGGTCAGGCGGTCAGGCGGTCAGGACCGCAACGCCCGCTCCCGCTCCGGTACATGGCCCGCGACCACGCGCTCGCGGCCGTTGCCCGACACACCTCGACGCCGGTCGACCACGTACGCGACCCCAGCAACTCCCAGCCCCAGCACGGCAAGTCCCGCCCCCACGACCGCCGGAGACGTCACACCGAAGCCGGCGGCAAGTGCGAGCCCTCCGATCCACGCGCCGCCCGCGTTCGCCAGGTTGAACGCCGCCTGGTTCGCCGAGGACGCCAACGACGGGGCCGAGGACGCCTTTTCCATCACCATCAGCAGCAGCGGGGAGCTCGTCACGAACGCTGCCGTGCCCAGGAGGACCACCGCCAGGGGGGCACTCCACGCCGTGGCCATCAACGCCGGGAACAGGGCCAGGACCACCGCCAGCGACACCAGGCCGCCGAACAGCGTGCCCCGCATCGAGCGGTCCGCCAGACGCCCGCCCAGCAGGTTGCCCGCCGTCGCGCCAACACCGAACAGGGCCAGCAGCAGCGTCACGCTGGAGTCCGCGTAGCCGGCCGCGTCCGTCAGCATCGGCGTGATGTAGCTGTACGCGGCGAACAACGCACCGAAGCCCGCGACCGTCGTACCGAGAGCGAGCCAGACCGGGAGGGAGCGCAGGGCTGCCATTTCGCCACGCAGGCCCGCAGACGAGGAGTGGGCACTGTCCCGAGGCACCAGCAGCGCCAGCGACACCACCGCCAGGACGCCGATCACGCTGACGCCGAGGAACGTGGAGCGCCAGCCGAGGTGCTGGCCCATGAGCGTGGCGACCGGCACGCCCGCGATGTTGGCGATGGTCAGGCCGAGGAACATCAGCGAGACCGCGCGGGCCTTGCGCTCGGGCGCCGCGAGCGAGGTGGCGACGACCGCGCCGACGCCGAAGAACGCGCCGTGCGGCAGGCCGCTGAGGAAGCGGGCGGCGAGCAGCCAGTCGTAGTCGGGGGCGAACGCCGAGAGGGTGTTGCCCGCGATGAACAGGAGCATCAGGCCGATCAGGACCTTGCGGCGGGACATGCGCGCGGTGACGGCGGCCAGCAGGGGCGCGCCGATCACCACACCGAGCGCGTACGCCGAGACCAGGTGTCCGGCGGTGGGGATGGAGACGTGGAGGTCGTCCGCGACGTCGGGCAGCAGCCCCATCATCACGAACTCGGTGGTGCCTATGCCGAATGCGC
Organism: Streptomyces sp. NPDC001002; assembly: GCF_053599215.1. Classification (NCBI taxonomy): domain Bacteria; kingdom Bacillati; phylum Actinomycetota; class Actinomycetes; order Kitasatosporales; family Streptomycetaceae; genus Streptomyces; species Streptomyces sp. NPDC001002. The sequence continues at coordinate 200,928 of NZ_JBSFLV010000001.1, read as the reverse complement.
CTACGGCCAGCGCGAGCAGGGCCAGGGGCATGGAGGTGCCTGTGCCTTTCAAAGAGTGCGGTGTTCGGTCCACTGTATGTTCATGGACGGAACAAAGCCTCCCCCGCGCAGTATTCCGGCAGGTTAAGAGCGCGTGTAATCAAGCGCAGATGTCATCAAAAGTCCGTGTCATCAAGAGCCGGTGTCGAGATTCACACGGGCTGCCACCGGCAGGTGGTCGCTCCCGGTGCGCGGCAGCGTCCAGGAGCTCACCGGCTCGATGTCCTGGACCATGATCTGGTCGATCCGGGCCATCGGGAACGCGGCCGGCCAACTGAAGCCGAAGCCGCTGCCCGCCGCGCCCTGCGTGGAGCGCATCTGGGCGGTGACGGCGTTGAGCGAGCGGTCGTTCATGGTGCCGTTGAGGTCGCCGAGCAGGATCTTGCGGGGCAACTGCTCATCGGCGATCGCCTCGCCCAGCGCGTCGGCGCTCTTGTCGCGCTGCCGGGCGGTGAACCCGGCCTCCAGCTTCACCCGCACCGACGGCAGATGAGCGACGTACACCGCGATCCGGCCCTCGGGGGTGGTGACGGTGGCGCGCATGGCGCGGGTCCAGCCCAGTTTGATGTCGACGGCCTTCACGCCGGTCAGCGGGTCCTTGCTCCACAGGCCGACCGTGCCCTCGACCGAGTGGTACTTGTACGTCGACGCCAGCGCCTTCTCGTAGACCGGGACCGCGGAGGCGGTGAGTTCCTCCAGGGCCACCACGTCGGCGCCGGAGGCGGCCACGTCGCGGGCGGTGCCGGAGGGGTCGGGGTTGTCGGCGTTGACGTTGTGGGTGGCGACGGTCAGGTCGCCGCCGGTGCCGGTCTTGTCGGTGAGAAGGCCACCGAAGACGTTCAGCCAGACGGCGGCGGTCAGCACCACCGCGATCAGCGCGGTAGCGCTTTTGCGCACCAGGGCGAGCACCAGCAGCACCGGGACCAGCACGCCCAGCCAGGGCAGGAAGGTCTCGGTGAGGCTGCCCAGGTTGCCGATCACGTTCGGGATCTGCGCGTGCAGCAGCATGACCAGGGCGAGGATCAGGGCGATCGCGGCGAGCACGATGCCGCGCCGCCAGATTCTCGGATCCCCGCGCCAGCCGGCGACCAGCCGCTTCAGCAGGCGCCGGACCCGGTCTCCCCGGCGTTCGGGTCCCGACCCGCCGCCGTCCGTCTCCGTCACATAAGCCTGCTGCGCCATACCGTCGCCTCACTACCTGCCGTGCGCACCGTTCATCCATCTCCGCGTCATACGACCCTAGGGGATGATCGGTTGTCGTCCCGCCGTCCGAGACGGCCGTACGGGCACGAGGACGACGAAGCGGACGTGGGGAGTTCCGTGGACCGCTGGTGAAAGCGCGGTCTGTGACGCAACGCGCACATTCACGCGTTCAGGCTCACGCGCCATTCCTACGGCGTGGTCGGCGGGCTGACGGGCCGTAGTCCGGCGAGCAGCGTGTCCACGATCTGCTCGGACAGGCCCTCGGGGAGGTCGCCGTCGTGGCGCATGACGGAACGCAGCAGCATCGGGCCGACGAACAGGTCGTTCATCAGCTCGGGGTCGAGGTCGGTGCGCAGTTCGCCGTTCTCCTGGCCGCGGCGCAGGATCTCCACCGCCTTGCGGCGGCGGGGCTCCACGACGGACGACTGATAGGCGGCCCAGACCTTCGGGGTGCTCTTCATCTGCGCGAAGACGTTGTGCAGGAGCGCCGAGGACCGGGTCAGCACGCCACGCAGCCGCAGCTGTTCCAGCATGGCGACGAGGTCGTCGCGCATCGACGTGCCGGGCAGTTCGGGATCGGCCGGCTCGGCGGCGCGGACGACGTCGACGAACAGTTCCTCCTTGCCGGACCAGCGGCGGTAGATGGTGGCCTTGCCCACACCGGCGGTTCGGGCGATGCGCTCGATGGAGAGTTCGGCGAGGGGCACGCCCTCCTCCACGAGCTTCATCACGCCCTCGGTGATGGCACGTTCTACGGCCTCGCTGCGGGGGCGTCCCCGGGTGGGGGCGTCCGGCCGAGTCCCGTTGCCGGCAAGGCTCACTTCACTGCGTCCCTTCGCTGTCCCCCCGCTCCGTCCGTGGTGATTGTCGTCGCTACTCCCCCACGACGACCAATTCCTGCTCCTCCTTGCCCTCCTGACGGGCCGGGGACTTGCCGGGCAGGAACAGGAACGCGACGACCGCGCCGATGATCGCGACCCCGGCTCCGCACAGCGCGGTGACGTGCATCGCGTGCAGGAACGCGTCGTTGGCGGGCGTGACGAGAGCCTTGCCCTGCGCACCCAGCTTCTCGGCGACACCGAGGGTGGCCTCGATGGACTCGCCGGCGGTGTCCCGCAGGGCGGGCGGTACGAGGCCGAGCTTGCCCTCGATGCCGTTGCGGTAGGCCGTGGACAGGACCGAGCCGAGGACGGCGATGCCGAGGGCGCCGCCGACCTGGCGGAAGGTGTTGCTCAGCGCGGACGCGGAGCCCGCCTTCTCGCGCGGCAGGGCCTGCATGATGACCACGCTGGTCGGGGTCATGACGTGCGCCATGCCGGCGCCCATCAGGAAGAACACGACCTCCAGGATCCAGATCGGCGTGTCCGCCTCGAAGCCGGCGAACGCGGCGAGCATTCCGGCGAGCAGCAGCAGGCCGACGCCGGTGGTGACCTTGTTGCCGAACCGGTCGACGACCAGCCGGGCCCGCGGCGCGAAGATCATCTGCGCGGCGGCCAGCGGCAGCATCAGCAGACCGGTCTGCAGCGGCGAGTAACCGCGCACGCTCTGGGTGTAGAAGACCGAGAAGAAGGTCACGCCCATCAGCGCGAAGAAGACCAGCGCGATGGCGGCGATCGCGGCCGAGAACACCTTGTTCTTGAAGTACGTGACGTCGATGGAGGGGTGGTCGCTGCGCTTCTCGAACCAGACGAATCCGGCGAGGACGAGGACACCGGCGATGATCGTCGACAGCACCTTGGGCGCCGTGAAGTCGGCGAGTTCGCCGCCCTCGATGATGCCGTAGACCAGCAGGACGAGGCCGACGACGGACAGCACGACGCCGATCGGGTCGACGCGGCCGGGCTTGGGGTCGCGGGAGTCGGGCACCAGCCAGATCATCAGCGCGACCGCGATCAGCACGATCGGCACGTTGATCAGGAAGACGGAGCCCCACCAGAAGTGGTCGAGGAGCACACCGCCGGTGATCGGGCCGATCGCGATGGCGAGGCCGACACCGCCGGCCCAGATGCCGATGGCCTTGGGCTGCTCGTCGCGCTCGAAGACGTTCATCAGGACGGCGAGGGTGGCGGGCATGACGAAGGCGGCGCCGAGCGCCATCAGTGCGCGGAAGGCGATGAGCTGCGTCGGCGAGCCGGACTCGGCGGCCAGCGCGGAGCCGATGCCGAACACGACGAGCCCGCCGAGCAGGACCTTCTTGCGGCCGATCCGGTCGCCGAGGAGGCCGGCGGTGAACAGCAGGCCCGCGAAGACGAGGGTGTAGGCGTTGATCGCCCACTCCAGCTCGCTCTGCGTGGCGCCCAGGCCGGTCGGGGCCGGGGTCGAGATCGTCTTGATGGCGACGTTCAGGATCGAGTTGTCGAGCACCACGATCAGCAGGCTCAGCATGAGAACGCCGAGGATCGCCCAACGGCGCCGGTGCACCGCCTCCGGTATGCGGGAGGCGGGGACGGATGGAGTGGTCATGCGGATCAGGCTAGGCGAATTCCGATACGGAACGGTCCCGTATCGTAAATCTTTTACTCATCTCTTACGTACCCTTCCTCCGCCCTCTCGTCCGCTCCCGGAGTGACGGAGACCCCTCTGGCCCTCCCTGGCACGAGGTGCCACCATGGAGGTGATCCGGGGACACCGTCAGGGTGCCTCGAGATGACCGAAGGAGCCGTTGCAATGACGCAGCTTTCGGCTGCCCCGACTGTGCACAACAGCCCCTCCGACGGCAGCAAGACGCTGTACGGAGGCAAGGGCACACGCCGTATCACCGTGCGCGACATCGCCCTCGCCAAGGACCGTGGCGAGAAGTGGCCCATGCTCACCGCCTACGACGCGATGACCGCGTCCGTCTTCGACGAGGCCGGGATCCCGGTGATCCTCGTCGGCGACTCGGCGGGCAACTGCCACCTCGGGTACGAGACGACCGTACCCGTCACCCTCGACGAGATGACCATGCTCTCGGCGGCCGTGGTCCGCGGCACCACCCGCTCCCTGATCGTCGGCGACCTGCCGTTCGGCTCCTACCAGGAGGGCCCGGTGCAGGCGCTGCGCTCGGCGACCCGGCTGGTCAAGGAGGCCGGGGTGGGCGCCGTGAAGCTGGAGGGCGGCGAGCGCTCGCACGAGCAGATCCGCCTCCTGGTGGAGGCCGGCATCCCGGTCATGGCACACATCGGCCTGACCCCGCAGTCCGTGAACGCGATGGGGTACCGCGTGCAGGGGCGTGGCGAGGAGGCGGCCCAGCAGCTGCTGCGCGACGCGAAGGCGGTGCAGGACGCGGGCGCGTTCGCGGTCGTCCTGGAGCTGGTGCCGGCGGAACTGGCGGCCGAGGTGACCCGGGTGCTGCACATCCCGACGGTCGGCATCGGCGCGGGCGCGGAGACGGACGCGCAGGTGCTGGTCTGGACCGACATGCTCGGGCTGACGCCGGGCCGGGTACCGAAGTTCGTGAAGCAGTACGCGAACCTGCGTGAGGTCATGAGCAACGCGGCGCAGGCGTTCGCGGAGGACGTGGTCGGCGGAACGTTCCCGCTGGAGGAGCACTCCGTCCACTAAGGCCAGCCCGCCAAGAGAGCCACTGCGGCACAGAGACAGCCCGCCGAAATCCCCCGTCGGCGGGCTGTCGCCTTTGTCCGGTTCGTATCGGTCGGATGTCGGCACCGACAGGTCACCGACATATCCCTGTCGGTGACCTGTCGGTCGTTTGTCGGTGGCGTCTGGAACTGTCATCGGCATGACGCGAATCGACAAGAACCCCAGCGGCGGGAACATCGCCGTGACCGTGCGGGGGCTGGTCAAGCACTACGGCGAGACCAAGGCGCTGGACGGCGTCGACCTGGACGTGCGCGAGGGCACCGTGATGGGTGTGCTCGGGCCGAACGGCGCCGGCAAGACCACCCTCGTACGCATCCTGTCCACCCTCCTGGCCCCGACCTCCGGGCAGGCCAACGTCGTCGGCTACGACGTCCTGCGCCAGCCCCGCCAACTGCGCAAGGTGATAGGGCTGACCGGGCAGTACGCCTCGGTCGACGAGAAGCTCTCCGGCTGGGAGAACCTCTACCTGATCGGGCGGCTGCTCGACCTGTCCCGCAAGGACTCCCGCGCCCGGGCCGACGAGCTGCTGGAGCGGTTCTCGCTCACCGAGGCAGCCCGGCGCCCGGCGAGCACCTACTCCGGCGGTATGCGGCGCCGGCTGGACCTCGCCGCCTCGATGATCGGGCACCCGCAGGTGCTCTTCCTCGACGAGCCGACCACCGGCCTGGACCCGCGCACCCGCAACGAGGTGTGGGCCGAGGTGAAGTCCATGGTCGGCGAGGGCGTGACCGTCCTGCTGACCACCCAGTACATGGAGGAGGCCGAGCAGCTGGCCTCCGAGCTGACCGTCGTGGACCGCGGCAAGGTCATCGCCGGCGGCGCCATCGAGGAGCTGAAGGCGAAGGTCGGCGGCCGTGCCCTGCGCATCCGCCCGGTCGACCCGCTGGAGCTGCGCCCGCTGGCCGGAGCGTTGGACGCGCTCGGCATCACCGGGCTCGCCACCACGACCGTGGACCCCGAGAGCGGCACGCTCCTGGTGCCGATCCTCAGCGACGAGCAGCTGACCGCGATCGTCGGCGCGGTCACCGCGCGCGGCATCACCATCGGCTCGATCACCACCGAACTGCCCAGCCTGGACGAGGTGTTCCTCTCGCTCACCGGCCACAAGGCCAGTGCCCCGCAGGACGCCGTGCCCACCGACACCCGCGAGGAGGTCGCCGTATGAGCGCCGCCACGATCACCGCACCCGCCGGCGTCACGGACGCTCATATCCCGCTGCGCAACCACTTCCGGCACACCGGCGCGCTGATCCGCCGCAACCTGCTGTGGATCCGCCAGGACCCGGAGTCGATGTTCGACGCCGTGCTCTTCCCGGTGATCTTCACCCTGCTGTTCGTGTACGTCTTCGGCGGCTCCATCGGCAAGTCGCTGGGCGGCGGCCAGGAGGCGTACGTGCAGTACGTCATCCCCGGGCTGCTGGCGATGATGGGGATGAACATGTCCCAGGGCGTCGGCACCGGCTTCAACACGGACTTCAACTCCGGTGTCATGGACCGCTTCCGGTCCCTGCCGATCGGCCGCGGCTCGGTGCTGATCGCCAAGATCGTGGTGGAGCTGATGCGCATGCTCGCCGCGTGCGTGATCCTCATGGTCGTGGCCGTGCTGGTCGGGTTCAACATCACCAGCTGGACCGGGATGCTCGGTGCCGTGGGTCTGGCCACGGTGTTCGGCTCGGCGCTGATGTGGGTGTTCATCACCCTCGGCGTCACGATGAAGAGCGCGCAGTCGGTCCAGGCCATGGGCTTCCTGGTGATGATGCCGCTGCAGTTCGGCTCGTCGATCTTCGCGCCGACCGACTCGATGCCGGGCTGGCTGCAGAACTTCACCGACTACAACCCGCTGTCCTCGCTCGCCGACGCGGCGCGCGGCATGATGGTCGGCGGCCCGGTCGCCCACGGGCTGTGGGTGACGCTGGCCTGGTCGGTGGGGCTGACGGCGGTCATGGCGCCGGTCGCGATCCACAAGTTCCGTACCAAGAACTGACCTTCACCATCGGTGCGCGTCAGCCAGAGCCTTGCACCAGGGCGGCGGCCTCCTCCAGGGAGAGGCCGCCGCCCTCCGCGTACGCGGCCTCGTACTCGGCGTCGCCCAGCGCCGCGCGGGCGTACCGCTCGGCCCGCTCGAACACCTCGCGCTCCATGGACGTCGAGAAGTTGCCGGGCGGCAGGTTCGCCACACCGGCCCCGAGGCAGCGGGCGGCGTCGCGGGCCCGGCGGCCGCCGTCGACCTCGGACATGCTGATCGCGGCGAGGGCCAGGTACAGGGAGCGCATGTGCGGGGCCATGGCCCTGGACAGCGGGTCGGCCGACCGGTCCAAGGCCTTGCGGACCTTCTCCAGGGAGAGGTCGTAGTCGCCCGCGGCCGCCTCCACCCAGGCCTCCCCGCCGAGGATGAAGGCGTCGAAGACCAGGAAGTGGGAGATCTCGAACTCCCTTCGCAGCACCACGAGTTGGCTGCGCGCCTCGTCGATCCGGCCGGTGGTGGCGAGCCGGCCCGCGAGGAACATCCGGGCGGCGGGCATGGCCTCGTTGCCGGAGCCGTCCTTGCGCTCGATCACCTCGCGCAGCAGTCGCTCGCCCCGCTCGGGCTCGCCCGCCTCGATGAGCGCGCTGCCGAGCCGCGCCTGCAGCACCGCCACCTGACCGCGGGCGCCCAGCCGCTGCGCCTGTTCGGTGGCCGCCTCGTAGTCCCCCGCGGCGAGCACGTACTCGCCGATCCGCTCCCGGGCCTCGCCGCGTGCGGAGAGCGCCTCGGCGGTGCCCCAGGCGTCGCCGAGCCGGTCGAAGATCCGCAGCGACTCGTCGGCGTCACGGGAGGCGTCACCGGCCCAGTCGCTGCGGTTGGCCAGGAGGTTGGCGCGCATCTGGAGGGTGGCGGCCAGCTCCCACTCCATGCCGGGGGTGGTGCGGCAGGTGTGGACGCAGGCGTCGAGGATCCTCGGCAGCATCTCCACGTTGCCGGTCAGCATCACGGCGTAGAACCAGAGCATGGCGGGGGTGCGGCAGGTCTGCGGCATGCCGGGTTCGTAGGCCTCGGTGATCAGGCGCAGTTTCTCCTTTGCCGCCGGGGACTCCCAGGCCGCCAACTCGGTGTCCATGCAGGCGAGATGGGCGAGGTGGATGCCGCGGCGGGCCTCGGCGAGGAGTTCGCCGGTCAGCGGGGGCGGGATGTCGGTGCTGCGCTCCCGGACGGGGAGGGCGCGGCGCAGCGGGACGGCGAAGGGGTCGGGGCCGAGCGTCATGACCTCGGCGCACCAGTTGCGGGCCTCGATGCGGGCGTCGCGCATCTGCCAGTACCAGACCAGCGACAGGGCGAGGCTGAGGGCTTCCTGTTCGTCGCGCTCGGCGACGGCGTGCCGCAGGGCGGTGCGCAGGTTCTCGTACTCGCGCTCCAGCAGCTCGATGGCGGCGAGTTGGCCGGGGCCGCGCAGCAACGGGTCGGTGGTGCGGGCGAGTTCGCGGTAGTACGTCAGGTGGGCGCGCTCGGTGCCGGCCCGCAGGCCGGTCTCGTCGAGGCGCTCGCCCGCGTACTCGGCGACGGTCTCCAGGAGCCGGTAGCGCATGCCGTCGTCGCCCGAAGGGGCCGCCACGACAAGGGACTTGTCGACGAGCGAGCCCAGCGCCTCCAGCGCGACCGGGCCGCACACCGCTTCGGCGGCGGCGAGGTCGCAGCCGCCGGCGAACACCGACAGGCGGCACAGGACGTCCCGTTCGTCCGCGTCGAGCAGGTCCCAGGACCAGTCGACGACCGCGCGCAGGGTCTGCTGGCGGGGCAGGACGGTACGGCTGCCGGAGGTGAGCAGCCGGAAGCGGTCGTCGAGCCGGTCGGCGATCTGACGTGGCGTCAACATCCGGAGCCGGGCGGCCGCGAGCTCGATGGCCAGCGGCAGTCCGTCGAGCCGGCGGCAGATCTCGGCGCACGCCTCGGGGTCGTCCTCGACCCGGAACCCGGGCCGGGCGGCGGCCCCGCGGTCGGCGAGCAGCCGCAGCGCGCTCGGCTCGGGCAGCGGCTCCACGGGCCGCAGCAACTCCCCCGGTACGCCGAGGGGTTCACGGCTGGTGGCGAGCACCGTCAGTTCGGGGCAGCGGGCGAGGAGTTCCTCGACGAGACGGGCGGCGGCGTCGATGACGTGCTCGCAGTTGTCGAGGACGATCAGCATGCGGCGTTTGCCGAGGTGTTCGGCGAGCCGGTCCAGGGGATCGTCGTGCCGGTCGCTGCCCGCGGCCCGCATGGCCTCGGCGCCGGCGCCGTACAGCACGGTCTCGCGGGCGCCGACGGCGGTGAGCACGGCCTCCGGCACGGAGTCCGGGTCGTCCACGGGCGCGAGTTCGGCCAGCCAGACCCCGTCCCGGGTGGCGTAGCGCACCTTCTCGGCGGCCTCCTGCGACAGCCGTGTCTTCCCGGCACCGCCGGGCCCGAGCAGCGTCACCAGCCGGGCGGTGGCGATGTCGCCCCGGATGGCATCGATGTCGGCTTCCCGGCCGACGAAGGAGGTGAGCCGGGCACGGAGGTTGCCGAGCGGTGGGGCGGGGAGACCGCCGGGCGTGGTCGGAGCGGCGACGGCCTGGGCCCGAGGATCGCTCGCGGCAACCGTCTCCCCGCCGTCCGCCGACCGGAGCAACTCCCCGTGCAGGGCGCGCAGTTCGGGCCCCGGGTCGGAGCCGAGCCGGTCCGCGAGCAGCCGGCGTACGTCTTCGTAGGCGACCAGTGCCTCCGCCGTGCGGCCCGTGGCGCGCAGTGCCTTGAGGCGCAGGGACTGGAGGGGCTCGTCGAGGGGGTGGGTGTCGCACAGGGCGGTCAGTTCGGGCAGGGCCGTGTCCGCGTCGCCGAGGGCGAGGGCGGCCGTGAGCCGGGCCCGGCGGGCGTCCAGGCGCCGGGTCTCCCAGCGGGACGCCTCCCCCGTGCGGTCGGGCAGGTCGGCCAGGGCCGGGCCGTGCCACAGGGCGAGCGCGTCGTCCAGAGCCTCCGCCGCCTTGGTGGGGTTGCCGTCGGCCAGCGCCCGCAGCCCCTCAGCGGTCAGCCGCTCGAACCGGTGCAGGTCGATGTCGTCGGCGGCGACGGCGAGCCGGTACCCGCTCTCCGCCGAGGCGATCGCCTCGGCACCCAGCGTCCGGCGCAACCTCCCCACCAGCGCCTGCAGCGCGCCCGTCGCGTCCGCCGGTGGGTCCCCGCCCCAGACCTCGTCCACCAGAAGGCTCGCGGGCACCGTCCGCCCGGGCCGCAGCGCGAGCACGGTGAGCAGCGCACGCAGCCGCGTCCCGCCGACCGGGACGGCCGTACCGTCGGGGCGCAGTGCCTGGGTGGTGCCGAGAATGCGATAGCGCACGGGGTCCATTGTCTCCGGTCATATCGGGGCCGGTCACGGGGTTCGGGTACACGGGGTGGCGAGGGGGCTGGATCAGAGGGTTTCTGCGGGCTCAGGGGGATCCGGCGGTCTCAGGGAGCCGAACTCGAACGCGGCCTCGCCCCACGCTTCGCGCGCCTTGCCACTTCCCGTCGCCCCATCCCCCCACCTTCCCCGGAACCAAGGACCCTTCGCGAGACGTTTTCCCCCTACGCCCGGTACCGTCGGGCAGTCCCACCGCGCGCGCATTCAGTCCAGGGAGCCCGATGACCACCGCCACCACCCGCCACAGCGACCGCCGGATCAGTCCCGTCTTCCTCGGGATCCTGGCCGTCACGGCGGTCACGGGATGGGCCACCTGGACGGGGTTCGCCGAGCAGCCCGGCGTGGCCGTGTTCCTGTTCGTGACGGCCGCCTGGATCGTCTCACTGTGTCTGCACGAGTACGCACACGCGCGTACGGCGCTGCACAGCGGCGACATCTCCGTGGGCTCCAAGGGTTATCTCACGCTGAACCCGCTGAAGTACACGCACGCCCTGCTCAGCATCGTGCTCCCCGTGCTCTTCGTGATCATGGGCGGGATCGGCCTGCCGGGCGGGGCCGTGTTCATCGAGCGGGGGCGGATCCACGGGCGCTGGAAGCACAGTCTGATCTCGGCGGCCGGTCCGCTGACCAATGTGCTGTTCGCCGCCGTGTGCACCGCGCCGTTCTGGCTGCACGCGCTGGACGGGGTGCCGCGGGACTTCCAGTTCGCGCTGGCCTTCCTCGCGCTGCTCCAGGTCACGGCCGCGATCCTGAACTTCCTGCCGGTGCCGGGCCTGGACGGCTACGGCGTGATCGAGCCCTGGCTGTCGTACAACATCAAGCGCCAGGTGGAGCCGTTCGCGCCGTTCGGCCTGCTGTTCGTGTTCGCGCTGCTGTGGGTGCCGGCGATCAACACCCAGTTCTTCGACGTGATCGACGCGATCCTGCGCGGCCTGGGCATCGGCGACTTCTCGACCTACTGCGGTCAGGAGCTGTACCGGTTCTGGCAGGGCACCAACGAGTTCTGCTCGGTCAGCGGGTGACGGGGCCGGACCCGGTCGCCTTGCCGCGCTTCACGTAGTACCACCACATGTTGCTGGACAGCCCCGCCAGCAGCACCCACACGATCCCGAGCCAGCTGCCCTGTACGAAGGAGACGACCGCCGCGGCCACCGCGAGGACGCAGACGACGAGGGCGTAGAGGGCTAGGCGGGGCATTCGATCGGCTCCTGTCGAGGGGCGGGGGAAACTGATGGGCACCCACCAGTCTCCCCCACCCGCTCACACGTCGGTGACGCGCAGCCCCGCGTGTGCCTTGTAGCGGCGGTTCACCGAGATCAGGTTCGCGACCAGGGACTCCACCTGGTGGGCGTTGCGCAGCCGGCCCGCGAAGACTCCGCGCATGCCGGGGATGCGGCCGGCCAGGGCCTGGACGATCTCGACGTCGGCCCGCTCCTCGCCCAGCACCATCACGTCGGTGTCGATCTCCTCGATCTCCGGGTCCTGGAGCAGGACCGCCGAGAGATGGTGGAAGGCGGCGGCGACCCGGGAGTCCGGCAGCAGGGCGGCGGCCTGTTCGGCGGCGCTGCCCTCCTCCGGCTTCAGCGCGTAGGCGCCCTGCTTGTCGAAGCCGAGCGGGTTGACGCAGTCGACGACCAGCTTGCCGGCCAGTTCCTCGCGCAGGGACTCAAGGGTCTTGCCGTGGCCGTCCCAGGGCACGGCGACGATCACGATGTCACTGCGCCGCGCGGTCTCCGCGTTGTCGGCGCCCTCGACGCCGTACCCGAGTTCGTCGGCGGCGGTCTGCGCGCGGTCGGCGGCCCGCGAGCCGATGATCACCTTCTGGCCGGCCCGGGCCAGCCGGTAGGCGAGGCCCTTGCCCTGCGGCCCGGTCCCGCCGAGGACGCCGACGACCAGACCGGAGACGTCGGGGAGGTCCCACGGGTCCTTGGCGGGGGCCTTCGCGGGGGTCTGTGCAGCACTGTCGGTAGAGGTCATGGGCCGACTGTACGTGCGGCCCGACCCCCCTCGCCGGTCAGGTGAGCGCCGTCACGGGCACTGTGCGGAATACGACTCGTTCGTACGCCCCGAAGTCGCCGGTCTCGTAGAGGAGTCCGACCGTCCGGGCGTCGACGCGGACGAGGTCGGAGTAGGCGGCGGGCAGGCCGTCGGCGGTGAACACCGGGCGCCAGGTCTTTCCGCTGTCGGTGGAGGCGCGGACGGTCATCAGGGCGCGGCCGTCGGGCAGGGCGGGGCCGGAGAAGAGGAGGACGTCGGGGTCGTCGAGCTGGAGGAGGCTGCCCTCGCAGACGGGTCCGGTGAGGCCGGCCTGGGGGCGGAAGGGGGTGTGCAGGGTCTCGCCGCCGTCCGTGGAGTGGGCGTCGGCGCGGTTGCCGGGCGACGGGGAGTCGTTGCGGGTGTTGAAGTAGACGCGCCCGTCGGGGAGTTCGGCGGCGGTGGTCTCGTTGCAGTTGATGTAGCCGTTGGTGTTCTCGTCGAGGTAGCCGAGGTACCAGGTCTCGCCCAGGTCGTCGCTGAGCAGGCAGTGGCCGCTGTTGTACTTGGCCTCGTTGCCGATGTCGGTGCCGGTGGGCGGCAGGGTGTGGTTGGCGGGGACGACGACCCGGCCGGTGCTCAACTGCAGGGCGTGGCCCGGGGTGGTGGCGTACCAGCGCCAGCCGGGCCGCTTCACCGACGCGGTGATCTCGACCGGGTCCGACCAGGTGAGGCCGTCGTCGTCGCTGTGCTGGACCCAGACCCGGCGTCCGTCGGCGTCCGTCACCTGGCCGCGCAGGATGAGGTCCTCGGAGGCGGTGGCCGCCGAGCGGACGTGGACGAGGAGGATGCGGCCGGTGTCGAGGACGACGGGGGCGGGGTTGCCCGCGAGGTCGGTGCCGTTGTCGGCGGCGACCTGGAGCGGGCCCCAGGTGCGGCCGCCGTCGGTGGAGCGTTTGAGCACGATGTCGATGTGGCCGTAGTCGCGCGCGGAGGCGACCCGGCCCTCGCAGAAGGCGAGCAGCGTGCCGGCGGCGGTGCGGACCACCGCCGGGATCCGATAACTGGCGTACCCCTCGCGGCCGGCACGGAAGGGGACGGTGGCCTCTGCCATGGACGTACTCCTCGTGATCGTCGTTGATCTCCGATAACTGACCCGATTGCCCAACTTGGGCGAATTCGCGGTGAACTCCGGGTCACGAACGGCCGGTTGGTGCAGGATGCGGGCATGGACGCCGTACGTGTCGCGCTGCTGCGCGAAGTGCTCGCCGGGACCGAATGGCTGGGCGCCACAAGGAGGTTCGCGGGGGCGCTGCGCGGGTCGGTCGTCTCGCACGGGGGCGGTCTGCTCCTCGTCGGCACCCCGGAGTACGAGCCCTGGCACCTGGCGGCCCACCTCGTCGACGAGGCCGCCTGGTCGGGTACGCCGGAGCTGGCACCGACCCTCGTACGGCACGGGGCGCAGGCCGCGGACCCGGCCCATCTGGCCGTCGGTCTCGGCCGGTTGGCGGCGGCCCGGCGCGGCGAAACGCTGCTCGTGGTGTCGCCGGGCGGACCGGACGTGCCGCTGCTGGAGCGTGTGCACGACGCCCGCCGGGCCGGCGCGACGGTCCTGGCCCTGGGCCCCGGCGAGGAGCAACTGATCTCCCTGGCCCACGAGTCGCTGACGGTTCCGGACGGCTCCGAGCTGGACCTCGACACCGTCCAGCACCTGGTGAGCGCGGCGGCCGGCGAGACCCCGCTCCCCGCGCCCCGGGGCCACCGCCGCTTCAGGGACCGGCTGTCCCGGCTGGCGGACCAGCTGACGGCACCGCCACCGGCACGCTGGTAGCCGCGTAGGGCGGGACGCCGAAGGTAGGGCGCCGCAGGTGGGGCGGTCGGAAAAGCGTTTGCCCCAGGCAGCCATACGGCCCGAACATGGCCCTTCGTGACCGAAGACGCCCCCGAACCTCCCTCCCGCCTGCGCGGTCTGCTGCCCGATCTCGCCCCCTGGCGGGCCTCGCGGGATTTCCGGCGGCTGTGGTTCTCGGGGATGATCTCGACCTTCGGCAGCTTCCTGACGTTCGTCGCGCTACCGGTGCAGATCAAGGAACTCACCGAGTCCGCCGCGGCCGTCGGGGCGATCGGCGCCGTGGAGCTGGTGCCGCTGATCGTGTTCGGGCTGTACGGCGGTGCGCTGGCCGACGCCCTGGACAAGCGGAAGCTGATCCTGTGGACGGAGGCAGGCCAGGGCGTGCTGTCCGCGCTGCTGCTGCTCAACGCGCTGGTGCCGAGCCCCGCCGTCTGGCCGCTGTACGTGGTCGCCGCGCTCTCCTCCGCCCTGGTCTCCGTGCAGCGCCCCGCGCTCGACTCGCTCTGGCCCCGGATCGTGGCCCACGAGCACCTGCCGGCCGCGGCCTCGCTGAACGCCCTGCGCTGGACGGTCGGCGGGGTCGCCGGACCGGCCCTCGCGGGCGTGGTCGTGGCGTACGCGGGCCTCGGCTGGGCGTACGGCGCCGACCTGTTGACGTTCGTCGTCTCCGCCGTCCTCATGGTCCGCATCGCCGCCGCCCCCGCCGCGCGCGAGGCCGTGAAGCCGTCGCTGGCCGCGATCGTCGAGGGCGCCCGGTACGCCTGGAGCCGCAAGGAACTGCTCGGCACCTACGCCGTCGACCTGGCCGCGATGTTCCTGGCGATGCCGCTCGCCCTGCTGCCCTTCCTCGCGGACGAGCTGGACGCCGAGTGGTCGCTGGGCCTGATGTACGCGGCGGTCCCGTTCGGGGCGATGCTGGTGGGCCTGACCGGCGGCTGGACCTCGCGGGTGCACCGGCACGGACGGATGGTGGCGCTGTCGGCCGCGCTGTGGGGCCTGGCGATCGCGGGCGCCGGCATCGTCGGCAACGTATGGCTGGTGCTGCTCTTCCTGACCGTGGCCGGCAGCTGCGACATGGTCAGCGGGATCTTCCGCAGCGCCATGTGGAACCAGACGATCCCGGACGAGCTACGGGGCCGGCTCGCCGGGATCGAACTGCTCTCGTACTCCGTCGGACCCACCCTCGGCCAGGTCAGGGCCGGCGGTTTCGCCGCCTGGTGGGGCGTACGGGCGTCCGTCTGGTCCGGCGGGCTGCTGTGCGCGGGCGCGGTGGGGCTGCTGGCGCTGTGCCTGCCGGGGCTGATGCGCTACGACGAACGGACCAACGAGCACGCGGCACGCGTGCGTGCGCAACGGACGGCGACCGCGGCGGTGACGCCGGCGAGCCAGGCGCGGGCCCAGGCATAGGCGCGTACCCATGCCCGGACCCGTGCGCCGGCCCGGTCACTTGTCGTCGGCGCCGCCCTTGGGGGCGTCGTGCCAGTTGGGGTCGTTCTCCCACTCCAGGTTGCGCTCGCGGGCCGTCTCCATCGCGTGCTCGGCCTCCTGGCGGCTCGCGTAGGGCCCGAAACGGTTCTTGCCGGGGCAGTCGGGCCCCTCCTCGACCGTCTTGTGTTCGAGGCAGTAGTACCACTCGCCCGGCTTGCCGACCGTGCGCTTCTTGAACAAGGCCATGACCTGCTCCTCTCGCCACCGACATGTTCCCCCACGGCGGCTCGTTAGACTCGCTGGCATGTCTGGCCAGTCGCTGCTCGTACCAGGGGAGCTCTCCCCCACCCGTCAGGTACCCGGAAACATCCGCCGCCCCGAGTACGTGGGCAAGCCCGCACCCGCGCCGTACACCGGCCCCGAGGTGCAGACGCCCGAGACGATCGAGGCGATGCGTGTCGCCGGGCGGATCGCCGCGCGGGCGATGGCGGAGGCCGCGAAGCTGATCTCCCCCGGCGTCACCACCGACGAACTGGACAAGGTGGCGCACGAGTACATGTGCGACCACGGCGCCTATCCGTCGACGCTCGGCTACCGCGGCTTTCCCAAGTCCCTGTGCACCTCCGTCAACGAGGTGATCTGCCACGGCATTCCGGACTCGACCGTGCTGCGGGACGGCGACATCGTCAACCTCGACGTGACGGCGTACATCGGCGGGGTGCACGGCGACAACAACGCGACCTACCTGGTCGGGGACGTCGACGAGGAGTCGCGACTGCTGGTGGAGCGGACCCGGGAGGCCCTCGACCGCGCGATCAAGGCCGTCCGGCCGGGCCGGCAGATCAACATCATCGGCCGGGTCATCGAGTCGTACGCCAAGCGCTTCGGCTACGGCGTGGTCCGGGACTTCACGGGCCACGGCATCAACTCGTCCTTCCACTCCGGGCTGATCATCCCGCACTACGACAGCCCGCACGCGACGACGGTCATCCAGCCCGGGATGACGTTCACGATCGAGCCGATGCTGACGCTGGGGACGTACGAGTACGACATGTGGGACGACGGGTGGACGGTCGTCACGAAGGACCGGAAGCGGACGGCTCAGTTCGAGGACACGCTGGTGGTGACGGAGTCGGGGGCGGAGATCCTCACACTCCCGTAGCCCCGGAGACCGCTGCGGCTCGCTCTCTCGGAGGGCGGGCCGTTTTCTTGTACTCTTTTACCGACAGACTGTCGGCATCTTTACCGACCAAAAGTCGGGAAGCTGTTGACTTAGGTAAGGCTTACCTCAGAAAATGGCGCGCATGGACTCCTTCTCGACAGTCATCCGCACCGCGTCCCACGAGCAGCACGTGGAGGCGGAGACCTCCACGTTCATGAGCGACCTGCTCGGCGGACGGCTGGGGGTGGACGCGTACGCGCGCTACACCGAGCAACTGTGGTTCGTGTACGAGGCGTTGGAGGCGGGTGCGGCGCGGCTGGCCTCGGATCCGGTGGCCGGGCCCTTCATCCAGGCGGAGTTGTTCCGGCTGCCCGCGCTGGAGCGGGACCTGACGCATCTGCGGGGCGCCGACTGGCGGTCGGGCCTGACCGCGCTCCCCGCGACACGGGCGTACGCGGACCGGGTGCGGGAGTGTGCCGAGCAGTGGCCGGCCGGGTACATCGCCCATCACTACACGCGCTACCTCGGCGATCTCTCCGGCGGCCAGATCATCCGCGACAAGGCGGAGCGGACGTGGGGCTTCGCGCGCAAGGGCGACGGCGTGCGGTTCTATGTCTTCGAGGAGATCGCCAACCCGGCGGCGTTCAAGCGGGGTTATCGGGAGCTGCTGGACGCGGTGCGGGCGGACGACTTGGAGAAGCAGCGGATCGTGGCCGAGTGCAAGAACGCGTTCGCTTTGAACACAGGGGTGTTCAGGGCATTGGGCGAAGAGTTCTCCCTCAGCGCCTGACCTAGCGCTCCAGAAACACCCGCCCGCCGACCTCCACCCATCCCTCCGGCTGCGGAGCCGTCAGTATCTGTGACCCCGCCCCCTGCGTGATGTTGAGTGCTCGTCCCAACTGGTCCGTCAGGAGCAGTGCCGCCGCGCCCGTTGCCTCGTCCTCGTCTATGCCGTCGTCTCGGCCGGGGAAGGCGCGGGCGCGGACGCGTCCGGCGGCCTCGTCCTCCCAGGCCCAGGCGTAGATCCACTCCCCCGGCGGCGGCACCGGCAGGGCGTCGACCTCGGCGGCCGTGGCGTACTGGCGCAGGGTGCGTGGCGGTGCCCACTCCGCGCGGGCCTCGATCCAGCTGAACTCGCCGTCGAGGCGGGCGCCCACCACCCCGGCCGGCGTGACCAGTTCGGGCACGTCGAGGAGCCAGGCCGAGCCGACGCAGGGGTGGCCGGCGAAGGGGAGGCGCAGGGTGGGCGTGTAGATGTCGATGACTCCGCGCTCGGGGTCGTCGACGAACACGGTCTCGCTGAAGCCGAGTTTGCCCGCGAACGCCTGCCGTTCGTCCGGGTCGGGCACGGTCGAACCCTCGCGGACGACGGCGAGTTCGTTGCCGTATCCGCCATTGGGTGCGCAGAAGACGCGGAGCACGTCGTAGTCGGTCACGCGGGAATTGAAGCATCCCGGGGGCACAGGCGGTTCCCTGTGCCCCCGGTCCGGCGGAGACCTACGCCTGCGTACGCCGCCTGCGCATCGCGAACACGACTCCCGCGCCCGCCGCCACCGCGACCGCCGAGGCCGTGCCGAGGGCGGCGACCGGTACGTCCGAGCCGGTCGACGCGAGGCCGCCGCTGATGCCGCCCGTCGTCGAGCCGGTCGTGCCGCCCGTGGTGCCGCCGGTCGTGCCCGAGCCGCCGGAGGAGGTGCCGGTGCCGCTCGAACTGCCGTCGGACGGGAGGGTGGCGTCGTCGCTGAGGGCCACCGAGAGGGTGACGGGGTCGAGTTCGGTGCCGGAGGTGTAGTAGCCGCTGAAGGCCTTCGCACCGGCCTCGGTGAGGGTCGCGGTGATGCCGTCGACCGTAATGACGTCGTCCTCGGGGGTGAGGGTGGCGTCGTTGGTCTTGAGGTCGGCCAGGACCACGTCGTCGGTCGTCTTGCCGAGGCTGGTGACGTCCGCCGTCAGCTCGCCCTTGCCGCCGTCGAGGGCGACTTCGAGGCCGCTGAGGGTGAGGTCGAGGGCGTAAGTGCCGTTCGTCTCATGGCCCTTGAAGTTCACCGCGCCCTCGAAGGCGGCGGAGAGGGTGTCCGCGTCGTTGTCGTACGAGCCGGTCGCGTCCGGGAACGTGAAGGCGCCGTTGCCGGTGGCCTGGGTCGCGCCGTCCGACGCCGTGATCCTGCCGTTGGCGACACTGCCGAGCACGTAGGTGCGGAAGGACTCCTTCACGCCCCAGCCGAGCTTGCCGTCGAGGATCTCGCCCTCGGTCGCGGGCTCGGACTCCGACTCGGAGGGTGTCGGCGAGGGGGTGGCGGTGGCGGTCGTGGGCGTCGCGGTGGGGGTGGTGGTCGGAGTGGGCGTGGGCGTCGGGGTCGGGGTGGGCGTCGTCGACGGCGGGGGCGAGCTCGGCGGCGTCGGAGCCGTCACCGTCAGCGGGTCGCCCGCCGCGCCCTCGTAGCCGGGGCTGCCGAAGGTGTCCGCGGCCTCCTTGGTCAGCGTGGTCGCCATGGCCTTCATGTCGCGCGTGACGGTGACCTTCGCGAGCGGCACGTCCTGTGTCGTCGTCCCGCTCTTGGTCACGTCCGCCGTCAACTCGGCGTCCTTGCTGTCGAACTGGACGTCCGACAGCGTGATCTCGAAGCCGTGCAGCTTGGAGACGATGTTCAGGCTGCCCTCGAAGGCGAGGTCCACCGTGTGCGCGTCGGAGTCGTAACTGCCCGCGCCCTTGACGAAGGTGAAGGCGCCGTTGCCGGACGCCTGCGAGGCGCCGGCCGCCGGAGTGAAGGTGCCGGCCGCTGCGCCGGTCACGTAGGTGCGGTACGACTCCTTGATGCCCCACGTCAACTCGTAGCCGCTGAGCGGCACTTCGGCGGCGGACGCGCTGGTCGCGGCGAACGCGCCGGCGCCCAGGGTGACCGCGACGGCGGCGGCGAGGGCGATGGATCTGGGGGTGGCGGCTGGCATGGCGGGATCGTCTCCTCGTGATGATGGTGGTGGTGGCGTTTGTGGGGGGGGATCAGCCCTTGTCCGCTGTGCCGCGGGTACGGCGGGCGCGGAGCACCGCGTAGGCGGCGGCCGCCAGCAGCAGGGCACCGGCCGTGAGGCCGACCGGGAGGACCGGGAAGCCGTCGTCGTCGCTGTCGGTGGCGCTCGCGGCGCGGACCGGTTCGGCGGACGCCTTCGAGGGCGTGGGGCTCGGGGTGGGTGCGCTGCCCAGGTCGGGCAGGGCCGGGAGGACGGCGTCGTCGGTGAGGGCGACGGCCAGCGAGACCGGGTCCATCGCGGTGCCCGCCTGGTACATGCCGCCGAAGGCCTTGGCGCCCTGGGCGGTGAGCTTCGTGGGGGCCTCGGTCAGTTTCACCAGTCCGTCGGTGGCCTTGAGGCCCTTCGCGACGAAGGTGACCAGCGGGACCTTCTTGCCGGTGAAGTCCGCGCTCGTGACGTCGGCGTAGAGAGTGCCCTTGCCGTCCTTCACGGCGGCCCGCACCGCGCTCAGCCTCAGGTCGAGGCCCTGCTCGCCGGTGAAGCGGACCGCGCCGGTGAAGTTCGCGGTCAACTCGCCCTTCTCGTACGTCCCTTCGCCCTCGGGGAAGCGGAAGAGGGCGCCGCCGTCCTCGGCTCCGTCGGACAGCGTCCACTTGCCGCGGGCGATGTCGCCGGTGACGTACTCGCGGAAGGTGCGGCGCACGCCCCAGTCGGCGGCGCCGTCCTTGATGGCGTCGGTGGCGGCCGGCTTCTTCTCCTTCTTCGCCGCGGACTTGGTGGGCGAGGGGGATGAAGTGGCCTTGGTCGCCTGGATGTCCGCCGTGAGGCTGACCGGGTCCAGGGCGGTGCCGGCCGTGTAGTAGCCGGCGAAGGACTTGGCGCCCTGGGCGGTGAGGGTGGCGGGCAGGTTGTTCAGGACGACCGACGTGCCGCCGCCCTTCATGTTGATGCCGCCCAACGCGAGGGTGGCGAAGGGCACTTGCGAGGACGTCGTGACCGTCCCGGTGCCCTTCGCCTTGCTGACGATGTCCAGGTAGAGCGTGCCGGTGGCGCCGGAGATGCGGACGGTGGGGCGGCTGAGCGTGAGGTCCAGCTGGTGGTTGCCGTTGGCTTCCTTGTGGCCGACGAAGTGGACCCCGCCGGCGTAGGAGGCGTTGAACGCGCCGGTGGTGCCGTCGTAGGTGCCGGTGGCCGAGGGGAAGCGGAACTGGCTGCTGCCCACGGTCGCCGCGCCGCCGGTGAGGGAGTAACTCCCCTTCGCGATCGGGCCGGTGACATAGCTCTGGAAGGACGATTTGATCCCCCAGTCGAGCCGGCCTCCCCGCACGGTGCTGCTGTCCGCGTGCGCGGCGGTGACCGGGAGCAGCAGGGCTCCCAGTACGGCCGTGCACAGCACGGTGATCAGGGCACGTAGGCGCGCGGGCATGGAAAGTCCTCCGGTGACGACTGCCGGTAGCGAGCGAAGGTAAGGCTAACCTAAGCTTTGCCTGCCGAAAACAGTCGGCGGACCTGGTCATGGACCGGGCGTGAACCGGAAGGAACGACGGGACCGTGCGACGCTTGCGCACTCGACTGGCAGGAGCACTGGTCTCCGTGCTCGCCCTCACGCTCACCGCGACCGGTTGTGGAGGGGGTGACAGCGAAACCCCGGCGGCGGCTACGACCACGGCGGCCAACCGGGTGGAGCCGCTGGCCGGCACCCCGGAGCCCGACCTCCCGGTGACCGTCACCTCGGCCGACGGGAAAAAGGTGACCGTCTCCGACGCGCGGCGCATCGTGCCGCTCTCCGGCAGTCTCAGCGAGATCGTGTTCACGCTCGGGCTCGGCGACCGGGTCGTGGCCCGGGACATCACCGCGACCTTCCAGCAGGCGGCGAAGCTTCCGGTCGTCACCCGCAACCACGACGTCTCCGCGGAGAGCGTGCTGTCGCTGAAGCCGGATCTGGTGCTCACCGAGGCCACGACGGGACCGGAGGAGGCGATGGGGCAGATCCGTGCCGCCGGTGTCCCGGTGCTGGTCGTCGACCCGGCCCAGGGGCTCGACGACGTCGGCCCGCGCATCCGGGCCGTCGCGGACGCGCTCGGTGTACCGGCCGCGGGGAAGGAGCTGACGGAGCGTTCCGAGGCGCGAATTGCCGCCGTGCAGAAGGCAGTTCCGGCGCCTGCGGCGGACAAGGACAAGCCGCGGGTCGCCTTCCTCTATCTGCGTGGCTCGGCTTCCGTCTATCTCATCGGCGGCAAGGGCTCGGGCGCGACCTCGCTCCTGGAGGCGGCCGGGGCGGTCGACGCGGGCGCCGAGTCGGGACTGGAGAAGGACTTCACCGCGATCACCACGGAGGCGCTCGCCAAGGCCGCGCCGGACGCGATCCTCGTCATGACCAAGGGACTTGAGTCGGTCGGGGGGATGGACGGCCTGGTGAAGATCCCGGGCGTGGCCCAGACCCCGGCCGGCATGAACCGCCGGGTCGTGTCGATCGAGGACGGCGTGCTGCTCAATTACGGGCCGCGTACCGATCAGGTGCTGAAGTCGATAGTCGACCAGCTGTACGGCGGCGGGGACAGTGTCGGGGACGGGGGCGGCGCCAAGTGACCCTTCTCGACAAGCGGTTGGTGACGGAGAGCTCCGCTCCGGCGCGCCGCGGCAGACGCAGTACCGCGTGGATCCTGACCGTGGGTCTGGTCGTCGCTTTGCTCGTCCTCGTTCCCGTCGCCGCCGGGCTCGGCGCGTACCCGATCCCCGTCGGTGACGTCCTCTCCTCCGTGCAGCACCGGATCGGGCTCGGGGGCGCGGCCCTGGACCGCGTACCGGAGTCGGTCCTGTGGAACGTACGTTTCCCGCGGATCGTGCTCGCGCTGCTGGTGGGTGCCTCGCTGGGGTGTGCCGGGGCGCTGATGCAGGGCGTGTTCGGCAATCCGCTCGCCGAGCCCGGGGTCATCGGCATCTCGTCCGGCGCGGCGGTGGGCGCGGTCGCGGTGATCGCGTTCGGGCTCAACTTCCTTGGCACGTGGACGGTTTCGGTGTTCGCCTTCGTCGCCGGGCTCGGCACGGTCCTGCTCGTGTACGCGACTTCGCGCTCCGGCGGCCGTACGGAGGTCGTGACGCTGATCCTGACCGGCATCGCGCTGAACGCCTTCGCGGGTGCGCTGATCGGCCTGTTCCTCTTCTTCGCGGACACCGCGGCCGTCAACCAGATCACGTTCTGGCAGCTCGGCTCGCTCTCCCAGGCGACCTGGCCGAAAGTGCTCGCGGTACTGCCGTGCGCGGCGATCGGCCTGACCCTCGCGCCCCTGTTCTCCCGCCGCCTGGACCTCCTCGCACTCGGCGAACGCCCGGCCAGGCACCTCGGCGTGGACGTGGAGAGACTGCGCCTGACGCTGGTCCTGCTGATCGCCCTGCTCACCGCGGCCGCGGTCAGCGTCTCCGGCATCATCGGCTTCGTCGGCCTGGTCGTCCCGCACCTGCTGCGCATGGCGGCGGGCCCCGGCCACCGCTTCCTCGTCCCCGGCAGCGCCCTGCTCGGCGCGCTGGTCCTCCTGGCGGCCGACCTCACGGCCCGCACGATCGCGGCTCCCGCGGAACTCCCCCTGGGCGTCCTCACCGCCCTCCTAGGCAGCCCGTTCTTCTTCTGGCTGCTCCTCAGAACACGGCGCAGACAAGGGGGTTGGGCATGAGGCACGGGCACGTCATGAGATACGCCGGTGTCCTGGCCGAGCGATACGCCGGCGCCCTGCGACCCGGACCCGACCGGCCTCACCCCACGCCTTCCGCCGGGCCGTCCCTCAACCGACCCCAGCACCCCCTCCCCGCCCTCCGTTCGTTCCTCGCCGCCTTGCCGGCCTTCGCCACCGCGGCAACTCCCCCTGCCACCACAGAGCCTGGTCACGACGACACGCTCCGCCGGTGCGGCACCCACCGCGACCACGACACCCAAGGACCCCGGCCTTGAGACTCCTGCGCCCCCGCCCCACCCCGCCCGCCCCCGCCGAACCCGGAGACGTGCTCGCCGAGGCCGTGGGGCTTCACGTTCGGCTCGGGGGCCGTGAGGTTCTGCATGGTGTTGATGTGCAGGCGCGGGCCGGGGAGATCCTTGCGCTGGTGGGGCCCAACGGGGCGGGAAAGTCCACCCTGTTGGGCGCTCTGGCTGCCGACTTGCCGTCGACCGCCGGCACTGTCCGTATCGACGGCCGGCCCACCTCCGAGTGGACCACCCCCGAACTCGCCCTGCGTCGGGCGGTACTTCCCCAGTCGGCGACGCTCTCCTTTCCGTTCACGGTGGAGGAGGTCGTGCGGATGGGCCGCGCGCCACACGCCGCCGCGCCCGCCGAGGACGACTGGGCCGTCGCCGACGCGATGGGCCGTACCGAGGTGACCGCGTTCGCCGCGCGGCCCTTCAACGCGCTCAGCGGCGGTGAGCGCGCCCGGGTCGCTCTCGCGCGTGTACTCGCCCAGCGCGCCCCGCTGTTGCTGCTCGACGAGCCGACCGCCGCGCTCGATCTGAAACACCAGGAGCTGGTGCTGCGGCTGTGCCGGGAGCGGGCCGAGGCAGGGGACGCCGTGGTCGTCGTCCTGCACGATCTGGGGCTCGCCGCCGCCTACGCGCACCGGGTCGCGATCCTGTGCGCCGGACGGGTCGCGGCGGACGGCCCGCCCGCCGAGGTCTTCACCGAGCGACTGCTGTCACGGGTCTACGACCAGGCCGTCGAGGTCCTTCAACACCCGCGTACGGACGCGGTCCTGATCACCCCGAAGCGAACCCTTTGAAGTTCCTTTGAAGGTTTCTTGGGGTCCGTTTTAGGTCACCGTGATCGGCCCGTGCCCCTGGGTCTGCCATGAGAGCTGAATCACCGCATGGGTGGGTATCACGCAGGCAAGGCTCAGTTAAGTTAGGCGAGCCTCACCATCCCAGTGTGAGCCCCGACACGCGATTTTTCGCCATCCTCAGGAGCCTGCATGCGAGCCGTCAGACTCTCCGCCGTCACCGCAGTCGCCACCGCCGCGGCCCTCGCCGCCGTCACCGGCTGCACCGAGAAAAGCTCGGGCGACGGTGACGACGCGATCCAGGTGACCGCCGCCGACTCCAAGTGCGACACCTCCGTCAAGTCGGTGGCGGCCGGTCAGGTGACCCTGAAGATCGAGAACAAGGGCTCCAAGGCGACCGAGGTGGAGATCCTCTTCCCGGACGACCGGATCGTCTCCGAGAAGGAGAACATCGGGCCGGGGACGAAGTACACGCTCACCGCCGAGGTGAAGGCCGGGTCGTACGAGATCGCCTGCCGGCCCGGGATGAAGGGGCACGGCGTCCGGCAGAAGCTCACCGTCACCGGCGGCTCGGTCGCCAAGCGCGACCCGAAGCTGGACGCGGCCGTCGCCGCCTACCGCGAGTACGCGCAGAACGAGGCCGACACGACGATCCCGAAGGTGGAGACCTTCGTCAACGCCATCAAGGCGGGCGACCTCACCGCCGCCCAGAACGCCTATGCCCCCTCCCGCGTCGGCTGGGAGACCACCGAGCCGATCGCCGAGTCGTTCGGGGACATCGACCCCAAGACCGACACCCGCGCCGACGGCCTGGAGAAGGGCCAGAAGTGGACCGGCTGGCACGCGCTGGAGAAGGCGCTGTGGGAGGACAAGAAGATCGGCACCGAGCAGAAGGCCCTCGCCGATGAGCTGCTCACCGACCTGAAGGACTGGCAGAAGCGGGTCGGCAAGGCCGAGATCACCCCGACCTCCATGGCCAACGGCGCCAAGGAGCTGCTCGACGAGGTCGCCACCGGCAAGGTCACCGGCGAGGAGGACCGCTACTCGCACACCGACCTGAGCGACTTCAAGGCCAACGTCGACGGCGCGCAGAAGGCGTACGAGCTGCTCAAGCCGGTCGCGCAGAAGAACGACGCGGCCCTCACCACCGAGCTGGACAAGCAGTTCGCCTCGCTCAACACGCTGCTGGACAGGTACCGCTCGGACAGCCCGCACGACAAGGCGTACAACGGCTTCGTCTCGTACGCCACGGTCACCAAGCCCAAGCAGAAGGAGCTGTCGGACGCGGTCAACGCCCTCGCGGAACCGCTCTCCAAGCTCGCCGCCACCGTCGTGAAGTAAGGGACCGACCATGACGGACACGCAGGAAGCAGCCACCGGGGCCGCCGACTCGAAAGCGCCCTCGCGCCGTTCGCTGATCGGCTGGGGCGGTGCCGGGCTCGCGCTCGGCGCCGCCGTGGCCGGCGGCGCGGTCGCGGCCGTCCGCTCCGGCGACGACATGGACCCGGCCGCCGCCGAGACGGGCGCGGCGGTCGGCTTCCACGGCGCCAACCAGGCGGGTATCGCCACTCCGGTGCAGGACCGGCTGCACTTCGCCGCGTTCGACGTACAGACCGAGGACCGCGCCGAGTTCGTGCGGATGCTGAAGGACTGGACCGAGGCCGCACGAAGGATGACGTCCGGGAAGGCGGTCGGGGACGGCGCGTACGGCGGTCTCGCCGAGGCGCCGCCGGACGACACCGGCGAGGCGCTGGGCCTCAAGCCCTCGCGGCTGACGCTGACGATCGGCTTCGGTCCGTCGCTGTTCGAGAAGTTCGGCGAGCAGTTCGGCATCGCCGGTCGGCGGCCCGCCGCGCTGGCGGACCTGCCGCAGTTCCCCGGCGACAACCTCGACAAGACCCGTACCGGCGGGGACCTGTGCATCCAGGCCTGCGCGGACGACCCGCAGGTCGCCGTGCACGCGATCCGCAACCTGGCCAGGATCGGCTTCGGCGCGGTCAACATCCGCTGGTCGCAGCTGGGTTTCGGCAAGACGTCCTCGACCACGCCGAACGCGCAGACCCCACGCAACCTGATGGGGTTCAAGGACGGCACCCGCAACATCGCGGGCACCGAGACGGACCGGCTGAAGAAGTTCGTGTGGGTGGCCGACGGTGACGGGGACGACAACTCGGCCTGGATGACCGGGGGTTCGTATCTGGTCGCCCGGCGGATCCGGATGCACATCGAGACCTGGGACCGCACCTCGCTGCAGGAGCAGGAGGACATCTTCGGCCGGGACAAGGGCGAGGGCGCCGCGGTCGGCAAGGCCAAGGAGCACGACCCGCCGTTCCTGAAGGCGATGAAACCGGACGCGCACGTCCGGCTCGCGCACCCCGACTCCAACCACGGGATCACCATCCTGCGCCGGGGCTACTCCTTCACCGACGGCACCGACGGCCTCGGCCGACTGGACGCGGGCCTGTTCTTCCTCGCCTACCAGCGGGACGTCCGCAAGGGGTTCATCCCCCTGCAGCGGAACCTGTCGGCGACGGACGCCCTCAACGAGTACATCCAGCACGTGGGTTCGGCGGTCTTCGCCGTCCCGCCGGGCGTCCGCGACAAGGACGACTGGTGGGGCAGCACGCTGTTCTCCAAGGAGGCCTGACGCGTGTTCTCCAACTACCTGATCGGTCTGCGCGAGGGACTGGAAGCCAGTCTCGTCGTCTGCATCCTGATCGCCTACCTGGTCAAGACGGACCGCAGGGACGCCCTGAAGCCGATCTGGATCGGCATCGCCGTCGCCGTGCTCATCGCGATGGGCTTCGGCTGCGCGCTCGAATTCGGCTCCCAGGAGCTGACGTTCGAGGCGCAGGAGGCGCTCGGCGGCTCGCTGTCGATCCTCGCCGTCGGCCTGGTGACGTGGATGGTGTTCTGGATGCGGCGCACCGCCCGGCACCTGAAGTCCGAGCTGCACGGCAAGCTGGACGCGGCCCTCGCGATGGGCACCGGCGCGCTGGTGGCCACCGCGTTCCTCGCCGTCGGCCGCGAGGGCCTGGAGACCGCCCTGTTCGTGTGGGCGTCGGTGCACGCGGCGAGCGACGGCACTCCGCGCCCGCTGGTCGGCGTCGCGCTCGGCCTCGCCACCGCCGTCTTCCTCGGCTGGCTCTTCTACCGCGGCGCCCTGAAGATCAACCTGGCCAAGTTCTTCACCTGGACCGGCGCCATGCTGGTCGTCGTCGCGGCGGGCGTGCTTGCGTACGGCTTCCACGACCTCCAAGAGGCGGACTGGGTCCCGGGGTTGACGAACCTGGCCTTCGACATCAGCAACACGATCCCGCCGGACAGCTGGTACGGCACCCTCCTCAAGGGCGTCCTCAACTTCCAGCCGGACCCGACCGTCCTCCAGGTCACGGTGTGGCTGCTGTACCTGGTCCCGACGCTCGCGCTCTTCTTCGCCCCGGTAGGGTTCGCCTCCGGGAAGGGGAAGGTGAAGACACCTGATGAGCAGGGATCTCGGCCCTCGAAGGCTCCGCAGGCTTGACCGGCGCGTACTGATAGCGGCCTCGGTGACCGCTTTGTCGCTGACGGCGAGCGGTTGTGTGGTGGTGCACGGCGAGCGCGAGGTGCTCCCCTCGACCACGCGCGCCGAGGCCGCGAAGGCGCTTGAGCAGTTCACGACCGCGTACAACGCGGCGGACAAGGCCTACGACAGTTCGCTGGACGCCGACCATGTCACCGGCGCCCTCGGCGACATCGACGCGGCCCGGCTGAAGGCCGGTCACACCAACAGCCCGTCCGGCAATCCGGCGCACACGCCGCTGACGCTCACGAACGCGACGTTCACGATCCCGAAGAAGGCGGGCTGGCCGCGCTGGTTCGTCGCCGAGGCGCAGGGCAACAAGGGCGGAGACCTGCACTGGCTGCTGGTGTTCACCCGCGACGATCTCAACGAGCCATTCCAGGTGGCGTATCTGACGCTGATCACGCCCGGCTCGCTGCCCAAGGTCAAGAAGGACGCGGCCGGCTGGGCCGAGGCGGTCCCCGCCAACTCCACCGAACTCACGGTCCCGCCAGGGAAGTTGAGCGACGACTACGCGACCTACCTGAAGGACGGCGGGCAGACCTTCGCCGACGGCCCGCACACCGACCAGTGGCGGTCCCAGCGCGCGAAGTCGGCGAAGAAGCCGGGCCTGGTCACGCAGTACATCGACGAGCCGGTCACCAGTGGCGACTACGCCCCGCTGGCGCTGCGCACCGAGGACGGCGGCGCGCTGGTGTTCTTCACGACCCGGCGCTTCGAGAAGGAGACCGCCGCGGCGGGCACCTCGATCCCCACTCCGAACGCGAATGTGCAGGCCCTGACGACCGGCGAGATCAAGCAGTCGCTCACCATGGAGTTCGTCTCCAACGGGGTGGCGCTGGATCCCAAGAGCGGCGGCAAGGTGACGATCATGGCCCGTCTGGAGGGGCTGACTTCGGCCGAGGGGTCCTGAACAGCTCGGCCGCGCAGGGGAGTTGAGCGCTCAGTGGCGCGAAGGCCAGGCCGCGCTCGCGTGGTCGGGCTCCTCGCCCGCGTACCGGGCGCACGCGTCGGTGAGGGTCTCCAGCAGGCTCAGCGGGTCGGGCAGCGGGTGTTCGAGCCCTCGTACCCAGTGCACGGACCGGTCGTCGTCACCCGGGAGCCGGGCGGGCGGTACGAGGACGTAGGACCCGCGGCAGTGCCAGCGCAGTCCGTGGTGCTCGTCCATCGTCTCGGGGTGGCAGTCCAGCTCGCACGGCCACCACTCGTCCTCGTCCTCGGGGGTGCCGCGGGTGAGGGTGAAGAAGAGCAGCCGACCGTCGGAGCTCTCGGCTACGGGCCCGACCTCGACGCCGGCGCCGAGCAGCCGCTCCAGCGCGGAGCGGCCCGCCTCCAGCGGCACGTCGAGGACGTCGTGCACCATGCCGGTCGCGGTGATGAAGTTGGCCTGCGGCTGATGCCGGGCCCAGCGCTCGATCTGCGCCTTGTCGGTGGTGGACTGCGTCTGCCACGCGAACGACACCGGGTGCCGCGCCGGGGTGGGACAGCCCACGCGATCACAGGAACAGCCGTAGCCGGCGGCCGGGTACGCGGCGGGCGCGAGCGGCAGACCCGCTCCGGCGGCCGCCAGCAGCAGGGCCTCTCGACCACCGTCGCCGGTGGCCTCCTTGGGCCCGCGTCCGCGCAGCCACTGGGAGATTCTGCCTTGCAGGCCGGTCCGGCCGGCCGAGTCCGCGCGGTCCCCGCTCATCTGCACCTCGCCTCGCTGTCGTCCCAACAGCATGCCTTATGGTCCCATCGTCCTATGCTCCGGGGGGTGCAGAGCCGACATCTGGGGTGGTCCCGACACCTCGGCACCGCGTGGCACCGGGTGTCACCTCGGCGCGAGACCGTTGAGCGCGTAGTCGACGAGGGTGTCCGTGTACGCGTAGGAGATCGGGCCCGTGTGCTGGAGCCAGCGCTGGGCGAGCGGGGAGACGAACAGCTCCAGGGCGATCCGGGGATCGACGTCCGCGCGCACGCCGCCGGCGTCCTGGGCGGCGCGCAACCGGTCGACGTAGAGCTGGAGTTGGGGCTCAAGGAGCTTGGCGACGAACTCCCGGCCCAACGGCTCGTTGACCAGTCCCTCGGCGGCCAGCGCCCGGGCCGGTGCCTCGAAGCGGGGGTCGAGCAGTTCGTCGACGGTCGCGCGCAGGACGGCCTTGAGGTCGGCGGCGAGATCTCCGGTGTCCGGGATGCGGTACGGCTCCTGCCCCGCGGCCCTGGCCGCCTGCTCGCCCAGGTCCAGGAACGCCTCAAGGAGCACGTCCGCCTTCGACGGCCACCACCGGTAGATGGTCTGCTTGCCCACACCGGCCCGCGCGGCGATGCCCTCGACGGTCGTCTTCGGGTAGCCGACCTCCGCGACGAGGGCGAGCGCGGCTTCGTGAATCGCCCGCCGGGACTTGTCGCTGCGGCGGGTGGCGTCGGGGGTCGCGCGGTCGGGGGTGGCGCGGTCGGGGGTGGGCTTTTTGACCATGGGTCGACGGTACCGGCCTGGTGGTTTCTACGGCTGTGCGGTGTGCGGTGGCCAGGTGTCGCCCCAGTCCGCGTCCCGGGCCGCCTTGTACAGGTCGCCGTGGCGTTTGGTGACCGTCGTGCGGCGCAGTTGTTCGTCGGGCTCGCAGAGGTCGAGGAGGACCTGGCCCTTGCGGATCTGGGGGCGGCGGATCACGCGGGCCGGTGCGGGCGCCTGGGCGGCGGGCTGGAAGCGGGTCGCTGCCACGTAGCTGAACTTCTCGTCCTCGTACGGCAGTGAGCCGCCCTTGACCTTGCGGTGCAGGGAGGAGCGGCTGACCCGCGTCGAGAAGTGGCACCAGTCCGTGCCCGGGGTGATCGGGCAGGGGGCGCTGTGCGGGCAGGGGGCGGCGATGTGGAAGCCGGCCGCGACCAGGCGGGTGCGGGCCTCGATGACTCGGGCGTAGCCGTCGGGGGTTCCTGCCTCGACGATGACGACCGCTTGCGCGGCGGCCGCGGTGGCGTCGATGAGGGCGGTGCGGTCCTGTTCCGTCAGTTCGTTGAGGACGTAGGAGACGGTGATCAGGTCGGTGGGGGTGAGGGTGAGGGTCTTGCCGATGCGGGCCTTTTGCCAAGTGGCTTCGCGGAGGGGTGGGTTGGTGGCGGCGAGTTCCTTGCCGAGGGCGAGGGCGGGTTCGGCCCAGTCGAGGACGGTGATCTTGCGGGGGCCTGGCCAGGTGGCGGTGACGGCCCAGGTGGCCGCGCCTGTGCCGCCGCCTACGTCTGTGTGGGTGGTGGGGGTCCAGTCGGGGGTTGCCTCGGCGAGTTCTTGGAGGGCTGTGTGGGCTGCCTCGAAGGTGGCGGGCATGCGGTAGGCGGCGTAGGCGGCTACGTCTGCGCGGTCGCGGAGGATGGGGGTGTGGGTGGGGGTGGTGCCCCGGTAGGTGGCGATGAGGCGGTCCACTGCTTGGGACGCCTGCTTGGGCGGGAGGCCGTCGAGGAGGCTTGCGAGGCTCGCGCGGAGGGCTTCCGCCGGGGGTACGGGGGCATTCACCCCGCGATTCTATTCTCGCCCCCGCGAGAGGCTCCGCCGGCTGAAACCACCGATCGGCCCTTAAGGGGCCTCGTCCTCAAACGCCGGACGGGCTAAAAGACAAAGCCGGACCGGCGTTCAAGGGGCGCAACCCACTTACCTGACCGCCCTTGCCAATCTCGTCGCCAACCGGGCCCTCGGGGTGTTGTTCGGGGGACGGCGTCTTGGGTGGACCGTGTTGGCCAGCAACACCACGAAGGTGTCCGTCTCTCGGTCGAGGACCAGGGATGTGCCTGTGAAGCCCGTGTGGCCTGCTGCGCCTTGGCCGGACAGTTCGCCCATGAACCATGGTTGGTCCAGGGCGAAGCCCAGGCCCGGTGGGGTGAAGAGGAGTTCGACGAGGTCGGGGCCGAGGATGCGGGCGGGGCCGTAGGAGCCGCCGGCCAGGAGGGTGCGGGCGAAGATCGCCAGGTCCCGGGCCGTGGAGAAGAGGCCCGCGTGGCCGGCTACTCCGCCGAGGGCCCACGCGTTCTCGTCGTGGACCACTCCTCGGAGCATGCCTCGGTCCGCCTTGGCCCAGGGGCGTCGTTGGTCTTCCGTCGCGGCGGCGCCGGGGCAGGGGCCGAAGGTCGTGGACGTCATGCCCAGGGGGCGGGTGATGCCCTCGTGGACGAGGACGTCCAGGGTGCGGCCCGTGATGCGTTCCAGGACGTACTGGAGGAGGAGCAGGTTCAGGTCCGAGTACGTGTACGTGCCGGGGACGCCTATCGGGGGTTCCTCGCGGAGGAGGTTCAGGCGTTCTTCGTCGTTCGCGCAGTCGTAGAGCGGGAGTTCGGGGCGTAGGCCCGATGTGTGGGTGAGGAGTTCGCGGACCGTGATGCCGTGTCTGGCCGCCGCCCGGAAGTCCGGGAGGTAGTCGCCCACGCGCGCGTCGATGCCCAGCGTGCCGCGTTCGATCTGCTGGACGGCGGCGACCGAGGTGAAGAGTTTGGTCAGGGAGGCGAGGTCGAAGGGGGTGTCCACCGTCATCGGGACGCGGGATCTTCTCGGGAGTTCGACTCCCTTGTCCTTTTCCGGGTCGTACGACTTGTAGCGGACCGCCCAGCCCGCCGCCTCCGCCACCGCGATCACCGGACCGCGGCCGGCCACCACGACCGCGCCCGCCGCCCATGGGCGGTCCCCGGCGGTGAGGTCGTGGACCTCTTCGGCGAGCAGACGGAGTTCCTCGGGGTCGAGGCCGGCACGTTCCGGTGTGTCGTCGCGCAGTCTCGGTGCGCTCAGCTCCCTGCTCCCTCCGGGCTCGTACGTTTGTTCCAGGGACGGCAGATTCCCATGAAGCAGGCCAGCGCCACCAGTGCGGCCGCCAGTTGGACGACGGCCATCGGGACGGCCGTGTGCTCCCCGGCGATCCCGACGAGCGGCGAGGCGACCGCGCCTATCAGGAAGGACGACGTTCCGAGCAGCGCGGATGCAGAACCCGCCGACTGTTTGGTGCGCATCAGGGCGAGCGCCTGGGCGTTGGGCAGCGTCACCCCCATGGCCGACATCAGGACGAACAGGGCGGCGGCGACCGGAACCAGCCCGACCTTCCCGAACACGCCCGTCGACATGAGCAGCAGACCGGTCGCGGCGGCGATCACCACGAGCAGGCCGGCGCCCAGCACCTTCTCCAGGGCGACGCGGCCGACCAGCACCTTGCCGTTGATCTGGCCGACGATCACCAGGCCGACCGAGTTCAGGCCGAACAGCAGGCTGAACGTCTGCGGGGAGGCGCCGTAGATCTCCTGGATCACGAACGGTGAGGCCGATATGTACGCGAACAGCGCGGCGAAGGTGAAGCCGCCGGTGAGCATGTAGCCGGTGAAGGGCAGGTCGGCGAGCAGGCGGCGCATCGAGTGCAGGGCCTCGCCCACCCCGCCGCTGTGGCGCTCGGCGGGCGCGAGGGTCTCGGGCAGCCTCGCCCACACGACCACGGTGAGCAGCACGCCGACCACCGTCAGGACCACGAACACGCCCCGCCAGTCCGTCACCCGCAGGATCTGGCCGCCGATCAGCGGCGCGACGATCGGGGCGACCCCGGAGATCAGCATGAGGGTGGAGAAGAAGCGGGCCATCGCCATGCCGTCGTACAGGTCGCGGACCACCGCGCGGGCGATGACGATCCCGGCCGCGCCCGCCAGCCCTTGCGCGAGCCGGAAGGCGACCAGGGCCTCGACGGTCGGCGCGAGGGCGCACAGGACGGTGGCGACGACGTACACCACCAGGCCCGTGAGCAGCGGGCGGCGGCGGCCCCAGCGGTCACTCATCGGGCCGACCACCAGCTGGCCGAGCGCCATGCCGAGCAGACAGGCGGTGAGCGTGAGCTGGACGGTCGCGGCGGGCGCGTGCAGGGAGCGGGTGACCTCCGGCAGCGAGGGGAGGTACATGTCCATCGCCAGCGGGGGCGTGGCGGTGAGGCCGCCCAGGAGGGCGGTGACGAGGATGCCGGTGCGGCGGGCGGGGACGGTGTCGGACGGTTCGACCGCAGGTTCCGGTGTCTGGTCCAGGCGCGGCGTCGGCGCCCCCTGCTCGGGCATGTGCCCCTCCCTCTTCGAGTGATCCGACACCTATGCTCTCAGCTCGTACACAGTGCCGAGGGTCACGTGAGCGACCGAGGGGCACCTGAGCGAGGGCGGCGCGAGATGGCGGCGGAGAACGTGCGGTGGGGAATTCTGGCGACCGGTGGGATCGCCGCCGCGTTCACGGCGGATCTGGTGGATCTGCCGGATGCCGAAGTGGTCGCGGTGGCCTCGCGGACCGAGGCGTCGGCGAAGGCGTTCGCGGAGCGGTTCGGGATCGAGCGGGCCTACGGCGACTGGGGCTCCCTCGCCGCGGACGAGGACATCGATGTCGTGTACGTCGCCACCCCGCACTCGGCGCACCGGGTGGCCGCGGGGCTGTGCCTGGAGGCCGGGCGGAACGTGCTGGTCGAGAAGGCGTTCACGCTCAACGCGGGCGAGGCCGAGGAGTTGGTCGCCCTTGCGCGGGGGCGCGGGAGCTTCCTGATGGAGGCCATGTGGATGTACTGCAACCCGATGATCCGGCGGCTCAAGGCGCTGGTCGACGACGGCGCGATCGGTGAAGTGCGCACAGTCCAGGCCGACTTCGGGCTCGCCGGGCCCTTCCCGCCCGCGCACCGGCTGCGCGATCCGGAGCAGGGCGGCGGCTCGCTGCTCGACCTCGGGGTGTACCCGGTGTCGTTCGCGCAGTTGCTGCTTGGGGAGCCGTCGGACGTGGTGGCGCGAGCGGTGCTCTCCGACGAGGGCGTCGATCTCCAGACCGGAGCGCTGCTCACCTGGGAGAGCGGGGCTCTCGCTTCGGTGCACTGCTCCATCGTCGGCGGACTGGCGACCTCGGCCTCGGTCACCGGCTCGCTGGGCCGCATCGACATCCCCGACGGCTTCTTCTTCCCCGACCGCTTCGTCCTGCACCGCGACGGACGTGACCCGCAGGAGTTCACCGCCGATCCGGCCGACGGCCCGCGCAACAGCCTGAAGCACGAGGCCCGCGAGGTCATGCGCGCACTGCGGGCCGGTGAGACCGAGTCCCCGCTCGTCCCGATCGACGGCACCCTCGCGGTGATGCGGACGCTGGACGCGATCCGGGAGCGGATCGGGGTGCGGTACCCGAACGAGGCGTGATCCCGCGGCACCCGGGCGGGGTGTGACCTCGCGCGATCCGGCCGCGCCGGGCTTCATCCGGCCTCGCCCGGTTCCCTAGGCTGCGGTCCCATGGATGCCAAGCAATCGAAGATCGCCGTGGTGACCGGCGCCGGTTCCGGGATCGGGCGGGCCGTCGCCGTCGAGCTGCTGCACGCCGGCTGGTCCGTCGCGCTGGCCGGCCGGCACGCCGAGACGCTGGAGGAGACGGCAGCGCTGGTGCCGGACGGCGCCACCGTCGTCGTACACACGGATGTCTCTCAACCGGCCGACGTGGACGCGCTGTTCGCGGCGGCCGTGGAGCAATTCGGGCGGGTGGACCTGCTGTTCAACAACGCGGGGACGTTCGGTCCCGGTGGGGTGCCGGTGGAGGAGCTGCCGTACGAGGCCTGGCGGCACGTGGTGGACACCAACCTCAACGGGGCGTTCCTGTGCGCGCAGGCGGCCTACCGGCTGATGAAGGAGCAGGAGCCGCAGGGCGGGCGGATCATCAACAACGGGTCTATTTCAGCCCATACACCTCGGCCGTTGTCGGTGGCGTACACGGCGACCAAGCACGCGCTGACCGGCCTCACCAAGTCGCTGTCCCTTGACGGGCGGCCGTACCGGATCGCGGTCGGACAGATCGACATCGGGAACGCGGCGAGCGCCATGACGGCGGGGATGCAGACCGGCGCGTTGCAGGCGAACGGTGAGGTCGCGCCCGAGCCTGTGATGGACGTGGCCGATGTCGCGCGCACCGTGCGGCACATGGCGGAGCTGCCGCTGGAGGCGAACGTGCAGTTCGCGACCGTACTGGCGACGACGATGCCGTACGTCGGCCGCGGCTGAGGACGTCCGCCGAGCCCCAACTCCCCAACTTGCACAAGCGGAATTTGACCGTCCGCACTATTGCGGCCGGTGGCGGGCTTATGCTCAACTCTCCTACACAAGAGCTTCACACTTGGAGCACGGGGCTTCCGCAGACCAAAACCGAGGGGGGAGGCGGCAGCCGTTCCATGGCATCGCGTGGGGGTGGACCTCATGTGGGACCGTGAGGTACGCACCGGTGCCTGGAACGGCTGCCGCGAGACTTAGTCGCGGCGACGCGCCTCGTCCCCCTCCGCAGCCTTGGCCGCCCCTTCAACTCCCGTTGCCCCGGCCGCCCTTCGCCTGCGCAGCGCCCACGCCCCGCCCGCCAGCAGGGCGACCGCGCCGGCCGCGCCCGTCAGCGTCCCCCAGGCCGAGGACCCGCCGTCCGCCGCCGAGCCCGGCGCCCCGGCCGCCGCCCGCGCCGACTTCCCGCCCGGCGTCGCGGTCGCCTTCGTCCCGCCCTCGCTGAGCGGATCGACCAGCGTGCCCAGTGCCCGGGCCGAACTCCCTTTGCCGAAGCCCCAGTCGAGCAGCGCGGCCGTCTCCTCGTAGACGGCGTTGTAGCCGCTCTTGGGGTGCATCACCGTCACCAGCAGGGTCCGGCCGCCGCGAGTGGCGGCGCCGGTGAAGGTGTTGCCCGCGTTGCTCGTGTAACCGTTCTTGACCCCGATCAGACCGTCGTACGTCTTCACCCCGTACGTGCCGGTGAGCAGCCGGTCGGTGTTCTGGATCTGGAACGTCTTCTTGCCGCCCGCCGGGAAGTCGGCGGCCCTGGTGGCGCAGTACGCGCGGAAGTCGGCGTCCTTGAGGCCGTGCCGGGCGAAGAGCGTGAGGTCGTAGGCGGACGACAACTGCCCCTTGTGGTCGAAGCCGTCGGGGCTGACCACATGGGTGTCCAGGGCCTGCAGATCCTCCGCCCTGGCCTGCATCTCGGCCACCGTCTTGGCCACCCCGCCGTTCATGTGGGCGAGCACGTGCACGGCGTCGTTGCCGGAGCGCAGGAAGACGCCCTGCCACAACTGCTCGACGGTGTACGTGATTCCGGGCTTGACGCCGACCAGGCTGGAGCCGGACGGGATGCCGGCCAGGTCCGCGTCGGTCACCCGGTACCGCTCGGTCCGCCCGAACTTCTTCAGCACCGTGTCGGCGAACAGCATCTTCAGCGTGGACGCGGGCGCGAGCCGCCGGTGCGGGTCGCGGGCGGCGAGCACCTCCCCGCTGTCACAGTCGGCGACGAGCCAGGCGGCGGCGGTCAGCTTGGCGGTGAGCGCCTTGGGCAGACCTGTGCCCTGAATTCCGGCGCGGGCCAGCCGCGCACCGCCGACAACGGTCGAGGCGCGCGCGTCGGTCGCCGTGGCGAGCGGAATGGCGGCGGCAGCGCACAGGCCGAGCGCGGTCCGCCGGGAGAGCGGGTGGGAAGCGTGCATCCCGGGACCGTACACCGCACCCAACAGGGGTTTCCTGGCAGTAGACCCTCTACAGGATAAGAATTGCCTGTCTTATACAAATTTGAATCCCCACCCCGCTTTCTCAGCCCTGACACATCCTTTACTCAGCCTGGCTCAAAGGTTTCTCCATACCTTGTGGCAGCGCCCACAGCGGGCGCCAAGAACCTTTGGGGAACGGGATGTTTGGCATCTATCTCAAGCGCGAACTGGGCCGGAGAAAGAAAGCGGCTCTGGTCATCGCTCTGGGTCTGGCGCTCGGAATCGCTCTGGTCATCACCGTCAACTCGGTGTCGGCCGGCATGACGCAGGCGCAGGACAAGGTCCTGAAGTCGCTCTACGGCCTCGGCACGGACATGACCGTGACCAAGGCGCAGTCCGCCCCCACCAGCGGCAGCTCCGGGGGCCCGAGGTTCAACTTCGACGCCAAGTCGAGCAGCAGCACCACGCAGAGCTCCGACCGGGTCAATACGCAGGGCGGTCAGGTCCTCGCGTCCTCCCTGGTCACCAAGGTCGCGGCGCAGAAGGGCGTTTCGGACGCGGTCGGTGCACTCACCCTGAACGTCACCAAGGTCGACGGTTCCTTCACCCAGGGCAAGGCGCAGTCCTCCACCTCCGGCTCCTCCCAGCAGGGCGGCCCCGGCGGCGGCAACAGCGGCAGCACCGCCCCGCCCCAGGTGCAGGGCGGCGGCGCCTCCTTCGACGTCAACTCCTACTCGGTGGCGGGCATCGACGTCACCAACCAGGACCTCGGCCCGCTCGCCACGTCGAAGATCACCTCGGGCAAGACGTTCACCGCCGCGCAGACCGACTCCAAGGTCGCGGTGGTCAGCAAGTCGTACGCCAAGGAGAAGAAGTACAAGGTCGGTTCGACCTTCAAGATCTCCGGCACCAAGTTCACGGTCATCGGGATCGCGACGCCCGACAGCTCCGAGTCCACCACCGACGTCTTCCTGCCGCTGAAGCAGGCGCAGACGCTGGGCGACTCGAAGAACAAGGTCACCACGATCTACGTCAAGGCGACCGACTCGAAGCAGATCTCGACCGTCAAGTCGAC
The DNA here is from genome assembly GCF_053599215.1 of Streptomyces sp. NPDC001002. Taxonomy (NCBI): domain Bacteria; kingdom Bacillati; phylum Actinomycetota; class Actinomycetes; order Kitasatosporales; family Streptomycetaceae; genus Streptomyces; species Streptomyces sp. NPDC001002. Next base: position 162,488 of record NZ_JBSFLV010000001.1, on the reverse strand, counting down.
GATCCAGAAGAACATCTCGGGTACGACGGTCACCACCTCCGCCGATCTCGCCTCCACCGTCTCCGGCTCGCTGTCCACCGCCTCCGACCTGGCGACCAGCGTCGGCAAGTGGCTCTCGATCGCGGTGCTGGTCGCGGCCTTCCTGGTGGCCGCGCTGCTGACCTCCTCGGCGGTCTCCCGCCGGGTGCGCGAGTTCGGCACGCTGAAGGCGCTGGGCTGGCCGAGCCGCAAGGTGACCCGGCAGGTGGTCGGCGAGTCCATGGTCAACGGCCTGATCGGCGGCGGCCTCGGCATCGCCCTGGGTCTCGCTGCGGCCTACACGGTGACCGCGATCAGCCCCAAGCTGACCGCGCAGCTCGGCTCCACCGGCGGTGGCGGCCAGGGCGGTGGCCCCGGTGGCGGCGGCCCCGGCCGGCAGTCCACGGCCAGCACCATGGAGATCGCCCTCTCCGCCCCGGTCTCCCTGACCACCATCGCGCTCGCGGTGGGCCTGGCGGTCACCGGCGGTCTGATCGCCGGCGCCATGGGCGGCTGGCGCGCCTCCCGGATGCGCCCGGCCGACGCGCTGCGCAGCGTGTCGTAACACCCCCCGAGCCGGGGCGCCGCCACCGTTCCCCCCGGGCGGCGGCGCCCCGCCCCCCTTCTTCCCGCCCTCCTGCCACACCTCCTGGAGTTCCCATGTACAGACTCACCGGCGTCAGCAAGCGGTACACGCGCGGCAAGGAGACCGTCGAGGCGCTGCGCGGCATCGACCTGACCATCGAGGACGGCGACCAGCTCGTCATCCAGGGCCCGACCGGCGGCGGCAAGTCCACGCTGCTGCAGATGATCGGCGGTCTGGACCGGCCGACCGAGGGCAGTGTGGAGCTGGACGGCGTCGACCTCGCGCGCGTCAGCGAAGCGAAGCTGACCCGGCTGCGCGCCGAGAAGGTCGGCATCATCTTCCAGTCGTTCAACCTCATCCCGACCCTGACCGCGCAGGAGAACGTCGAGACGGCCCTGGTGCCACTCGGCGTGAAGCCCGCCGAGCGGCGCGAGCGGGCGGCCGAGGCGCTGGCCTCGGTCGGTCTCGGCGACCGCCTGCGCCACGCCCCCGCCGAGCTCTCCGGCGGCCAGCAGCAGCGCGTCGCGATCGCCCGCGCGCTGGTGAAGAAGCCGAAGGTGCTGCTCGCCGACGAGCCCACCGGCAACCTCGACGAGGGCACCCGCGACGACATCATGGGCCTGCTGGAGGGCCTGTGGCACGAGTACGGGCTGACCTTCGTCATGGTCACCCACGACTCCTCCATCGCCCGCCGCGCCCCGCGCCTGGCGACCATCAAGGCCGGACAGCTGACGCTCACCGAGCAGGGCGGGCAGTTCGCACAGGCGGCACAGCAACAGCCGTACGGGGAGCAGCAGTTCGGCGATCAGCAGTACGCCCAGTACGGCAACCAGGGTTACTGAAAGCCTCCCCTGCTGGAGGGGCCGTTCACCTGCCGAGCATCCGGTCGATCTCGGCCAGCTGCCCGGCGGTGAGCGGCCCCTTCTCGATGGCGCCCGCGTTCTGCTCGGCCTGCTCGACCGACCGGAACCCGGGGATCGGGACCGTCCGCGGGCTGCGCGCCCAGATCCAGGCGAGGGCGCCCTGGGCGGGGGTGCGGCCCTCGCTGGTGAGGATGGACCGGAGGGCGTCCACCCGCGCGACCCAGTCCTCGTCGGCGCCCGCGCCCTGCTTGAAGCCGGTCAGCCAGGCGGGCGGGGTGTTGCGGATGTCGCCGGCTTCGAGGGTGCGTCCGGCGCGCTGCTTGCCGGTGAGCAGACCCATCGCCAGCGGGCTGCGGTTGACGCTCGCGAGCCCCGACTCCTCGCAGAGCGCGAGCATGTCGGGCGCGTCATTGAGCACGTTGAGCGCGTGCTGCACGGCGGCGCAGTGCGGCCCCTCGGCGAACACGGCGGCCCGTGCCGGGTCGTCAGTGCTCCACGCGTACGCCCGGATCAGCCCCTCGCGCACGAACTCCTCGCAGGCGTCCCGGAGTTCAGCCGCGCGCTCGGGGTCGAGGTCGCTGAGGTGCAGCTGGTAGAGGTCGATGTGATCGGTGCCGAGCCGTTCCAGCGAGGCGGTCAGTGCACGGCGGGCGTACTCCGGAGTGTCGTCACTGCCGGTGAGGACGCGGGTCTCCTCGTCGAAGACGTTGCCCCATTTGGTGGCGACCACGACGTCGTCGCGCCGCTTGCCAAGGGCGCGGCCGAGCACCCGCTCGCTGTGCCCGGCGCCGTAGGTGTCGGCGGTGTCGAAGTACGTCACGCCGAGGTCGAGGGCGCGGCGGATCGCCCGTACGGACTCGTCGTCGTCGACCTTGCCCCAGCCCAGGGGCTGTCCGTCGGGATCCTGCCACTCTCCCCCGATGGCCCAGCAGCCGAAGCCGAGGGCGCTCACTTCGATACCGCTGCGGCCGAGTGTCCTGTTGGTCTCCATGCCGACAGACGCTATGAGTTGGAGCGCACACGAAGGCAAGCGGTATTACGGGCCCGGTCGTTACGCCTGGCCGGTCTCGAACCGCGAGATCCTGCCGTCGTCCTCGACCGTGAAGCTCCACCGGGTGCGCATCTCGCCCCAGGTGTCGTTGCGGTAGTTCGCGAGGAGCGCGCGGCCGCCCTGGGACTCGTTGTCGACGTCGAGATGACCGTTGGCGGAGAAGATCTCCCGGTCGATCCATTCGCCGAGGTCCCGGTCGGAGCCGTCGTCCGCCATCGTCGCGCCGGGCGCGAGCAACGCCAGGAAGCCGTCCCGGTCATGGGCGTTGACGGCGGTGACGAAGGCCCGGACGGCTGGGTCGGTGAGTTTGGCTGGCTGAATCGTCATGCCAGCAGACTCACACCGCTCCCCCACGACCGCCACCCGAACGGCCGCGCGAACGGGCCCGCCGGGCGGGAGTGGTGCGACGGTGGGGAGACGGGGAGGGCCGTCGGTGGAGACAGCTGGAGACACGAGGAGTGCCTCTGCTGAAGACCGGCGGAGTCACGGAAAGGGGGACCTGTTTCCTGCCGTCCGCACAGGGAGTCATCGTGACCTGCTACGACCGACGTGATCTGGGCCTGCTGCTGCTCCGGCTGGGCACGGGAGGTGTGCTGGCCGCGCACGGCGCGCAGAAGCTGTTCGGCTGGTTCGGGGGGCACGGCATCGAGGGGACCGGTCAGTTCATGGAGTCCGTGGGCTACGCGCCCGGCCGGGCCAGCGCCACGGCGGCGGGCCTCGCCGAGGCGGGCGGCGGCACGTTGCTCGCCCTGGGCCTGGCCACCCCGGCGGCGGGCGCGGCGGCGGCAGGCGCGATGGCGGGGGCGGCCGCGGTGCACACCCCGAACGGCTTCTTCGCGGCGGGCGGCGGCTACGAGTACGCGGCGAGCCTGTGCCTGACCGCGGCCGGCCTCGCCGTCACGGGCCCGGGCCGGATCTCCCTCGACCACGCCCTCGGCCACGCGATCGACCGCGGCTGGATGGTGCCGGCCGCGCTGGGTGTGACGGCGACCGTGACGGCGGTGGTCGTGGGGATGCGGAACCAGCGGCTGCGGAAGGTGGTGGACGAGGAGGAGGGGGAGGACTGGGAGGAGGGGGCCGGGGCGCAGGAGGTGCTGTTCGACAGGTGAGCCCGCGTGACAGGCTCCCCGTATGAGTGATCAGGACCTTCCCGCCCCGCCGGCCGACACCCCAACCGACCTCTGGGCCGACATCGACGACCTGTGGACCTGGCTGGAGGCGAACCGTCCGATCGACGGCAAGGAAGGCATGCTGCTGCGGATGCTCAAGCTGTCGGAGGAGGTCGGCGAGGTCGCCGAGGCGGTGATCGGCGCGACCGGTCAGAATCCGCGCAAGGGCATCACCCACACGTGGGACGACGTCCAGGCGGAACTCTGCGATGTCGTCATCACGGCCCTGGTCGCCCTGCGCACCCTGACCCCGGACACCCGCGAGGTCTTCGCCCACCATCTGGCGCGGGTGCGGTCACGGTCGCTGGGGGTGGACGGGGCGTCGTAGCCAGGGGGCATGTGTCCTGGACCGGACCAAACACCCGCCCAGGACTGGACCTGCCCCGCACCCACCCCTCATGATGACGCTGCCATGACAACACCGACGTCGTCTCGCAGGGCGGTCACCGTGCGCGGAACCCTCGTCAGGGCCACTCTGGCCGCCGTACTCCTGCTGGTGCTTCCGGTACCGGTGTCGACGGCCTCGGCCGCGTCGGGAGCCGAGCCGGCCGCGCCGGCGCCGGTCACCGCTCCCGTGGTCGCCGCAACGGACTGGACACCCCCGCTCAGCACCCGAGGCCGCTGGATCGTCGACGCCAACGGCAATCGCTTCAAGCTCCGCTCCGGCAACTGGCACGGCGCCAGCGGCACTTGGAACGGCTCGGGCAGCACGGACGACGACGCCAACCACCACGCGGGCGAGAACTCCGGCCGGATGCCGCTGGGCCTGGACCGCGCGTCCATCGCCGAGATCATCGCCGGTTTCCAGGAGATCGGCATCAACAGCATCCGGCTGCCGTTCTCCAACGAGATGATCCACGACGGCGTGCCGGTCACGGACCGCTCGGTCGCCGCCAATTCGTCGCTGCGCGGTCTGACCCCGCTCCAGGTGTACGACGTGGTGGTGCGCGAGCTGACCGCCGCCGGGCTCGCCGTGATCCTCAACAACCATACGAACACGACCCGTTGGTGCTGCGGGGTCGACGGGAACGAGCGCTGGAACGCGAGCCAGTCGACCCAGACCTGGGAGGACGACTGGCTGTTCATGGCCCGCCGCTACCGGGACAACAAGCGCGTGGTCGGCGCCGACCTCTACAACGAGGTGCGCCGCAACGTCTGGGACGACCCCAACTGGGGCCTGGGCGACGACCACGACTGGTTCGCCGCCTCGCAGCACGTCGGCGACCGCATCCTCACGGAGGCCAACCCCGATCTGCTGATCGTCGTCGAGGGCATCAACTGGACCGGCATCCCGATCGACGGCTTCGCGCACGAACGCCCCACCCTGGCACCCGTACGCACCCTCTCGCACACCCTCGTCGACTCGGGCAAGCTCGTCTACTCGGCCCACTTCTACGACTACACCGGCCCCAACCACAGCGGAGCGACCGGCACCGGCGAGACCAGCGACCCCCGCTACCGCGACCTGAGCCCGGCCGAGCTGACCCAAGTCCTGTACCGCCAGGCCTTCTTCGTGACCGCCGAGCAGGACCAGCACTTCACCGCGCCCGTCTGGATCAGCGAGTTCGGCGTCGGCGGCCGGGAGGAGACCGGCGCGAAACCGCGCGCCTGGTTCGAGAACTTCGTCGACGAACTGATCCGCAACGACGCCGACTTCGCGTACTGGCCGCTGGTGGGCTGGCACGAGAACCGCACCGGCAACGGCTGGGCCCTGCTGCACTGGGACAGCCAGGGCCGGCGGATGGGCCTGTACGACGGTGACGACTGGCGGGCGTCCGCCTGGACCCGGCTGATCTCCGCGACCGGCCGGACCGGGCCCGTGGCGGCCGTGCCGGAGTGGTCCCAGCTCAGCCCCGACCACGGCGACTTCGTGCAGTCCCGGCGGCTGCGGGCCCTGCCCGACTGGGACTCCGGCGCCCGCAAGGCGGCCTGCCCCGACGGGCAGCGGCTGCTGGGGCTGAGCCACACCGGCAACCGGGGGCTGTGCTCGGACGTGACCGCGGGCGCGCTGTGGGCGCCGGCCGGCGGGCACGAGGTGGTCGTCGACGAACGGCATGTCGCGGCGGGCGGCGACTGGGCGTCGGGCTACACCAAACTCCAGTGTGCCGACGGTCAGTTCATGACCGGATACAGCGTCCGCGGCGCCGCCGTCTCAGCGGTCCTGTGCGCGACCGCGTCCGCCGGACGGCTCGGTTCCGGCGGTCGTACCGTCTGGTTCGACCGCGGTGACAACCGGGGATCGGCTGCGAAGGGCGGTGACTTCGCGTCCGGCAACTACAAGGGCCAGTGCGCCGACGACGAGTACGCGGCGGGCGTGGCGTACACGGGCCGGCTGGGCTCGTCACGGACGCCCGACGCGCTGTACTGCCGCAAACTGGCCTGAAGCCTTGTCGTCACACCCTGACGTCATGCAAGTCACTTCCGTCAAACCTTACTTCACCTCTTGACGTAAGTGGTCCATACCTTTAAGTTCACCGGTCAGCCCCGTACCACGCGTGCGTTCGCCCTGCACCGGTCGCCCCGGCCCCGGGCGTCCCACCCCCCCACGAAAGGGCCGATCTGTCATGCCCAGACCACTCGTCGCCGCCGCCTCCGTCGCGGCACTCACTCTCTCCGCCGGCCTCCTCGCCATCACCCCCGCCTCCGCCGCGACCGGCACGATCACCGGCCTCGGCGGCAAGTGCCTCGACGTGGCGGGCGCGAGCTCAGCCGACGGCACGGCCGTCCAGCTCTACGACTGCAACGGCACCGCCGCCCAGCAGTGGACCGTGGGCACCGACGGCACGATCCGCGCGCTCGGCAAGTGTCTTGACGTCACCGGGAGTTCGACCGCCGACGGCGCCAAGATCCAGCTGTGGACGTGTTCCGGCGCCGCCAACCAGAAGTGGACCGTCTCCGCCGCCCGCGACATCGTCGGCACCCAGGCCAACAAGTGCCTGGACGCCACCGGGAATTCCTCGGCCAACGGCACCCGCGCCCAGATCTGGACGTGCTCCGGCACGGCCAACCAGAAGTGGACCGCGCCCGCCGCCGGCGGCGACAACCCGCCGACCACCTCGCCCCTGGCCGTGGCGCCCTACCTCTACAACGGCTGGGGCAGCCCGCCGAGCCCCACCACGATCACCAACGCCACCGGCGTCAAGAACTTCACGCTCGCCTTCGTCCTCAGCAACGGCTACTGCAACCCCCAGTGGGACGGCGGCCGCGCGCTGACCGGCGGTGTGGACCAGTCCACGATCAACACCATCCGTGCCAACGGCGGCGAGGTCATCCCGTCCTTCGGCGGCTACAGCGGCAACAAGCTGGAGAGCTCCTGCTCCAGCGCCGGCGAGCTGGCGGCGGCCTACCAGAAGGTGATCAACGCCTACGCGCTCAAGGCGATCGACATCGACATCGAGGCCGACGCGTACAGCAACGGGACCGTGCAGCAGCGCACGGTGGACGCGCTGAAGACGGTGAAGGCCAACAACCCGGGCATCAAGATCTACATCACCATCGGCACCGGGCAGAGCGGCCCCGACACCAGCCTGATCAACCGGGCGCACAACTCCGGTCTGACGGTGGACGCTTGGGCCATCATGCCGTTCGACTTCGGCGGCGCGGGCCAGAACATGGGCAACCTGACGGTCCAGGCCGCCGAGGGCCTGAAGAACGCGCTGAAGAGCGCGTACGGCTACACCGACGACGCGGCCTACCGGGACATGGGCATCTCGTCCATGAACGGGATCACCGACAACAACGAGACCGTCACCGTCGCCGACTTCCGCACGATCCTCGCCTACGCCCAGCAGCACCACCTGGCCCGGCTGACCTTCTGGTCCGCCAACCGCGACCGGCCCTGCACCGGCGGCCCCGCCGACAGCTGCTCGGGCGTGAGCCAGGGCAACTGGGACTACACCCGCGTCTTCTCGGCCTACACCGGCTGAGTCGCGGTGTGCGCCGACTGAGTCACGGCGTACACCGGTCCGGCTCGGCCCGCACCGGCCGAGCCGGACCGCACCCCACCCCCCGCAGCAACTCAGGCTAGGAGAACCCGTGTTCCGTCATCTACGCACCGCCTCCCGGGGCCGCAGACCGCTCGCGGTCGCGATGGTCGCCGGGGCGGCCGCGTCGCTGCTGACCGCGAGCCCCTCGCAGGCGGCGGCCACCGCCCTGCCCACCGGCTTTTCCACGCTCACCAACGCGGCCAGCGGCAAGTGTCTGGACGCCAGGTCGGCCGCGACCACGAACGGCACGGCCGTGCAGCAGTACACCTGCAACGGCAGCACGGCCCAGCAGTGGAGCTTCACGACCACCACCGACGGCTACGTCAGCATCAACAACGGCAACAACACCAGCCAGGTCGTCGACATCACCGGCGTCTCCACCGCCGACAACGCGCTGGCCCAGCTGTGGACTTATGGCGGCGGCGCCAACCAGCAGTGGCTGCCGGTCGACGAGGGCGGCGGCGCGTACCACTTCGTCAACCGCAACAGCGGCAAGTGCCTGGACGACCCGGCCGCTTCCACCGCCGACAGCGTGCAGCTGGTGCAGTACACCTGCAACGGCAGTGCCGCCCAGCGCTTCCAGGTGGCCGCCGTGAACCCGCCGTCGTCCGGCAACCCCGACCTCGGCCCGAACGTGGTCGTCTTCGACCCGTCGATGTCGGCGTCCACCATCCAGAGCCGCGTGAACACGATCTTCTCGCAGCAGGAGACGAACCAGTTCGGCTCCCAGCGCTACGCCGTCATGTTCAAGCCGGGCACCTACAGCGCCAACGTCAACGTCGGCTTCTACACCCAGGTACTGGGCCTCGGTCTGACCCCGGACGCGGTCAACATCAACGGCGCGGTGCACGCCGAGGCCGACTGGTTCCAGGGCAACGCCACGCAGAACTTCTGGCGCGGTGCGGAGAACCTCTCCGTCACCCCGACCGGCGGCTCCGACCGCTGGGCGGTCTCGCAGGCGGCGGCCTACCGCCGGATGCACCTGCGCGGCAACCTCGCGCTGGACGACGGCGGTTGGTCCAGCGGCGGGCTGCTCGCCGACAGCAAGATCGACGGCCAGGTCAACTCCGGCAGCCAGCAGCAGTGGCTGACCCGCAACTCGCAGCTCGGCAGTTGGACCGGCTCCAACTGGAACATGGTCTTCGTCGGCAGCCAGGGCGTCCCGGGCACCAGCTTCCCCAACCCGCCCTACACGACGGTCGCGCAGACCCCGGTCACGCGCGAGAAGCCGTTCCTGTACGTCGACAGCGCCGGCGCCTACCAGGTGTTCGTACCGTCGCTGCGCTCCAACTCGACCGGGACCAGCTGGGCTTCGGGCTCGCCGGCCGGTTCGTCGCTGTCCATCGACAGCTTCTACATCGTGAAGCCGGGCGCGACCGCCGCGCAGATCAACGAGGCGCTGGCGGCCGGCAAGAACCTGCTGGTGACGCCGGGTGTCTACCACCTCAACCAGACCCTCCAGGTGAACCGGCCCGACACCGTGATCCTCGGCCTCGGCCTCGCCACCCTGATCCCGGACAACGGCATCACCGCGATGAAGGTCGCGGACGTCGACGGCGTGAAGGTCGCGGGTCTGCTCTTCGACGCGGGCACCACCAACTCGCCGTCCCTGATGGAGGTCGGCCCGTCCGGCTCCTCCGCCACGCACACGGCGGACCCGACCTCGCTGCACGACGTGTACTTCCGCGTCGGCGGCGCGGGCGTCGGCAAGGCGACCAACAGCCTGATCGTCAACAGCGACAACGTGATCGGCGACCACATGTGGATCTGGCGCGCCGACCACGGCTCGGGCGTCGGCTGGACCAGCAACACGGCCGACAACGGCCTGACGGTCAACGGCGACAACGTGACGATGTACGGCCTGTTCGTCGAGCACTACCAGAAGTACCAGACCATCTGGAACGGCAACGGCGGGCGCACGTACTTCTACCAGAACGAGATGCCCTACGACCCACCGAACCAGGCGTCCTGGATGAACGGCTCCACCCAGGGCTACGCGGCCTACAAGGTCGCCGACTCGGTCACCAGCCACCAGGCCTACGGGCTCGGCAGCTACTGCTACTTCAACGTCAACCCGGGCGTGGTGGCAGCGCGTGCGATCGAGGCGCCGACCAACTCCAACGTCCGCTTCACCAGCATGCTGACGGTGTCCCTGGGCGGCACGGGCACGATCAGCCACGTCATCAACAACACGGGCGGACCGTCCAACTCCTCCAACAACGTCGCCAACCTGACCAGCTACCCGTAACGGATCTCCCGATCGTGGTGGTCGTAGGCTGCTGGACGAGCCTGCGACCACCACGAGGAGAACCGTCCGTTGAGCAGTTCCGCCGCCTACTACGAGCGCATCGACGACCACCGCTACAAGCCCACCGCGCACACGGGCGGCGCCTGGTCCTCGGACGAACAGCACTTCAGCCCGCTGGGCGGCCTGATCGCCCACGCGCTGGACCTCCACATCGGTGAGCGCCCGGGGCTGCTGCTGTCCCGCATCAGCTTCGACATCCTGGGCCGGCCGGCCCTGGACGAGTGCGAGATCAGCGTCGAGACCGTCCGGCCCGGCCGCACCATCGAGCTCCTCGAAGCGGTGGTGCGGATCGCCGGACGCCCGGTGGTCCGGGCCCGTGCCTGGCTGCTCGCCGCCGTCGACACCACGGCGGTGGCGGGCGGCCCCGACGCCCGGCTCGCCCCGCCCGAGTCCCTCGCGCCGTGGAAGATGGCCGACGCCTGGCCGGGCGGCTACATCGCCTCGATCGACGTCCGCCCGCTCGCGCCGCCGCAGCCGGGCCGCACCACCGCCTGGATCTCCACCGAGCTCGACCTCGTCGCCGGCGAGCCCAGCGGCCCGCTCGCCTCCTACCTCGCGCTCGTGGACACGGCCAACGGCATCGCCGTACGTGAGTCGCCGGCCGAGTGGATGTTCCCGAACGTCGACCTCACGATCCATCTGCACCGCCAACCGGTGGGCTCCTGGACCGGGTTGGACACGACGGTCACCTTCGGCCCGACCGGCCAGGGCCTGACCAGCACGATCCTGCACGACATCCAGGGCCCGGTCGGTCAGGCCCAGCAGATCCTCACAGTCCGCCCGCAGCCGGGACGCTGAACGGGGGCGCGCCCAGCGGGAGCACGCTGAGAGGCTTTTTGCCTCTGAGGCAACTCAGGGTGTCCGTCTCCCCACCCACCGTGAGGAGCACGTAACTCCGCTTTATTCCGGATGACTTGGACCGGTAACGGCCGGTGGCTGAAGTGGGTCCCACAGGCAGCGGCGAGATGTAAAGACCTCGCCGCCTCGCGTGGGAGGGATGCCATGCCCGAGACCTACCCCGAGAGCTACCCAGAGACTTACTTCGACACGCGCCGGCTCGCCGGTGCCCACTTCCCGGTCGCCGTCATCGGCGGCGGCCAGGCCGGCCTCTCGGTCAGCCACTGCCTCCGTGAACGCGGCATCGACCACGTCGTCGTCGAGGCCAACCGGGTCGGGCACGAGTGGCGCAGCCGCCGCTGGGACTCCTTCTGCCTGGTCACTCCCAACTGGCAGTGCAGGCTGCCCGGTTACCCCTACCGGGGCGACGACCCCGACGGCTTCATGGTCCGCGACGAGATAGTGCGCTACCTGGAGGGCTACGTCGCCCACTTCCGGCCTCCGCTGGTGGAGGGCGTGTCGGTCACCCGGGTACGCAGGTCGGCCACGGGGACCTACGAACTGGCCACGACCGCGGGCGACTTCACCGCAGACCAGGTCGTCGTGGCGACCGGCCCCTACCACCGCCCCAGGATCCCGCGCGCCGCCGAGCGACTGCCCGCCGGGATCGAGCAGGTCCACTCCTCCGCCTACCGCAACCCTGGTCAACTCCCCGACGGGGCAGTGCTGGTGGTGGGTACGGGTCAGTCCGGCTGCCAGATCGCCGAGGACCTGCACCTCGCGGGCCAGCAGGTGCACCTGGCGGTCGGCAGCGCCCCGCGGGTGGCCCGCTTCTACCGCGGCCGGGACTGTGTGGCCTGGCTGGACGAGATAGGCCACTACACCCGGTCCATCGACGAGTTCGACGACGCTGGCGCGGTGCGGATGCGGGTCAACCACTACGTCACCGGGCGGGACGGCGGCCGGGACATCGACCTGCGGGCGTTCGCGAAGGACGGCATGCGGTTGTACGGCCGGCTGACCTCGATCGACGGCCCGGCCCTGGAGTTCGCCGACGACCTCAAGGTCAACCTCGACCACGCGGACGCCGTGGCGGAGGGCATCAAGGACGCCATCGACGCCCATATCGCGGCCCGGGGCATCGACGCCCCGACCGAGCCCCGCTACACGCCGGTGTGGGAACCGGACGGCCAGGCAGGCGAGTTGGACCTGGCCGAGGGCGGTGTCACCTCCGTGGTCTGGGCGACCGGCTTCGCCCGCGACCACCGCTGGATCGAGATCCCCGCCTTCGACGGACGCGGCTACCCGATGCACTGGCGCGGTGTCACCAGCGTGCCAGGCCTGTACTTCGTGGGCCTGCCCTGGCAGCACTCGTGGGGCTCGGGCCGCTTCGAAGCGGTGGGCAGGGACGCCGAGTTCATCGCCGGGCACATCGACGCGGGCCGCCGCCTCGCCGACGTCTGCGGCACCCTCACCGGCGCCCCGACCCGGGTCGCCGCCGCGGTACCGGTGGGCTGAGCCATGGTGTACGACGCCCACCGCCACATCGGCGTACTGCCCGCCTTCCCCTTCTACGGCGGCCCGCCGGTCCACCCCGACACCACCGCCCGCGCCACGGTCAAGCAGCTGCTCGCGGACCTGGACGCGGAGGGCACCGAACGCGCCCTGGTCATCCCCAACTACGGCGTACCCGACCCCGAGATCGCCTTCTCCTTCAACGAGTTGGCCATCGAGGCGGCCCAGACCGACGACCGCCTCCGCGCCGGACTCTGGGTCTCCCCGCGCCCCGAGGACGCCCACCGCACGGACCTGGCCCTCGGGCTCGCGGGCGAACGCGGGGTGCGGGCCCTGAAGTTGAGCTTCCTGCTCGGCGGCCGGCCCACCGACCCGACCTGCCGCCCCCAACTCGACCGTATCTTCGCCGTCGCCGCCCACCACGACCTCGTCGTCCACGTCCACACCTCCCCCGGCGCCGCCTCCGACATCGACGAGGTCGGCCACCTCGTGGACTGGTACGCCGATCAAGTCGCCGTCCACCTCGTGCACTTCGGCGGCGGGATGAGCGGTCACATCAAGCTCGCCGGGTCCCGCTTCTTCGACTGGATCGCGGCCGGCAAGCGCGTCTACACCGACCTCTCCTGGGCCATCGGGTTCCTGCCGTACTGGCTGGCCCGGGAGATCGAGCACCGCGGCCTCGGCCACGACCGCGTGCTCTTCGCCAGCGACCAGCCCTGGGGCGACTTCACCGGCGAGTACGCCCGGATGACCGCCGCGACCGGCGGTGGCGAACTCGGCGACCGGGTCTTCCGGGACACGTTCGCCACGCTCTACGACTGACCCGTCCCGCAGCTCCGACCCGTCCCTCACCACTCGTACGCGCAAGGAGACAGCCATGTCCGAAACCGTTGTCACCGCCGAACTCAGCGAGATCGAGCAGAAGTCCCTCACCGAGATCCCCCACCCGTCGCTGCCCGAGGGCACCAGCATCTACGGCGCGACCAAGGTGTTCCCCGACTACAAGGCGGAGGACGGCGAGACCTACTTCACGCTCGTCCACGGCATCGCCCACGAGTCGTCGGTGTCCTTCGTCGCCGTGCTTCAGGCGACCCGCGCGCTGCGCAAGGGCTTCGAGACCGCCATCTACTTCTACGGCCCCGGCTCCCTCAACTGCCTTGCCACCCGCGGCTTCCCGACCACCGGCACCTCCGCCTTCCCCGGCGAGCACAACATCAACAACCAGCTCAAGACGTTCATCGCCGAGGGCGGCAAGGTGTTCTGCTGCCGCTTCGGCCTCTCGCTGCACGGCGCCCGCGAGGAGGACCTCATCGAGGGCGTCATCCCCACCCACCCGCTGGACGTCCAGGACGCGCTGATCCACTACGCGCGCAAGGGCGCCATCATCAACTCGACCTACCAGCTGTAGGGGGCACGCCGTGAGCGTTGGCACCGGATCGACCAGCACGGCCGTGGACGTCCGCATCCTGACCCGCGCCGAACTCGCCCTGCGCGGAGTGGCGTTGGACGCTCCCGTACGGCGCCCGGACGGCGCGGGACCCAGCGACGACGGGCACGTCATCGTCGACGGTGCCAACGCCGCCCTCCCCACCAATCCGGCCAGCCCCTACCGCGTCCGCGACGGAAAGGTCTGGCTCGGCGAGGAGGACACGGGCCTGACCCTGACCGCCGTGCACCGCCCGAAGTTCTACGACCTGACGACCGCCGACGGCGTCCCCTACGAGCACATCGCCCGGCTGCACGGCGCCGACGTCCTCGCCACCACCGTCGTGCAGACCTGCATCCGCTACGCCGAGTCCGACCGCTGCCGCTTCTGCACCATCGAGGAGTCGCTGCGTGCCGGGGCCACGGTCGCCGCCAAGACCCCGGCGCAGCTCGCCGAAGTCGCCGAAGCGGCCGTGCGGTTGGACGGCGTCAAGCAGATGGTGATGACGACCGGCACGACGACCGGTCCCGACCGCGGCGCCCGCACTCTCGTACGGTCGGTGCGCGCCGTCCTCGCGGCCGTGCCCGAACTCCCCGTCCAGGTGCAGTGCGAACCGCCCGGCGACCTGTCCTGGATCCGCGCCCTGCACGACGCCGGGGCGACCGCGATCGGCATCCATGTCGAGTCCCTGGACGACGAGGTGCGCCGGCGCTGGATGCCCGGCAAGTCGGCCGTCCCGCTGGCCGAGTACGAGGCCGCGTGGGACGAGGCGGTCCGCGTCTTCGGCCGCAACCGGGTCTCCACCTACCTGCTGATCGGCCTGGGCGAGGACCCCGACGAACTCGTCGCGGGGGCAGGCCGGTTGATCGACCGGGGCGTCTACCCCTTCGTCGTCCCCTTCCGCCCCATGCACGGCACCCTCGCCGCCCGGGACGGGATCCCCGCGCCCAGCGCGGAGTTGCTGCGGTACGTCACCGAGGGCGTCGCCGCGAAGCTGGTCGCCGCCGGGATGAACGGCGCCGACCAGAAGGCGGGGTGCGCGGCCTGCGGGGCGTGCAGCGTGCTCAAGACGGCGGGCGGGTGAGGGAGATGTACCTCGACGGATCCTCGACGGCACCGGTGCGGGACGAGCCCTTCGACGTCCTGGAGTTGCTGGGAGACCGCAGCACACTGGCCCGCCACCGCCCCGCCTTCCACATCGAACAGGCCGACGCCAAGCCCGAGTTGAGGGCATATCGGCGGCTGCGCAGGGACGTCTTCGTCCACGAGCAGGAGCTTTTCGCCGACGACGACTCCGACGACCGTGACCTCGATCCCCGGACGGTCGTCCTGGTCGCCAGGGCGCCCGACGGCACTGTGGTCGGGGGCGTGCGCCTCGGGCCGGTCGACGACGGGCCCGACCTCGGCTGGTGGCAGGGCGGTCGGCTGGTCGTCTCGGCCCGCGCCCGGGGCCCGCACGGCATCGGCGCCGCCCTGGTGCGGGCCGCCTGCGCGCGGGCCGAGGCCGAGGGGGCGCTGCGGTTCGACGCGACCGTCCAGGCGCGCAACGAGGTGCTGTTCCGCCGGCTGGGCTGGCGGTCCGTGCGGGCGACCGAGGTCGCGGGCGCGCCGCACATCGTGATGCGGTGGCCGATCGGACGTATCGCCGCCCAGGCCGCGGCCACCAAGTCCGTGCTGGGACCCCTCCTTTCGGCTCTCTCCCCCGGAGGTCCCGGTTTCGTCGGCGACGACGGCGCCCCCGTCCCCACCACCGACGTGATCGCCGCGTGCGACGCGATCGTGCCGTCGATGGTCGAGCGCGACCCGGAGTGGGCGGGCTGGTGCGCGATCCTGGTCAACGTCAACGACCTCGCGGCGATGGGTGCTTCACCGCTCGGGCTGCTGGACGCGGTGGGCGCGCGGGACGCGGCGCATGCGGCGCGGGTGCTGGACGGCCTGGGCCGGGCGGCACGGGCGTACGACCTGCCGGTGCTCGGCGGGCACACCCAACTCGGCGTGCCCGCCGCCCTGTCGGTGACCGCCCTGGGCCGCACCGCGCACCCCGTCCCCGGGGGCGGGGGTCGTCCCGGGCACGCGGTACGGCTGACGGCCGACCTGGCCGGAGGCTGGCGAGCGGGCTACCGGGGCCGTCAATGGGACTCGACGAGCCACCGCCGTACGCCCGAACTGCGCGCCATGACAGGGGCGGTGGCCGCCGCTCGTCCTGCCGCCGCGAAGGACGTGTCGATGGCCGGGATCGCCGGCACCCTCGGGATGCTCGCCGAGGCGAGCGGGTGCCGGGCGGTGCTCGAAGTCGCTGCCGTGCCACGGCCATTGGACGCCTCCATGGGCGACTGGCTGACCTGCTTCCCCGGCTACGCGATGCTCACCACGGACGCACCGGGCCGTCCGCCGCTGCCCGCGGGACCGGCGACCGGCGCGGTCTGCGGGGAGTTGACCGAGGGACAAGGCGTCGGGCTGCGCTGGCCCGACGGAGAGATCACCGAAGCGGTCACCTCCACCGTGACCGGGATGGGAGCCGCATGAGCACGCTGCGCATGGCCGCGGTGGCCGCGGAGTTCGGCCGCGACCTGGAGGAGGACTTCGCGATCGCCGAGCACCTGATCAAGGAGGCGCGGGAGGCGGGGGTACGGCTGTTGGCGCTGCCGGAGGCTTGTCTGGGCGGGTATCTGCTGAGTCTCGACGACGGGGCCGAACTGGACGAGGGGCCACCGGCGTTGGCGCTCGACGGCCCGGAGATCCGCCGACTGGCGGCGCTGGCAGGCGAGTTGACGGTGGTCGCCGGCTACTGCGAGGCGGGCCCGGACGGCAACCGCTACAACAGCGTCGTCTGCGTGAGCGGTGACGGCGTCCTGGGCAACCACCGCAAGGTCCACCAACCCCTGAGCGAGGACGCCAGTTACGCCTCGGGCGACCGCTTCCACGCCTTCGACACACCGGTCGGGCGGCTCGGCATGATGATCTGCTACGACAAGGCGTTCCCGGAGTCGGCGCGGGCGTTGGCGCTGGACGGCGCGGAGATCGGCGTCTGTGTGTCGGCCTGGCCGGGCGCCCGCACGAACGCGGCGACGGACCTGGCCGAGGACCGCTGGAAGCGCCGTTTCGATCTCTTCGACCGGGCAAGGGCGTTGGAGAACCAGATCGTGTGGCTGTCGGCGAACCAGTCCGGCACCTTCGGCTCGCTACGCTTCGTCGGCAGCGCCAAGGTCGTCGACCCGGGCGGCGAGATCCTGGCCGACACGGGCGTCGGCGCGGGCGTGGCGATCGCCGAACTGGACGTCGTACAAGCCCTGGAGACCGCGCGCCGGTCGATGGGTCACCTGCGCGACCGGCGTCCGGAGACCTACACACCCGCGGGAGCAGTCACCGTATGAGCAGCATCCGGATCGCGGCCGTGGCCGCCCACTTCGGCCGCGACCTGGAGTTCGACCTGGCGAGGATCGCCAAACTCATCGACGACGCACGGGCGTCGGGCGCCGGCCTGCTGGTCCTGCCGGACGCGGCACTGGGCGGATACCTGGCGGACCTGCGCCACCCGGACCCCGAGGCACTGCCCCCCGCCCTCAAGCCGGACGACCCGCTCCTCCTCCAAGTAGCCCGCCTGGCAGCCGAGATGGTGGTGTGCGTCGGCTACTGCGAGGACGGCGGCACCGAGCGCTACAACGCCGCGGTCTGCGTCTCCGGCGACGGCGTCCTCGGCCGCCACCGCAAGGTCCACCTCCCGGCCGGCGAGGTCGCGGCCTACTCCCCCGGCGACCGCTTCGACGCCTTCGACACCCCGGTGGGACGCGTGGGCATGCTGATCGACTACGACAAGACCTTCCCGGAGTCGGCGCGTTCGCTGGCGCTGGACGGCGCGGAGATCCTGGCGTGCCTCTCCGCCTGGCCGACCAGCATCACCAACCGCGCGCCCCGCATGGCCCAGGACCGCCAGGCCAAGCTCTTCGACCTCTACGACCAGTCCCGCGCCGCCGAGAACCAGGTCGTCCTCGCCTCCTCCAACCAGACCGGCGCGATGGGCGGCATGCGCTTCCTCGGCCAGGCCAAGGTGGTCGGCCCCGGCGGCGACATCCTCGCCCGCACCTGGTCCAAGGCGGGCCTCGCGGTCGCCGAGATCGACGTCGCGGCGGAGATCGAGCGGGCGCGGCGGGTACTGCGGCATCTGGACGAGCGACGGCCGGGGGCGTATCGGGGGGTGCGGTCGTGATCGCCGAGCGGGAGTACGCCCGCGTGGCCAGGGCCGCCCTGCGAAGGGAACGCGCCCGATGAAGATCGCCCTGCTCAGCTACTCCACCAAGCCCCGCGGCGGCGTCGTGCACACCCTCGCCCTCGCCGAGGCGCTGGCGGCGCTCGGTGAGGACGTCACGGTGTGGACGCTCGGGCGGGGCGGGGATCAGGGGTTCTTCCGGCCGGTGGACGCGCGGGTGCGGCTGCGGATCGTGCCGTTCCCCGACGGCCCGCCGGACGAGACGACCGGCGTCCGTATCCTGCGCTCCATCGCCACTCTCCGCGCGGCCTTCGACCCCGCCCCCTACGACGTCGTGCACGCCCAGGACTGCATCAGCGCCAACGCCGTGCACGGCCGTTGCGTCCGTACGGTCCACCACATCGACCACTTCACGACCCCCGAACTGGCCGCCTGCCACGAACGCGCCATCGTCGAACCCCACGCCCACATCTGCGTATCGGCGTCCGTCGCGACCGAACTCGCCGAGGGCTGGGGCATCCAGGCGACGGTCATCCCCAACGGCGTCGCCCACGACCGCTTCGCCGCCGCGGCCCAGGACGCGGAGGGCAGGTCCAACTGGCGCCGCCGCCTTGGCCGTTACGTCCTCACCGTCGGCGGCATCGAGCCCCGCAAGGGCTCCCTGGACCTGCTGGAGGCGTACGCGCTGCTCCGTGCCCGGCATCCCGACGTGCGCCTGGTGATCGCGGGCGGCGAGACCCTCTTCGACTACCGCGACTACCGGGCCCGCTGGGAGACGCGGGCGGCCGAACTCGGCGTAGAGCCAGTGGTGTTGGGCCCGGTTCCGGACCCTGACCTCCCCACCCTCGTGGCAGCCGCCGACGTCTTCGCCTTCCCCTCCCTCAAGGAGGGGTTCGGGCTCGCGGCGATGGAGGCGCTGGCGGCGGGTGTACCGCTGGTGGTGCGTGATCTGCCGGTGCTGCGGGAGGTGTTCGACGGGGCAGCCCGATTCGCGGGTACGGCACGGGAGTTGGCGGAGGAGTTGGGGCGGGCGCTCGCGGAAGACGAGGGGGCGACAAGGCGGGAGTCGGGACGGCGGCTGGCCGCGCGGCACACCTGGGAGGCGGCCGCTCGGGGGCACGTCGCCTTCTACGCCGCCCAGGCGGAGAACCACCCCAGGAGCGAGGGCCGCTCGAAGGAGGAGACGCACTAGTACGGCGGTACTAATCCCCGCCCGCCGATTCGGTCCCGCAGGGGGCAGGAAGTGCGCGAACCCGCTCCTAGCTTGAGATCAAGGGTCGACCGGACCCCCGCTCACGCACATTGATCTCTTCTCCTGGTGGGAGTAACCCGTGGCCACCTTCCTGTACCGACTGGGACGGCTCGCCTTCCGGCGGCGACGCGTCGTCCTGATGTTGTGGATCGCCGTCCTGGCTGCCGTGGGCATCGGCGCCACGAGTTCCACCGGCTCCTCCACCGACAGCTTCACCGTGCCCGGCACCCAGTCCCAGCGGGCCATCGACCTGCTGGAGAAGGAGTTCCCGCAGGCCTCCGCGTCGGGTGCGAGCGCCCGCGTGGTCTTCGAGGCCCCCGCCGGGCAGAAGCTCACCTCCACCGCCAACAAGGCCGAAGTCACCTCGCTGCTGGCCGAGTTGAAGGCGTCGCCCCAGGTCGCGAACGTCTCCGACCCGTACACCGGCGGGCTGGTCAGCGAGTCGGGCTCGATCGCGTACACGCAGGTGACGTACAAGGTCGCCAAGTCCGACCTCGACACCGCCGCGCACGACGCCCTGGACAAGGTCGCCGCCGAGGGCGAGAAGGCCGGGCTGACGGTCAGCATGGGCGGTGACGCCGTACAGGAGAAGGCCGGCAGCAAGGCGGCCGAGCTGATCGGGCTCGCCATCGCCGCGGTCGCCCTGGTGATCACCTTCGGCTCGCTGATCGCGGCCGGACTCCCGCTGCTGACCGCGATCCTCGGCGTGGGCATGGCCGTCATGTGCATCACCATCGCCACCGCCTTCGTGGACATGTCCTCGGCCTCCTCGACCCTGGCGCTGATGCTGGGCCTGGCGGTGGCCATCGACTACGCGCTGTTCATCGTCTCCCGCTACCGCAACGAGATCCGCGAGGGCCACGAACCCGAGGAGGCCGTCGGACGCGCCCTCGGCACCGCCGGCTCCGCGGTCGTCTTCGCCGGCCTCACCGTCATGATCGCGCTGGCGGGCCTGAGCGTCATCGGCGTGAAGATGCTGACGTCGATGGGCCTGGCCTCGGCGTTCGCGGTCGCCGTCGCCGTCGTCATCGCGCTGACCCTGCTGCCCGCGCTGCTGGGCTTCGCCGGTACGCGGATCATGAAGGCACCGCTCCTCAGCCGCCGTATGCGCGCGTTGGAGGAGCGCGGCGAGGGCGAGGCGATGGGCGTGCGGTGGGCGAAGTTCGTCACCCGCAACCCGGTCAAGGTCCTCGCGGTCTCGGTGCTGGGCCTCGGCCTGCTGGCCATCCCGGTCACCTCGCTGCGCCTGGCGCTGCCCGACGACTCCGTACAGACCCCGGGCAGCACCCAGCGGATCGCCTACGACACCCTCAGCAAGGGCTTCGGGCCGGGCTTCAACGGGCCACTGACCGTGGTCGTCGACGCCGGTGACAGCAAGGACCCGCAGGCCGCCGCCGCGGACGCGGTCGCCCGGATCAAGACGCTGCCCGATGTCGCGGCGGTGCGCGACGCCGTGTTTAACCCGTCCGGTGACGTGGCCCTGATCACCGCGGTCCCGAAGAGCGCGCCGAGCAGCCAGGACACCAAGGACCTGGTCACCGACATCCGCGACCAGAACGGCAGGCTGCACCAGGACACCGGAGCCGACCTGATGGTCACCGGCACCACCGCCCTCAACATCGACGTCTCCAGCAAGCTCTCCAGCGCGCTCGTCCCCTACCTGGCGATCGTCGTCGGCCTGGCGCTGATCCTGCTCCTGCTGGTCTTCCGCTCGATCCTGGTCCCGCTCAAGGCGGCCCTCGGCTTCCTGCTCAGCGTCGGCGCCACTCTCGGCGTCGTGGTCGCCGTCTTCCAGTGGGGCTGGCTCAAGGACCTCATCGGCGTCGAGGAGACCGCGCCCATCGTGAGCGTCCTGCCCATCCTGCTGATCGGCGTGGTCTTCGGCCTCGCCATGGACTACGAGGTCTTCCTGGTCACCCGGATGCGGGAGGAGTACGTCCACGGGGCCGAGCCCACCCACGCGGTCGTCCAGGGTTTCCGGCACAGCGCGCGGGTGGTCACCGCGGCGGCGGTCATCATGATCTCCGTGTTCGCCGGCTTCCTCCTCGACGACGTGGCGCTCATCAAGTCCATCGGCCTCGGCCTCGCCGCCGCCGTGTTCTTCGACGCCTTCGTGGTCCGCATGACCATCGTCCCCGCGGTGATGGCGCTGCTGGGTCGCAGGGCCTGGGCGCTGCCGGGGTGGCTGGACCGGGCCCTGCCGAACGTGGACGTGGAGGGGGAGCGGCTGCGGCAGGTGCTGGCCGAGGAACGGGCGGGGATCGCTGAGCAGGCGGGGGTCGCTGAGCAGACAGGGGTCGCTGAGCAGGCAGGGGTCGCTGAGCAGGCAGGTGCCCCGGCCCACGCCAGCACCTCGGTATCCCCGGGCGCGGATCCCGTACTCGTCGGCGCAAGGGGCGGTACGGGCGGCGACGGCGCGGGCGGCGATGGCGCCCCCGCCGACACGACCGAGCCGAAGAACTCGGCGCTGAGGGGACTGGGGAAGAGACTGACCCGCAAGAACTGATCCGCAAGAACTGACGCAGCCCCGCCCGCCGGTCCCCTTCCCCCCGGAACCGGCGGGCGGTCCCCGACCCGCGAAGGATCCCCGTGACCGCACGCTCCCCCAGGCGCTCGACCTCGCGCGAGCAGCCGGGCACCACATCGGTCTACGGCCGCCCGGGCGACGAGCGGATCCTGGAGAGGCTGACCACGGACGCCGATCAGCGCGTGATCGCCTCGCTCATCTTCCGGCTCGCCGCGTGGCGACGGGCCGACACCGCCCACCCCCAGGTCCGGCACTGGGGAGTACCGGCCTTCTGCGCCTTCTGCGGCGTCCTGTCCTTCCTCAACCCCTTCAACGGCGCTCTCCTGCCCCAGCTGGCGCTCATTCTCGCCTTCTGCGTCCCGCTCCTGTGGCGGGAACGCCGGCCCCTGCTGGTGTTCGCCCTCGTCACCGCGGCGGCGGTCGCGGCCCTCCCGCTGGGAGTGGTCACCGGCGCCGAGACGGCCCGCGTCGTCGCCCTGTACCACGTCGGCCGCCTCTGCACCCCGCGCCAGGTGGTCCTGGCCCTCGTCGTGACCATGGCGGTACTGGGGTGGTGGGCCGCCATCATCTGGCGGGGCGACCAGATGGCGCAGTCCTCGCGACCGGAGGTGGTCACCTTCCTGGCCATGACCGCCTTGGCGGCCATCGCCGCGCTGGGGCTGGTCAGCAGGGTGGCCAACGCCTATATCGACGCCCTGCGTCACGAACGCGACCAGCAGGCCGACCTCGCCACCGCACGCGAACGCGCCCGCGTCTCCCGGGAGATGCACGACATCCTGGGCCACACCCTCGCCGTCATCGTCGGCCTGGCCGACGGCGCCGCCGCCCTCGCCGCGACCAAGCCCGAGCGCGGCGCCCAGACCCTGCGCATCATCAGCGAGAGCGGCCGGGACGCGCTGGCGGAACTGCGCCGGCTCCTCGCGGTCATCGGCGACGAGGACGACCGCCCGGGCGACTCCCAACTCGCCCCGCAACCACGCCTGTCCGACCTCGACGACCTGCTCGACCGGGTCCGCGCCGCCGGCCCCACGGTCACCCTGGACACCCGCGGCGACCTCACCGCCCTGGCCCCCGGCCTCCAACTCTCGGTCTACCGAATCATCCAGGAGGCCCTGACCAACACGGTCAAGTACGCGGCCTCCGACACGTCGGTCCAGGTGACCCTGACGGCCGCCTCGGACGCCGTACACGTCACGGTCGAGGACACGGGCCCAGCCCGCCACCCCTCCTCAACAGGCCACCCCGGCAAGGGCGTTGGCCGCGGTCTCGTCGGCATACGGGAACGTACGGCTCTCTACGGCGGCAACGTCACCGCAGGCCCCAACCCCCACGGCGGCTGGACCGTCCAAGCGCTCCTCGTCCCCACTCCACAGCCCAACTCCCCGGAGAACCCCGCCTCATGACCACCGTGCTCATCGTCGACGACCAGGCCCTGCAACGCATGGGCTTCAGCATGCTCCTGGAGGCCCACGCCGACATGAACGTCGTCGGCGAGGCCGCCAACGGCAGCGAGGCGGTCCGCATGACCGCCGAACTCCGCCCCGACGTCGTCCTGATGGACGTACGCATGCCCGGCATGGACGGCATCGAGGCCACCCGCCGCATCGTCGAGTCCGGCGGCCGCTCCCGCATCCTGGTCCTGACCACCTTCGACCTCGACGAGCACGCCTACGACGCCCTGCGGGCCGGCGCCAGCGGCTTCCTGCTCAAGGACGCGCAGCCCGACGAACTCGTCGCCGGCGTAAGGGCGGTGGCCGCGGGTGACGCCGTCATCTCCCCCGGCCTCACCCGCAAACTGATCGACGCCTTCAGCGACCGCCTCCCCGGCCACAGCCCCCGCCAGCAACGCCGCCTCGACGACCTCACCGCCCGCGAACGCGAGGTCCTCACCGCGATGGCCACCGGCTGGACCAACCAGGAGATCGCCGACCGCCTCCACCTCGCCGAATCCACGGTCAAGTCCCACATCGGCCGCATCCTGACGAAGATCGAGGCGCGGGATCGGGTGCAGGCGGTGATTTTCGCGTACGACACGGGGTTGGTGCGGCCGGCTTGAGGTGACCTGGAGGGAGCGGGAGGGATCTGAAGGACCTGGCGGGAGCTGAAGACCTGAAGGGGTTCACCTTGCCGGGTCCGTCAGCTCCGCCCGGGGTCGTCCAACAGCGCCCGGCCCTGCCCGCCGAACCACGTCATGCCGTATGTCTCGGCCCCACGCAGCGCCTCCCTCAGCAGCCGGTCCGCGTGCTGCCCGCTCCCGGGGCCCGCGGCCCGGCGCAGTGCGCGGGCGCGGGCCAGACGGAGGCGGGCGAGCTCCGGTTGCGAGGAGCGGACCGGGACCTCGGCCTGCCGGAAGTGTTCGAGGGCGGTCTTCGGCTCCCCGGCGGCCAGGGCGAGCAGCCCGCAGGCCCGGGCGGTCGGCCCGAGAAGAACGCTGGGCCAGCCGGCGAGCGCGATCTGCTCACCGTCGTGCGGCGCGAGGTGCGTACGAAGCACGGGCACCACCTGCGCCAACTCCCCCTCGAATCCGCCCTCCAGATCGAGCGCCGCGCAGACCTCGGCGAGGATGACGAGGGTGGGCACGGCCCAGCCGGACGGCGGGAACAGTTCGACGTCGGCCGCGCAGCCGAGAAGGAGATCCGCCCCTTCGGCGTACTGCCCGGTCTCGCACAGAGCAAGAGCGAGACCGGCGCGCCAGATCGGGAAGTAGGCGTGCCGCTCGACGTCTCCGGCCAGGTCGGAGGTGAACAGCTCGGCCAGCCGCCCCTGTTGACGCAGCAGCCAGTAGGCCTGCCCGAGCCGGGTCTGGCGCAGATTGTCGGCGGGTACGGCGAAGTCGGCGCTGAGCTGTTCGGTGAATTCCAGGGACTCGCGGAAGACCCAGTCCGCGGCGGCGTCAAAACGGCCGTGCCAGAGGTTGAGCAGGGCGTCGAGGGTGCGCTGTTGCCAGACGACGAGGGTGCTGTGGGTGTCGGCGGCGTGCTTGCGGTACTGGTTCGCGGTGGCCAGGCCGCTGAAGATCTTTCCGTTCCTCAACTGGTCGATGGCGAGGGCCATGAGCGCCTCGCCGCGGAAGTAGGGCGAGTCGTGCCGGGCGGCGGCGTCACGGAGTTGCTCGGAGAGGGTGAGGGCGTCGGGGGCGGACATGAAGTCGTAGCGGGCCCAACGGCATTCGGTGAGCACTTCGCAGCGCACCTCGTCGTCACCGACGTCGGGTAATCGGCGCAGGATGTCCTCGGCGAGCCGCGCCCCCTCCCCGGGACCGGCCAGTCCTGCCGCCGTGTCCTGGCTGACGGCCAGGGACGTCTTCTTCGCCAGGTGCGCTTCCAGGCGCAGTCGCAGGCCCGCGGCCTCGATGCTGTCATCGCCCTGTAACGCGGCCAGACAGCCTCGGAGCGACTGCAACAACTCCCGGTCCACCTGCCCCGGATCGGACCACCGACGGGCCATCCGGACCACGGCCTCGGCCTGCGCCCGAGAATCCCCGGCGGCACTGTGGAAAGCGGCCGTGTAATGCCGCTCGGCGTCCCGCATCTCACCGGCGGCATGACTCAGATCGCCGCGCCGCAGCAACCGCCGGAACTCGGCACGTCCCTGCGCGAGAGCCGAACGCGCGTCCTTCCCGGGGGACTTGACCAGCTCGGTCGTCCGCGTCCCAGGCGCTTCCCGCACGGCCTTGAGCATGGTGTCGGAGCCCGGCGGCGGCGCGAGTCCGACGAGCGCCCCTTTGGCTTGCAGGACCTCGTCGCACAGCTGCGCCAACTCCGGGGACGCCCTGCGGCGCCCGTTCTCGACACGGCTCAGAAAGCTGCGACTGCAGTACACCTTGCCGGCCAGCTCGCTCAGCGACAGGCCGGCCGCGATGCGGCGCCGACGCAATTCGGCACCGAACCCGTCGTACTCGATGATCATCCCCCCAACAGCCCGCCGCCCGGCCCGTGTTGCCAAAAACGCGGTGGCAACACCCGGCCACTCCAGACCGGCACGGTTTCGGACGAATCTGTCTGTGGCGGAGCCTACCGGGCACAGGAGGCCGCCGACCGGCAGAACGGGAGCACTGGTCATGCCTTCGGATGAACTCAAACCGGATGAACCCAAAGTGGTGGCCGCGATCGACTTCGGCACCCACGGCACGGGTTTCGCCTGGGCGTTGAAGACACCCCTCAACGACGACCCGGAGACCAGGAGGGTGCAATGGCACTCGCGCTTCCCGCTGGGCAACCTGGCCTATCCGAAGAACCTCACCGCGCTCCTGCTGGACGCCGAGGGCGACCTCGTCGCCTGGGGATACAAGGCCCGTAAGCAGTGGTCGGACGCCCTGAAGGAAGGGGCCGCCGAGGGCCTCGGGTACGCCTACGCCTTCAAGATGGCCCTGAAGGGCGGCTCGGCCCTGGATCTGCCGACCGTGGGCGGTCACGTCGACCTCTCCGACCGCGACCTGGTTCGGAAACTGATCAGCGTGTACCTCCGGGAGATCCGTGCCCGGGCGATGGCGGAGATCCAGGGCATGGCGAAGTACACCGAGCGGGAGATCCGCTGGTGCGTGACCGTGCCGGCGATCTGGGACGACGAGGACAAGGCGGTGATGCGGCGGGCGGCCGTCGACGCCGGTTTCCCCGACGACCCCGAGCGGCTGCTGCTGGCCATCGAGCCGGAGGCCGCGGCGCTGTACTGCTATCTGCGCATGTCCGACGCGGCCGGGGTCTCCGAGGAGCGCGGCAGGCTCTCCCTCGACGAGCACGGTCTGCGGTTCATGGTGGTCGACTGCGGCGGGGGCACGGTCGACATCACGGCGTACGAGACGGACAGTGCGGCCGGCCAGTCGATCGCCCTGCGCGAGATCGGTGTCGCCACCGGCGGCCGGCTGGGCTCCGAGTACGTCAACCAGGCCTTCCGGGACAAGACCCTCGCCGACCGGTTCGGCCCGGCGGTGCTCAAGCGGATCGAGCGGGACCACGCCGACGACCTGCTCGACCTGTCGGACGAGTGGGAGAAGGCCAAGACCACGGCCGAGCTGGAGTGGGACGAGGACGGCACCGCCCGGGTGATGGATCCGGTGTACATCAAGATCCCGCCCACCGTGTGGAACCTGCTGGACGAACCCGTGCGGACCCGGCTGACGCAGGAGGCCGGGACACCGCAGAAGATCCTCGTCCCGCCCGACGAGGTGCAGGCCCTGCTGGACGAGGTCGTGGACGGCATCCTGGAGAAGGTCGAGGAGCAGCTGGCCAACATCCGGCAGAGCAGCCCGTCCCGTCCGGAGGCCGAGACGATCGTGCTGGCGGGCGGGTTCTCCCGCTCGGAGTGGCTGCGTGAGCGGATGCGCAGGCGATTCGGCGATCGGCACCGCATCCTCATCCCGCCGGATCCGGCGCTCGCCGTCCTGGAGGGCGCCACGCACTTCGCCTACAACCCGAAGGTGTTCGTCTCCCGCCAGGCCCGGTACACCTACGGATTCGCGATGGGGCTGCCGTTCGAGCACGGCGTGGACCCCGCCACCCGGGCCTACCGGGACGACGACGGCGACCTGCTGTGCACGGGCCGGTTCCAGATCGCGGTGCGGCGGATGGACTCGGTGAAGGTGAACGACACCTTCCCGTTCCAGGGCTGCCCGGCCCGTGAGGACCAGCCGGAGGTGGAGATCCGGCTGTTCCGCACGGCCAAGGCGGACCCCAGGTACGTCGACGAGGAGGGCTGCGAGGAGATCGGCCGGATGGCCGTGGACATCAGCAGCACCATCGGCCGGCCGCTGAGCGAACGCCCGTTGGCCCTGCTGCTGTACTTCGGCGCCGCCGAACTCAGAGCCGATGCCTTCGACCCCGGCAGCGGGGCGACAACCCAGGTCACCGTCGAATTCGACCGCATGTGACCATGCCCGGTCACCGCGCAGGGGGAGAGATGCAGATCTTTCACATGCTCGTACGCATCATGCGGTTCGGTCGAGACACCTCCGGCACCCTCTCGACGCACACCTACGACGCGCCGGGTCTGCGGGAGGGCGACGACGCGGTCCTGACGCCTCGGGCGGACTGGGAGCGTGTGATGGACCGGCTGGGGACGGTCGAGGCGCTCGCGGCTCGGGTCAGGGACCTTGAGCGGAACAACGTCACCGACACCCAACTCGGCTTGTATCAGGCCAAGTTGCGCGCCGAGCTGGCCGCGAGGATCGACACCGTCACCAACCGGCTGGCCGAGTTGACGCATCGTCAGGAAGGTGCCGAGACCCGGGCGGACGAGCTGGACGCGGCCGTGTCGGCGACGCGCCGCAGTCTCAGCGAGCTGGACGAGGTGCTGCATCTGATGCGCGCCGAGGACGTGGAGCGGCAGTCCACCCTGACCCGGGAGGACTTCGCCGTCCACTTCAAGATTCGCGACCGGCTCGACACCCTGTACACACAGCGGCTGGAGAGCCTGATCAGCACGCGTACCACGGCCGAGAACCCGGTGGACCGGGTGCTGCGCAGGGCCGAGTTGGCCCGTCTGATGTGCCTGGCCCTCTTCGGTCCCGTCGACGGCACCTGGCGGGGACCGGACCTCGACGAACTGGCCCGGATCGCCACCGCCGACGACCATGTGCCGCTCGCGCCCGACCAGCGCAAGCTGTTGCAGCGGGTCGGCGCGGAGGCAGCCGATCTGCATCGGACCATCACCGGCAGCGGGTACGACGGTCACTTCGACTTCGCGGTGCCGACCGGCACCCCGGCGAGTCCGCCGGACCACGTGCTGTGGACCGGATGCGAGGCCGGCCGTCCCGTCGCCTTCGTGGTCTGCCCCGGGTACACGGCGCACGGTCGCCAACTCCTGGCTCCCACCGTCTACACCGCGGCCGTGCCCGGGTACGAGGGAGGCTGACCACGATGGACGAGGTCGATCTCAGGCAGCTGAGAAGGCGTATCCCGCAGGCCGGCGACCGAGCGCTGGCGGAGATCGTCAACGGTCTGGCGACGGTGGAGGACATGACCGCGGCCCGTGCCCGGCACGGCTTCTTCGGCCGGGTGCTCCTCGGCTGGAACCGCAAGGACCGCAGGCGCGCCCTCGAAGTGGACGCGGCAATGGCCCGCACCCAGCGGCACATGGTCACCTGGGCCAAGGAGACCGCCCGGCACCTGGCGTTCACCGATCTGACCGTGGGCCTGCTGGCCATGGAGGTCGAGAAACTCCAGTACGACGTGGCACGGGTGGGCGAGCTGACGTACCAGGCGCTCGACGAGATCCGTGAACTGGCGGGCGTGCTCACGGAGTTCATCGACGTGGTGAGCCGCCGGCTCGACGAGATCGACGCCCGGCTCGACGACCACGAGCGGATCCTCGACGCCCACACCCGCGCCCTGCTGGAGACGGACCGCAGGTTGCTGGCCGTCGAGCTGTGGCAGTCCGCCTGGGCCGAGTCCGACACGGTCGTACGCCGCTGGCGGCACCAGGGCGCCTACGCCGGCCTGCCGTGGCTGTGCCAGGTGCTGTTGCTGGCCCGCGAGTGCGCCGCCGGGCGGCCGGGGCTGCACGAGTTCGTCACCGGCGACCGGTCCTGGCGGGGTCGGCTCGCCGACGACATCCTGTCCGACCCGCGGTCGGAGTCGGGACGGGAGAGCTTCGGTCCGGGGCGCGCGGGGGGCGCTCCGGGCCGGAGGTCGGTACGTGCTCTGGTGGACCGGATCATCGCGGAACTGCCGGACGCGGACGAGCGGCAGATGGTGGCCGAGGTCCTGGGCATCGGTCTGTCACCGCGGCTGCGGCCGCCGCACCGCCCGGTCGGCTATGCGGTGGCCCGCGGGCTGGAGCTGTCCGCGCGACAGCCCCTGACCAGCGAGGACCCGGCGCGCGAGGCGGCGGCCGACGCCCGCCGGGACTACGGCCATCTGGAGCTGCTGACCTACGAGGAGTTCGTGCACACGGCGATCCGGGAGCAGGCCGACGCGGCGCACCAGGCCCGTACCGATCTGCACCACGAGCAGGAGAAGGCCGGGGCCATGGACGATGCGGCCGAGGGGGGCGAGCGCGGTGTCTGAACAGGACCGCGCCGGGGAGCTTCAGGACCTGCGGCGCCGGGCGGCGGCCCTCGCCTCCGGTCCGCGGCCGGCACCCGCACCGCGGATGCCGGGGCCCGTGACCCGGGAGATGACACAGCTGATCACGAGTGGGGGCGGCACCCCGGCACACCGGTTCGGCCTCGTCCTGGCCGGTGGGGCGGCCAAGGGGGCCTACCAGGTGGGGGCCGTCGAGTGCCTGGCGGAGCGTGGCGTGCGGATCACCGCGATCGCTGGGACCAGCATCGGCGCGCTCAACGGGGTCACGGTGGCCGCCGCCCGCTCGCTGCCCGAAGGGGCGGCCCGACTGGTCGAGCTGTGGACCGGATTCACGGACCGCATGGGGGGTGCCACACCCGAACGTGACGCGATGGACGAGAGTCTCGCGGAGCACTTCGGGCGCCTGGCACCGCGCGTCGGCCGGCTGCTCGGAGCCCGGGGGGAGCTCGAGCAGCTGGCCGACCGCGCCATCGACGCGGCGGCACTGCGCACCGGCGCCACCATGCGCGTGGCCGTCTACCCCGTCCTCCCGCCGCTGCACCTGCCGCATCTCAAGGTGGCCCAGGCGGCGTCCGAGTGGCTGGCCGGCCTGGCGGGGCGGCGCTCGCGGATCCTGCATCTGAACGGACTCGACGACGCGCAGATCAAGGAAGCCGTCCTGGGGAGCGCCGCGCTGCCGTTCCTCTTCAAGCCCCGGCAGGTCGCGGGCGAGTACTACCGGGACGGCATGCTCGGGCGGGACAACACACCCATCCGGGCCCTGGCCGACCTCGACCACTGCGACATCGTGATCGTCGTCCACCTGCTGCCCGGGGAACCGATCAAGCGGGTCGAGCACCCGGATCTGACGCTGCTGCAGATCCGCCCCTCGCGTCCGCTGACCCCGTCCGGCCCGCTGGGCACCGCCAACGGCTGGCTCGACTTCTCCCCCGCGGCGTTCCAGCGGCTGCGCGCGCAGGGATACGAGGACACCGAGCGGCTCTTCTCCGAGGCGGCGGATCTCATCGCGTCCGCGCAGGCGCTGCGCACCGCCGAGGAGTTCATGGCGGACCGCGTGCAACGCGTCATCGACAACGGCCGCTGAGCCGGAGAAGAAGCCAAGAAGCAGAGAAAGAGCAGAGAAGAAGACGAAGCGCGCAGAAATGCGGAAGCACACAGAAATGTGAACGGGGGGCCATGGGCGAGGGAGGGTTTGTCTCCTGGTGCCGTGCATGCGGTCGGGACGACGAGGTGGAAAGTGTCTGTTCTCATTGCGGAATTCCTCTGGAGCCGCCTTCCGTCCAGCACGACCGGACGGGACGGGTCGTTCGGAGCGGCGGGCCGCTGAGCCTCAAAAAGGCGCTGGCCCTGAAGGACCGTGGTGACTCGGTGACCGCGCTCACCACGAGCGGGGAACTGTTCGAACTGTCCGGCTTCGAATTCGACCGCCTCGACAGGGTGTCTTTCGACGGACCCCAAGTCCTCAGCGCCGCCGGGCGGTTGTGGGCGGCGCTGAAGGCGCGGGACGCCGGTCGGCTACGGGCGCGGTGGCCGAGCTCGGTCGTCGAGGCGGAGGCCGGTGACCGGGCCATGGCCTCGCTCGGCACCCGTCGGGCCGCCGCCCTCGACGCGCTCGCGCTGAGCCGGCTGGTCCTCACCCGGCAGCTCGGGCTGACCGCCACCGAGCTGATCTGGTACCAGGCGTACACCGCGTGCGTCGTCGGGGACACCGGGGTCATGCTGCGCCACCTGGAGCGGCTGCCCCGCTCCGTCTACGCGGCCCGGATCGATCTCCTGCTGGCCCGCCTGCCGGACATCGTCGCGGACAACTCCCTGACCTCGCGCGCGGCGGCCCAACTCCGGTCGCTCGCCGATCAGTCGCTGGAGGCGGAGGCCCTGCTCGTGGCTCTCCAGCCGCGCGAGTCCGCGCGGGCCACGCGGATCGTCGTGCCGTACGCGGACCTGGTGGGAGCCAGGTGCTCGGACGCACGGGTGGGGGCGGCGGCGCGCTGCCTGGTCGGTACCGGGACGGATGCGCCGCCGGCTCCGGAGGCGACCGATCCGTCGACGGTCCGGGCCCTGTTCGGGTATCTCACGGCCCGGGAGGGAGGCCGACAGGGCGGCCGGGAGAGCGACCGGCGTGGCGGCCGGGAGAGCGCTGGCCCGGAAGACCTCAGCGCTCTCAAGGGCCTCGCGCCGGTTCTCCTCGACGACCTGGTCGACCACGGCGGTCTCTCGCCGCGGGTCCTGCACGCCGCCGCGCCCGGGGAGCCTCCGCCGTGGTCGCCGGAGCAGATGTCCTACCTGCGTTGCAGGCTCACTCCCGGCGAGGCGTCCGAAGCGGACCTGGCCGGCACAGGATTCACCGCCGAGCGCGCCCGCCGCGCCTACCTCGCGCACGACCGGGCGGAACTGGACACGCTGCCCGACACGGACACCGCCGTACTCCACTACCGGGCGCTGGACCTCTGGCGCCGCACCGGACGTGCGGTGGACCTCGGCGGCCTCCGGCCGGAGGCAGTGGGGCTCGCGAGGGAACTGGCCCGCCTGCGCGCGACGATCGCCGCGCACCCGGACGAGCCCCAGCTCGTCCCGGCAGCCGTGGCGGCCGACCCCTCCTGCTGGCGAATGCTCGGCGCCGAGGCCCGCTCGGGCTCGCTGCGGGCCGGTGACACCACGGACCGCGACCCGCGCCTCGCGGAGTGGCTGGACCTGTGGCGTCTGACCGGCCTGGTCCTGGACGGCCGGTGGACGGAGGCCGCCGCGGAGGGCGACGCGCTCGCCGTCCGCGCCGCCGACTCCTTGGTCCGGGCCGAGGCGCTCAACCTGAGTGCCTGCGCGCGGGCCGAACAGGCCGACGAGGAGGGAGCGCTGTCCCGGCTCGACGAGGCGCTCGCACTGCGCGAGAGCACGGCGCTGCTTGTCAACGCCTCCCTCGTCTCGGCGGAACGGAGTGTCACGGCAGCGCTCCCCTACCTGGCCCGGATCATCGAGGGCGCCCTCGGTCCGAAGGTGGCTCCGCCCGTCCCACGGGAGAACACGGTGCGGGCCGAGAACGCCTTGGCGGCCGCGATCGGCCACTGGCAGGCCGACAGCGAACTCGACGACTGTCCGCCCGAACTCGTGGCCATGGTGCGGGCGGCGCTGGGCCGTGCGGTCCTCGACACCGCGCTCCACCGGCTGCTGCTCACCCTCGCCGCGGCCTACGACCACACCTGGCTCGCCGCCCCCGGATCCGATCTCGTCGCCTCCGGTTCCGAGCAGCAGGCGCAGTTGCGCTACTACCGGACCCGCGCACAGTCCTGGACCCCGGACCACGAGACGGGCCTGTCGGATGTGGCGGACGTCCTGGTGGAGCTGGCTCACGGCGACGACGCCTACACCTGGGTCGACGAAGAACTGCGGGCACTGGCGAGGCTGCTCGACGAGGGCGTGCACTGCGAGTTCGGCAAGGCGATCCACCTGGTCCCCACCATCGAGGTCCTTCTGCGGGGCGAGGTGCTGGAACCAGTGCCCGGTCTCGTCCTCGGCGCCCAGGCGGCCGCGCATCTGACGGTGTACCTCGCCGACATCGACGAGGACATCAGGCCGGCGGCCGAGCACCGGCTCCTCCTGGGGCCCTGCGGGGAGTTCCTCGACGGTTCCCTCGATCTGCCGGAGCCGGTGGACGAGGCGCTGCGCGAGGAGATCTCACGGTGTCTGTGCGTCTGCGCCATCCGAGCGCTGGAGGCCACCCAGCGGATCGTCGGCGAGCGGGGCGAGGAGCTGGCACGGCTGGCGGATACCGGGCCGATCCCGGTGGGAACCGCCGGCGGCGCGTTCTCCCGGCGGTTGGCCGGACTGCTGGACGACGTGGACGAGTGCGTGGCCCGTCTGCGTGCCTTCGGCCGCCTCCTCGCAGAGCTGCCCCAGCACGAATCCGCCCGCAAGATCGCCCAGATGCTCACCAAGGCGGTGCTGACGTGGTCCGCCGAGACCACCAGGCTGCGGGCCGGCATGGAAGGAACCGGTGCATGAAACGTAATCCCTATCTTGTCCTCGGCGTCTTTTACGGCGCGGGACGGGACGAAGCCAACATCGCCTTCGTACGCCGCACCCGGGCGCTGCGCCGCGGCCTCACCCAGGGCGATCCCACCGATCTCACCTGGGCGTTGAACCAGATCGACGAGGCGAAGAGCGACCCGGCGAGCCGCATGGACGTCTTCC
The DNA here is from genome assembly GCF_053599215.1 of Streptomyces sp. NPDC001002. NCBI lineage: Bacteria > Bacillati > Actinomycetota > Actinomycetes > Kitasatosporales > Streptomycetaceae > Streptomyces > Streptomyces sp. NPDC001002. The sequence goes on along the minus strand of NZ_JBSFLV010000001.1, from coordinate 128,537 downwards.
GGGTCCCCGCGTTCCCGGAAGCGTTCGAGGGCTCCGGTCCCGGTGTGTTCGAGCCCGGCCCGGAACAACTCGCCGCGCGTCCGGGCGACATGGCCGGAGCGCTCGAAGAACTGCGTGCGCGGGCCGCCGTGGAGTGGGTGAAGCACCTGGTCGCACTGCGCCGAGCGGGCACCGAGCCGATCGTCCCCTGACGGTCACAGCACATCCGTAGGACCACAACGCAACTAGGGGGAGCGTTGTTCAACAAGACCCTGCGTACGGTCGCCGATCGGCTTGCCGAGGCGATCCAACTCGTCCATGATCTCGACCGCCGGCTGGACAAGCTGGAGGTCATCGCCCTGGTCCGGGAGCCGTCCGTGGTGGCCGCCGCGGACGCCTACGACGGACTGCGCAAACAGGTCGTCGCCTCGGCCACCGCCCGCTGGACGCACCTCGCCCAGCTGGCGCAGCTCGATGCGGCCCTGGCCCAGGGTGCCGACCTGGAAGTCGTCGGCGCCCTGGTGGAGGGGTGGATCACCCAAGCCGCCCTCGACCGCGTCAGCGACCCCGGACACCCCGAGGCCGACCTCCTGTACGAACTCGTCGAGAACTTGGGCGGTCCGTTGGCGGTACTGGAGCCGGCCTACGTCGACGGAGTCACCGGCCGCCTCGTACGTCCGGGGCGTGCGCACCGCGCCGAGACGGCGCCACAGGTGCCGACGCCGGAGCGGACGGAGCCGGCGCCCGGCACGGAACAGGCGGTCTCCGTGGAGCCCGTACCCGCCGCCGCGCCGAAGCGAGCCGCACGGGCGAAACGGTCCGACAGGCCCGTGGACGGGGCAGCGGCCTCGCCTTCGTCGCCGGCCCTCGATCCCGACCCCGACCCCGATCCCGATCCCGACACTGATCCCGGTGCCGGTGCCGGTGCCGATCCAGAGGTGACCGGCGACCCGGCCGGCGTGCGCCCCGGCTCCGCGGCCGACCGCGTCCAGGAAGGCGGGTGACCCGGATGGGCGACGACGCCTTCGGAATCGACTTCGGCACAACGAACAGCGTCCTGGCACGGGCGTCCGCCTCGGCCGTGGAGACGGTCCCGCTGGACGACCGCATCCCCGCGGAATGGGCGAACACGGGGCTCGATCTGGTGCTGCCCTCGGTCATGGCCTTCTCGGGCGACGCGCCCGTGTTCGGCTGGGCCGCCAAGAGCCGGCACGACGAGCGGCTGGAAGCGGTGAAACGACTGTTCGCCGCGACGGACTCGGTGTCCGTGGGCGGCCGAACGCTGCCGATCGAGACGGCCGGGGCCATGTTCTTCCGGCACATCCAGCAACGGGCCGCGGCGAGCGGCCTGACGGCGGCCCTGGACCGCGCGGTCGTGACCATCCCCGCCAACAGCCGTGGCCTGGCGCGGTACCGGACCAAACTCGCGGCAGGCCTGGCCGGGATCGAGGTGACGGCCCTGATCAACGAACCCACGGCCGCCGCCATGGCCCATGCCCGCACCATCGGCCAGGACCAGCGGATCCTGGTCTTCGACTGGGGTGGCGGCACTCTCGACGTGACCGTGCTGGAGTCGGTGGACGGCGCCTTCATCGAGCAGGCGTCCAAGGGCATCCAGCGGCTCGGCGGGATCGACGTGGACCAGTTGTTCGCGGCCGCCGTGCTTCCCCGCGTCAAAGGCTCCGCGGAGTGGCTGCCGGCCCAGCGCAACCTGTTCCGGCTCAACCTCGAACGCGCCAAGATCGAGCTCAGCCGTCAGGAGGAGACCCGGGTCGCGCTGCCCGGCGGCGGCTTCCTACGGGTCACCCGGCAGGAGTTGGAGGAGTCGATCAGGCCGCTCGTGGAGCGGACCCGTGAACCGGTCGAGGTGTGTCTGCGGGACAGCCCCGGAGCCATCGACCATCTGGTCATGGTGGGCGGCAGCTCGAAGATGCCGGTCGTCCAGCGCTTCCTGACCGAGCTGGTGCACGCGGACCCGAGCGAGGGCGTGGATCCCATGACCGCCGTCGCGGAAGGAGCCGCCGTCGCGGCCGGCATTCTCTCCGGCAGCATCACCGACCTGGACTTCTTCGTGGGTACGGAGCACGCCCTCGGAGTCATCGTCCACAACGAGCACTCCGCGCCCGAGGGAGCCTTCTCCACTCTCATCGCGCGCAACACGAAGTACCCGGCCAGGGCCACCGATTCCTACATCCCCGGGCACGACTTCCAGGAGGCCATCGAGATCGTCGTGGTGGAGGGCGACCCCGGTCGGCCGATCCGGCACGAGGACAACGTGGTCCTGAAGAACTGGACGGTCCCGCTGCCCGCGAAACGGCTCAAGCGGGAGTCCGCGTTCTCCGTGACCTACGAGTACGACATCGACGGCATCCTGCACGTCACGGTGACCGACCAGCGGACGGACGAGGTCTTCCTGCGGGACGAACTCACCTACGGCGCACGGCAGGAGCGCAGTCGGCTGCCGGAACTGCGCAGGGAGGTCGACGCGTTCATGAGCGCCTCCGCACCCGCGGACCCGGCACCCGCTCCGCCGCCCGGCCCTCTCCTGGACCCCGCCTCCACGGAGGCGATCCGCAAAGCGCGCGACAAGGTACTGCCCTTCGTCGACGACGGCGAGCGCGCCGCCATCGAGTCACTCGTCGACAAGCTGGAACGCTCCGCGGGCTCCGCCGCGGAGGAACCCGAACGCCTCGCCCTGGAAAGGGCGTTGCGCCGCCACGCCTATCTGCTGTGAGGCGGCACCACCACTCACTCGGCACGAAACAGAGACACCCAGGGGGACTCATGACATCTCAGGGATTCACCTACGCCGTCGACCTGGTCCTGGTGATCGACGCCACGGGCAGCATGGGCGGCACGATCGACCGCGTCAAAGCCGGTGCGCTGCGCTTCCACGACGAACTCGGCAAGGTCATGGCGGCCAAGGACAAGCACGTGGACGAACTGCGGGTTCGGGTCGTCGTGTTCCGGGACTACTACGCGGGCGACGAGGAGCCCCTCGTCGCCTCGGACTTCTTCGAACTGCCCGGTGAGCAGGAGAAGTACGCGCGGTTCGTCGACTCGATCGTCGCCACCGGCGGCGGTGACGAACCCGAGAACAGCCTGGAGGGACTGGTGGAGGCGATGCGCTCGCCGTGGACGACGTCGGGCACCAAGCGCCGGCACATCATCGTCATGTGGACCGACGCCAGCAGCCACCCGGTGGAGAAGAACGCCGGCCGCAAGCCGTCGAACTACCCGGTCGGCGTCCCCGCCGACTTCGACGGTCTCACGGACCTGTGGGAGGGCCAGGAGGTGATGGACGCCAACGCCAAACGGCTCGTGCTCTTCGCCCCGGACGCGTACGCCTGGACCGACATCTCCAACCACTGGGAGTCGGTGCTGCACTACGCGTCGAACGCCGGCATGGGACTGTCCGACATCGACTACGGCACCATCCTCGAAAGCATCGCGAACAGCGTCTGATGCCTCCCGCGAAGCACGAATCCGCATCCGGTACCGGGCCCGGCAAGGACCGGCCCGGTACCGCGCACCCGCGGACCGGCTACATCACCGTGTCGATCGAGAAGCGCGAGGAGCAGGGCGAGGACGCCCCGCCTCTCGCGCAGCCGGTCACCAAAGGTGCGCTCGTCGTCGGGGCCTTCGACGGCCTCGGCGGCGCCGGCGCCACCATGATCCAGACCCTCGGAGGGGCCCGCACCTCGGCCCGGGTCGCCTCCCACCTGGCGCGAGACGTCTCGCTCACCGTGCTGAAGCAGGCGTTCAACCCGGAGCTCGGACCGCCGTCGGACGCGTGGAAGGGCGGCCAGGGCCTGGGCGAGACCCTCACCGCGGCCCTGAAGCACGAGTTCCGGAAGAAGTCGGAGGAGGCCGGCAGCACGGGCAGCCGTATCCGGGGCGGTCTGATCCGTCCCCTGCCGACCACACTGGCCCTCGGACTGGTGCACTTCGTCGACGACGTGCTGACTCTGCGGATCTTCTGGGCGGGAGACTCGCGCGTGTACGTGCTCCTGCCCCACGACGGTCTGCACCAACTCACGGTCGACGACCTGAAGTCGCGCGGAGACGCCATGCGCAATCTCGTCGAGGATTCCCCGATGTCGAACCTGGTCTCGGCGGACGGCCGGTTCGAGATCAACAACAGGTCCGTGACGCCCCTGCCCTATCCCTCCGTGGTCATCGCGGCGACCGACGGCTGCTTCGGCTATCTGCGCACACCGGCGCACTTCGAGGACCTCCTGCTGTCCTCGATGCGCAGCGCCGCCGATCAGGACGGCGACTGGGGAACCTGGGGGCTGGAACTGACCCATCGTCTGCGCGGCCTCACCGGCGACGACTCGACCATGGGCATGGCCTGCCTGGGCTGGCCCTCACTGCAGGCCATGGCGGCGGACTTCACGCACCGGCAGCGACAGGTCACGGCCCTGGCGGCGACGGTCACGGAGGCGGCCGACGCGTACGCCTTCGCCCGGCGTGCCGCCGACGACGCCAAGGCGAGGTACGACGATGCCGTGAACCATCTGTGGCACGCGTACAAGCCGGGCTACGAACAGTTGACACCTCAGCCCGGGCCCCCGGTGCCGCCTCGGACCGATGCCAGGGAGGCGGGTGGCGCCTGGGACAACCAGCTCGCCGCCGGAACCGTCGGCCCGGAAGCCACCGGTTTCGGCCCCGCCGCGCCGCCCGGGATCCCGGGTCATCGGCAGGACCGGGGTGCCGCGGGCGGCGACGAGATCACCAGGCTGGCCGACCAGTTGCTGCCCGACAGGACACCGCCCACCGAGCACGACCCGCGGTCACCGTACGCAGCGGGGTCGGACCCCGGCGCGGCCGACCCTGCCCACGACCAGCGTCCCGAAGGGGGTGCGCCCTGGTGACGACCAGCACGTCGATCGCGGGTTACACACTGGAGCGGCCCTTCTCCAACGAGGGCGGCGGACAGAGCGAGTGGACCTTCGCACAGCGGAACGGCACGTCCTACTTCATCAAGCGCTTCCTCAAACCGACCTATCCGGTCGACGACGGCCCCGGCAGCCCGGCGACCAAGGCGCGCAAACGGGCACAGTGCGATCGGTTCGAGACCCACCACCGCACCGTGCAGCGCCTGCTCAACCCGCTGAGCAGCACCGGCGGCAACCTGGTCGTCACCCGGGACTTCTTCCGCCACGGGGCACGGTATTTCAAGGTGACCGACCGAGTGGACAGCACCCGGCTCTCGCTGGACCGGATCGCCCTGCTGCCGGTCGAGGACCAGGTCAGCCTGATGCTGGCGGTCAGCAACAGCGTGCACCTCCTGCATCGCAACGCGCTGGTCCACGGTGACCTGAAACCGGACAACGTACTGGTCAGCCGCAGCGGCCATACCTTCGCCACCAAACTCATCGACTTCGACAACTGCTTCGAGGCGGGAGCTCCGCCGGGACCGGGCGAGCTGGTCGGCGACCCGACCTACTACTCACCGGAGTTGATGGCCTTCATCAACGGCGACGAACCCGCCTCGGCCATCGGCCAGGCGTCCGACGTCTTCGCCCTCGCGCTGGTCTTCGCGCAGTATCTGACGGGCGCGCTGCCCACGGCCGGCCGCCCCGGCTACCTGGCGGACAACGTGCTGGGCGGGAGCGAGGTCTCGGTCGCGGCCGTGACGACGGAACGCGAACCGATCCGCGAGCTGATCGGCACGATGACGGCCGCCGCCCCGACCGACCGCCCGCCGGTCACCGCGGTCATCGAGAAGCTCAAGGAGGCCCGGCGCCGAGCCAAGGGTCTGCCGACCTCACCGCCGACGGGTACGGCCACGACCACGGGCGGAGCGACGGGACTCAGAGGCAAGGGGATCCGCAGAGGCGACACCACGGACACCGGCTCCACCACGGCCCTGCGGGGAACGGGCTTGGCATCGCCGAAGCCCGAGAAAGCAGAAGAGACGAAGAAACCGGCGAGTCCGGCCGCCACCGAACCGAAACTGAAGGGAAAGCTGCTCGACCAGACCCGAAAAAAAGCGGAGGGCTGCTGACCGGTTGGTCCTGCCGGGGATGCGGGACGCCGAACGACGCCGGCCTGGCGGCCTGCGGACGATGCGGCGCACCCCCCTTCCCCCGGCGGTCGGCAGCCTCCCCCCTGTCCCTGCCACCGTCCCCGCCGCCCTCACCCGCCACGGACCTCGGCGTCGCCACATCCGTCGACCTCGCCGTCTGGCCGGACGGTCAGGTGACCTGGGCCGTGGCGTCCCGCACCGGTGTGCACTACTCCACCGGCCAGGAGCAGGACCTCTCACTGGCTCAGGCGTGGCACCGGTTGGACACGTCCGCGGCGGACGGCGCGCACGACGTCTCGCTCGCGGTCACGGGTACGGAGGGCGCCCTGTCCTGGTCCGCGCCGGACGGTCTACGGGTCGTACGCCTCACCCGCGGCAGCCTCGACCAGCCGAGCCCGGCCCGACCGGGGCCGCTGCGTCGGCACGCCGCCCCCGCCGTGGCCTCGGCGGGCGCCCCGCTCACCGCCCTGCTCGCGGACGGTGAACTCGATCTCCTGTGGAGCCCCGACCGCCACACCGTGCTCCGACTGGACGAGCGCCCCGGCCTCCCCGCCCACCCCGAGCCACGGCCCGAACTGACGCTGCGTGGTGAGCGCCTCAAGACGCTCGACGTGGCCCTGGAGAGCCCGAAGACCGCGTGGCTGGCCGCGACGACCGAACGCGGCGCGCTCCTGCTGGCCCGCTGGGACCTTGTCTACGACGTGCACGACCCGTGGACCCACCCCCGCTGCCCGCTCCCGACGGTCAGCCGGGCGGTCGTCACCAATGTCTCCGGGGTTCCCGTCGTGCTGGCCACCTCCGGCGGGGGCCGGCTCCTGGCGTGCGACGCCCGCGACGCCGCGGCGGACCAGGCCGACTGGGAACCGGTCGACGCCCCGGCCCGCACGCCCGTTCCATCGGCCATCGAAGTCCTTGCCGCAGCCGACTGCCAGGGTGCGGCCTGGCTCGCGGTGGCGACGCACGGCCACCTGTGGTCGGCCCCATTGAGACGCACGGGACGGCGGATTACCTGCGGCGAGGCCGTCGAGGTGACCGTGGACTGAACGGGTCTCCGGCCGGTCCGCTCCGGTACGGTCCGGCCGGCTTCCTCACCACATCGGTTTCCCTCACACATGGCTGCCGCTGACGGACGAATCCGGCGGCAGCGCAGCCCAGCGTGCCGTCGCGGTGTCCCAGATCCACTGTGTGTCGTCCGGCAGGGCCGATGTGTCGAGCACCGCCAGCGCGCGGAGCGCGTCGATGAAGGCGTCCGGTGGAGGCGCGTCGTCACGGAACACGAAGACATGCCCACGCTCACCGTCCAGTACGGCGCGTGCGGCAGCACCGCCAGGCGTACCGGACGAAGCGGTCGTCGGCTGCACGGAGCTCTGCGCTCTGGCGGGCAACAGGGCCATCAGACGCTGCATGGTGACTTCGCCGGCGTGCTGGAGCATCGAGTCGAGAAAGGGTTTGAGGGGAGTGACGACCAGGACGACGAGGGCGAGCACTTCGGCGAACGACGTCATGTCACCGTCGTAGGAGCGGGGTTCTCCGCCCAGGTCGGTGACCAGCTTCACGACTTCCTCGGCTGTCGGTTCGTCCAGACCTTCCAGGTCGATCTCCACGCTGGGACGCTGCATCGGCCATACCTTTCACGCGCTCACGGATCATCCGGGGTGGCTCAGAGGTGGACGGTTGTTCGTCAGCCCGCGGTGCAGGTCCACCCCGCCCAGTGCTCCGGGGAGGTGAAGTGGGCGGGAGCGAGTCTGTGCGCACGGGGCGTCAGATCGGGGCAGTCCGCGGCCCGTTGATCGGGAGTGGAGGTACGCAGCCACGTCTGCGCCGCGGCCAGCGCGCCCGGTGGAGTCCGCCCCGGACGCAGGAGTTCGACGTGGAGGCGATGCAGAAGGAGCGCGGCCGCGTCCTCGCGGGTCTTCCAGAGCGATGCCACCACGCAGCGGGCCCCTGCCTGCAGGAGGACGCCGGGGAACCCGATCGCCTCGTCGGGCAGCGGACCGGAGGTGGCCGCGCTCTCGCAGGCGCCCAGGATCACCAGCCTCCCGCGCAGCCCGTCGACGGCCAGCAGATCGCGCACGGTGAGAGCTCTGTCGGCCAGAAGCAACGCGCTGTTCAGCGGATCGGCGCTGTCGGCGTGCCCGTGGCAGTGGAAGTGGAGGATGTCGGCTTGCGGCAACAGGCGGAGGACATCCGCCACCGTGCGGGTGACGGGCAGGACCCGCTCGGGTCCGTGCAGTCGAGTGAGGGCCGCGGCCTGGCGGTCCGCCCATCGCAGGTCCGGCATGCGCCTTCCGCCGTATTCGGCCGCGGTGGGAACGGCGGCGATGAGCAGCCTGCCGGAACCGGCGGCCGAGCCGCCGTCCGCGGGCCGACCTGCGTGCAGCAGGGTGCGCGCACTGGGGGCATGCCGGACGGCCGGGACCGACGCGCCACCAGGATCTCGGTCACGGAACGCCTGCCCGAGGGCTGTGGTGAGGGGCAGCAGCGACATCGGTCCCGCCCCGACCACCGTGACCGTCCCCGCGCCGCTCGGTGGAAGGGGGACGGCACGCAGTGAGTCGGTGAGATCCGAGAGCGCGGGAACGAGTGGGCGGGCCAGCAGACCGCTGCTTCTGGCCGTGCGCAGCGCTTCCGAGAGCAGACCCGTGTCCCGACGGGTCAGGGCGGGCAGCTCGACGGCCACCGGATGCTCTTCCGCACCGATCACCACGGCCAGGCCTCCTGCCTGGGCAGCGGCCAGGTAGACGAGCGGTCCACAGAGCCGGGCGGTCCGGCGCAGCGACTCGACGGTCGGCACCGGACCGAGGAACCCCGCGTCGTCGGCGCCGCCGAGAACGCCGGCGGCCAAACGGGCCTCGATGCCGCGAAGGCGCGCGTACGCGGCGACGAGCGGGTCCCCTGTCCTGACCGCGAAGGAAGCGCCGCCGAGCACGACCGGGGGCGGCGCCGGAGGCGCGTCGCAGTCCGCCTGTGCTCGGAGCAGGTCCGCCAGTGCGCCCTGTGCGTCCAAGTACTCGGCGAGCAAGGCCTCCTGACCGAGAGTTCGCAGGGCGGCTGTCGCCGTAGGACCGATGCCGCCCACCATGCGGCCCAGCAGCAGGGCCCGCCCGCACTCCAGCGCGCGGGCCGCCTGCCAGGGGCGTCCGGCTCGGTTCTGGTGCCAAGCCGTCTCGGCCGCGAGCCCTTCTTCGGCGCGCAGCAGATCTGCTCGGGACGCCGAGCGCGTCCGTGCGTCGAAGGCCTGCGCCAGACCGGTCAGTTGGTGCCACGAGGCATCCGCGGCGGCCTGCGGATCGGTATCCGTCAATGCGTGCCCCGTGTAGGCGATGTCCAGCCCGCGCCACGACGCACCCGCCGCCCAGGCACGGTTCTCCTCGGCGGCAGCCCGCATGGCTTCGTGAGCCGTGGTCGGGAGGTGCCGTCTGCGCCCGAACCTCACGACGCCTCCTCATGGCCGAGTCGCCGCAGCCCGTCCAGCACCTGAGCCAGGTAGGAGAGGGCGACCCGGCGCCAGTCGTACGCGTCCGGGTCGCGCAGGACGCCGTCCAACTCGCCACGGGCCGCCCGCAGATCACGGACAGCCTCGGTGACGGACAACTGCCCGTTGTCGATCCCCCATTCCGCCCGTTCCAGCAGTACGTGCACCAGACCCAGACGGCTGTGCACGAGATCCCCGCCACGCGAGCCGGGCCAACGGCGCCCGTGGGGCAGCAGTTCGGTCAGCCGCCGGACTTCTGTGTCCAGCGTGCCGCGAACGAACTCCGCGTCCACCTCACCGAGTTCGAAGCGCAGAACCGCGGACCGGCAGCCGACTCGGGCGAGTTTGACGACGCGAGTGTCATACGTCCTCTCCTCACCCGTCAGCTCCAGGGCCCGCCGGTAGTGCCGCACGGCGGCGTCCACATGCCCCAACTGCGCACGGCGGGTGTCGGGGGCGGCCGGCACCCCGGTGAACGGACTGTCCGGCCCCTGTCCGCGTGCGATCACCTCCTCCAGCAACGCCGTTTCGTGATCGCCGCGCAGTTCGGCGGCGATGGCCCGCACGATGGACAGACCCGCACCGCTGTGTTCCAGGAACTCCAACGCCTGGTCGAACCCGCTCCGGTCCGCGTGCAGTTCGGCGTAGGCCTCGAACACCTGGAAGAGTTCGTGCCCCAACAGGGGCCAGAAATCGGGATCGTTGCGCAGCGCCTCGATCTCCTGCCTGACCATGCGGTCGGCCTCCGCCTGGTGCTCGTCTCCGTCCCGATAGGAGAGAGCGAGGTGGGCGTGCACATAATTGAGGCGCAGGAAATGCCGTTCCAGGCGCGGAATCCGGGGATCCCGCATCGCTTCGACACAGATCCTGGCCATCGCCCGGGCGTGCTGCGTCCCGGCGGGCTGAACGAGGGTATGCCTCATCTGGATGTACAGGGCCTTGGGCGTGACAGCGCGCCGCAGATACGCCGCGGCGCACCCCACGCCGGCGACGACGCCGATCACCACGGAGGGCACGGGGCCCAAGCGCATGACGTACGAGCAGAGCAGACCCGCCGTCGCACCCGGAGCCAGGCCCCAGACGGCGGCGGCCAGCCTCGCCCGGCCGTCCCCGCGGAAGTCGGTCTGGGCACGAACGCGCATCACCAGCAGGAACCCGGCCGACCACAGGACGGCGAGTACGACGGCGGCGACGAACGCCACGGATACCCCCGCCCCGTTGACGAACAGGGTCGCGAAGAACGCCGTGGCCAGCAGAACCGGCAAGGCCACCAGCCCGGCACAGGCCCTACGACGGCGACCGACAGCGTCCGCCGCCTCCCGCGTACGGTCAACCCCCTCGTCCGCCCCGTCCGGGTCTCCGCCCTTCATCCATATCTGCATGTATGTCCCCCGCTGGCAAAGACGACATACGGGTATGTGCCGTTCCCCCGACCCACCCCGACCCGGAGCACGCCAGAAACGCACGCTCCGCACGCGCGCCCCCGCGCGCCTGCAAGACGTCAAAAGCCAGAGCCCCGGGCGCCCGGAGGAGCCAGCTGCGCGAGTCACAGCAGAATGGAAAGCGGCAGACGAGTCGGGCTATACGCCGGGTTCTGTCACCCAACCGCCTCGCGGCGGCCGGGGCGACGGCCATCCATCTACGACCGACGTTGCCGTCGGCCTCCTGCGGTCTACCCGTGGACTCGGGCGAGCAGCCCTCGAACGTCCGCGCAGAGCACGTTTTACGGCGCTCCTTTTGACCTTGCTCCAGGTGGGGTTTACCTAGCCGCCTGAGTCACCTCAGGCGCTGGTGGTCTCTTACACCACCGTTTCACCCTTACCCGGCGCCGAAGCGCCGGGCGGTCTGTTTTCTGTGGCACTGTCCCGCGGGTCACCCCGGGTGGCCGTTAGCCACCACCCTGCTCTGTGGAGCCCGGACGTTCCTCGGGAAGCCCCCGTCAAGGGGACTCCACGCGGCCGTCCGCCCGGCTCGTCTGCCGTGTCGACCATGCTACCGGGCGTGTGCCCATGCGCGGACCGGAGGACGCTGTGGCCAGGATCGAGCCCGCGAGGATCAGGGTGAAGGCCGTTGCGATGCCCAGGGTGAACGCCTCGTTCAAGAAGAGCGCTCCCGCCGCCACCGCCACCGCCGGGTTCACGTACGTGATCACCGTGGACCGCGTCGGGCCTACCTCCTTGATCAGTTCCAGGAACGCCACGAACGCCACCGCCGTGCAGATCACGCCCAGGCCCGCCAGCGACGCCAGCACCGACGCGGAGGGGACGGTCGACGGCCATGTCATCGCCGCCGCCGGCGCGTAGACCAACGCCGCCAACGCCAGGCACGGGGCCGTCAGTTGGAGCGTCGGGACGTCCTTCAGGTAGCGGGCCGCGATCAGCGGTGCCGTCGCGTAGCCCAGGACCGTCACGAAGACCTCCGCCAGGGAGCGCGCGTCGCCGCCCGTGAGGTGCGGGACCGTCAGGACTCCTACGCCCGCCAGGCCCAGGCCCAGGCCCGTCACCCGCCTCGCACCCAAGCGTTCCGTGTCTCCGAAGGAGCGCGCCAGCACTACGCCGACGATCGGGACGCCCGCGATCAGCAGACCCGCCGTCGAGCTCGACAAGTGGCGTTCCGCGTCCGTCAGTGTGAACCACGGGCCGATGATCTCGATGCACGCGAAGGCCAGCATCGGCAGCCAGTGGGAGCGGACCGTTCGGATCAGGCCGCCGCCTCGCAGGGCGAAGGGGAACAGGAGAAGCGCGCCCAGGGCGCAGCGCGTGAAGACGACCATCGACGGGGAGAGGTCATCCACCGCCACCTTGATCATCAGGTAGGGGATGCCCCAGATGACGCCCATGAGGGAGAACAGGAACCAGCCGCGTGCAGTCATGGAGGGAGCATGCGTCCGCTCAGCGCCTCCCGTCTTGAACGCTATTGCGGTACGCCGCCGGCGTCACGCCCTGGGCACGCGGCGTCCCCCCTCAACGCCCCCGCCCAAAACGCTGCTCCGATAAACCGCCGGCGTCACCCCCAGCACCCGCCGGAACCACCGCGTCAGATGCGCCTGGTCCGCGAACCCCACCAGCGGAGCCACCTCCGCGGGCCGCAGACCCGTATCCAGCAACCGACGCGCCCTGGCCACCCTGTGCTGCGCCAGCCAGGCGTACGGCGGCACCCCCGTCGCCGTACGGAAAGCCCGGAGGAGTTGGTAGCGGGACAGGCCCAGATCGCCCGCCAGGGCGGCGAGGGACGGGGGTTCCAGGAGCTCGTCGGCCAGGCGGTCCCGTACCGCTCGGGCTATGGCGTCCGCGCCCGGGACCTGGTCGCAGGTCGGGCGGGACGTGGAGTGGCGGCGGGACAGGGCCGTGAGGAGCCAAGGGAGGCGGGACTCCGCCTCCAGGGGGTCGGGGCACGTGCTCAGCTCGGAGTGGGTCAGCAGCAACGCGGACGCCAGTTCCGGGTCGTCCAGCAACGGCTCGCGGAAGTGCGGGACGCCTCCCACCGTGCCCTCCGTCAGCAGCGTCGGCTCGGCGTACAGGGCCCGGTACGCGTAGCCGTCGGTCGCGCTGCCGGGGCCGCCCGTGTGGATCTCGCCGGGGGCCAGGACGACGATCGAGCCGGGGCCGGTGCGGATGTGGCCGCCTCGGTAGTCGATCAGTTCGGAGCCGTCCACGCAGACACCGATCGTGAACTCGTCGTGCGCGTGCGGGGAGTACACGTGCTTGTCGAAGCGGGCGGTCAGGAGGTGGAGTGCAGGGCCGCAGCGGCCCAGGCGCGCCTTCGTCCACAGAGCCTCTTCGGCCATCGCCCCGCACCCCCTCGTACGTCGGCCCCCGTCGGCCCCATTCACTCCTACAGAGGCAACGCCTTCAAGCCCTTTTCCATGCCTCACCCCCACACCGTCCCAAGGGGCCGGCGCCGTCGCTTGACCCTCCCGCAACGTCAACGTTTCTACTGGTCCCATGCGGATCGGAGAACTCGCCGCCACCGTCGGCGTCACCACGCGGGCCGTGCGGCACTACCACCATCAGGGGCTGCTGCCCGAGCCCGAGCGGCTGTCGAACGGCTACCGGCAGTACACGCTCCGCCACGCCGTCGTGCTGGCGCGGATCCGACGGCTCACCGAGCTGGGGCTCGGTCTCGCCGAGGTGCGGGACGTGCTCGCCGAGGACGCCGGGAAGGATCTGGCCGAGGTGCTCACCGAGCTGGACGAGGACCTCGCCCGGCAGGAGGCGGCGATCCGGGAGCGGCGGTCGCGCTTGCGGGCGTTGTTGGACGCGGAGGGCGGGCTGTCCGCCGACGCGCCCGTCTCGCCCGAACTGGCCGCGCTGTTCGAGCGTACGGCGCACCGCTCCGACTCCCCCATGGCCGCCAAGGACCGCGAGGTCCTCGCCCTGGTCGAGACCGCCGCGACCCCCGAGGACCGGGAGCGGCTGCTCGCGGCGATGGGTGTCGTCGCCGGATCGCCGGAGACCGTGGCCAAGGCCCATGAGGCGTACGCGCTGCTCGACCGGCTCGTCGACGCCGATCCCGGCGATCCCCGGGTGGAGACCGCGGCCCGGCTGCTCGCCGAGTGCACCCCACCGCAACTGCTCCCGGACTCCGGCCCCCTCGACCACGACAACAGCTTCCTGCGCGCCTTCTACGCCGACTTCGCCCCGGCCCAGGCCGCCGCGATCCGCCGCGCCCTGCGCATCCTCGCCGAGGAACGACCGACGGAGGAACAGTCGTGACGACGACAGCCTTCGTGCGCCTGATCAAGCGAGCCGTCGAACGGACCCTCCAGTAGACCGTCACGCCGGCACGAACAGCACCTTCGCAGCCGCTCCTGGGTCGGCTCGGCTGAGCCGCACCCGCAGCCGTTCCCCCAGCGGCAGTTGGTCCCCTTCAATACGGCCAATGATCGCCAGCGATTCCAACTGCACTGTCCCGACACCGGACTTGTGCTCGTCGAGTTCCACGACCACCGCGTCGAAGAGCTCCCCCACCCGGTCCTTCAGCAGGGCCGCCTCGACGATGTCCACGCAGGCCCGTTCGACCGCGCCCGCGCGTCTCGTCCCGTCGGCCATCTCCTTCGGGAGCGCGTCCAGCGCAGTCAGGACCCAGTCCGGTACGTCCGCCCCCGCGACCACGGCCAGGCAGATCTCGGCGGCGTAGCGGTCGACCAGGCGGCGGAGGGGCGCTGTGCAGTGGGCGTAGGGGGCCGCTACCGCCGCGTGCGTGGTGATCGGCGGCAGCACTCCGTCCCGGAAGACCGTGTAGCCGGCGCCGCGCAGCAGGGTCGTGCACTCCTGGAGGAAGGCCGCGTGGTCGGGGCGGTGCGGGTCGAGGGAGCGGACGAGATGCGCGTACGAGACGTGGTGCGGCCAGTCGATGTGCAGGGCGCGCGCGGTGCGGCGCAGGCGGCCGACGGCGCCGTCGGGGGCGGCCGGGAGCGTGCGCAGGACGCCGGTGCCGTGGGTGAGCATCAGGTCGGCCGCCGCCATGCCGGTGAGCAGGGAGATCTGCGCGTTCCAGGCGTCGGCGGGGAGCGGAGCGCGGTACGTCAGCTCGTACGCGTGGTCCCTCTCGACGATCTCCTGTTCCGGCACGTTGAGCGAGATGCCGCCGCGCTCGACCTCCAGTGCCTCCCGCAGTCCCCCGATCTCCTTCAGCAGCGCGAGGGGTTCCTCGGCCGTGCCGTCGTCGATCCGCCGCTGCACGCCCGCGTAGTCGAGCTTGGCGCGGCTGCGGACCAGGGCCCGGCGGACGTCGACGGCGACCGTACGGCCGTCCGCGTCGAGGTCGATCGTCCACAGCGCGGCCGGGCAGGTCTGGTCCGGCAGCAGGCTCGCGATGCCCTCGCTCAGCACGGTCGGGTGCAGCGGGACCTTCTCGTCGGGGAAGTAGAGGGTCGTCACGCGCCGGTGCGCCTCCAGGTCCAGCGGCGCGCCGGGTACGACGAAGGCGGCGACGTCGGCGATGGCGTACCGGACGCGGTAGCCGCCGGGCCGGCGGCTGAGGTGCATCGCCTGGTCGAGGTCGGTGGAGGTGGGCGGGTCGATCGTGAACAGGGGGATGTCGGTGGCGTCGTACGACGGCAGCACGGGAGCCTTCGCGGCCCGCTCGGCCTCGGCGAGGGCCTCGGGCGGGTAGCTCTCGGGCACCTCAAGTTCGGCGCGCAGGGCGGTGAGGGCCGCCCGGAGGGGGGCTTCGGGGGCGCCGGTCACGCGGATGTGGCGGCTGGGCATGTAGCGAGCGTAGGTCCCGGTTCGCCGAGTGGCACGCCGTACGCTGTCCCGGAGCTCAACCGAAGGAGACCGATCCCGTGCTCGTCCTGCTGCCGCCCTCCGAAGGCAAGGCGTCCTTTGGCCGTGGTACCCCGCTGAAGCTGGAGTCGCTGTCGCTGCCGGGGCTCTCCGACGCCCGCGCGGCCGTGCTCGACGAGCTGGTCGAACTCTGCGCCGCCGACGAGGAGAAGGCGCGCGAGGTACTCGGGCTGACCGAGGGCCTGCGCGGCGAGATCGCGAAGAACCTCGAACTGCGCACGGCCGCCGCCCGCCCCGCCGGGGAGATCTATACGGGGGTGCTGTACGACGCCCTCGACCTGGCCACGCTGGACACCGCCGCGAAGAGGCGGGCCGCGCGGTCGCTGCTCGTCTTCTCGGGACTGTGGGGCGCGGTCCGCGTCACCGACCGCATCCCCTCCTACCGCTGCTCGATGGGCGTGAAACTGCCGGGACTCGGAGCGCTGGGCGCGCACTGGCGGGCGCCGATGGCCGAGGTCCTGCCGGAGGCCGCGGGCGACGGGCTCGTCCTTGACCTACGGTCCTCCGCGTACGCCGCTGCCTGGAAGCCGAAGGGCGAGCTGGCCACGCGAACGGCGAGCGTACGGGTGCTGCACGCGCCGACCCGGAAGGTCGTCAGCCACTTCAACAAGGCGACCAAGGGGCGGATCGTACGGAGTCTGCTGTCGGCCGGGGTGGCGCCGAAGGGGCCGGCCGAGCTGGTCGAGGCGTTGCGGGATCTGGGGTATGTGGTGGAGGGGGAGGCGCCTGCGCGGGGTGGGCAGGCGTGGTCGTTGGATGTGTTGGTGGACGAGATTCACTGACGGCGCATTGACGGGCGTCGCGGTACGCGTTGCAGTGCGCGCAACACCCTTTGCGCACACTGCATCACCCCGGCAGGATGAGCGGCATGCCCACGTCTGTACTCGACCTTGCCCCTGTCGTCCCCGTCGTCGTCCTCGATGACGTCGCCGATGCCGTTCCGCTCGCGCGGGCGCTGGTCGCCGGTGGGCTGCCCGCGATCGAGGTGACGTTGCGGACGCCAGTCGCGCTGGACGCGATCCGGGCGATCGCCGGGGCGGTGCCGGACGCGGTCGTCGGAGCCGGGACCGTCATCACGCCGGCTCAGGTGACGGAGTCGGTGGCTGCGGGGGCGCGTTTTCTGGTCAGCCCGGGCTGGACGGACGTACTGCTGGAGGCGATGCGGGCGTCCGGGGTGCCGTATCTGCCGGGGGTGTCGACGACCTCGGAGGTCGTGGCGCTGCTGGAGCGCGGGGTGCGGGAGATGAAGTTCTTCCCGGCGGAGGCGGCGGGTGGGACGGCGTACCTGAAGTCGCTTGCGGGGCCGTTGCCGCAGGCGCGGTTCTGTCCGACCGGTGGGATCGGTGCCGGCAACGCGTCCGCGTATTTGGAGCTGCCCAACGTCGGCTGTGTGGGCGGGACTTGGATGATTCCGGGGGATGCGGTGGCCGCCGGGGACTGGGGGCGGGTCGAGCAACTGGCCCGGGAGGCCGCCGGCCTACGTGCGTAGGGCTCGGGCGGGCTTACGGGCGTAGGTGTGACGTGTCGTTGAAGAGCCGTACGCTCGCGTTGCCGTCCGCGAAGTACGCCACCGCCGAGAGGGCCGCGGCCGAGAGTTCCATGCGGAACAGAGCCTCCGGCGGGGCGCCCAGGGCCAGGCGTACGAAGGTCTTGATCGGCGTGACGTGGCTGACCAGGAGGACCGTGCGACCCGCGTAGGCCGCGACCAACTTGTCGCGGGTGGCGGCGATTCGGGTACCCGTCGCTGCGAAACTCTCGCCGCCGCCTGTTGGTTGGGCCTCCGGGTCGGCCAACCACGTTGTCAGGTCGTCCGGGTAGCGTTCGCGGACTTCTCCGAAGGTGAGGCCTTCCCACGCGCCGAAGTCTGTTTCGCGTAGGCCTTCGTCGATGGTCACGTCGAGGCCGAGGTGGGTGGCGACGATGGCTGCGGTTTCGCGGGTGCGGGTTAGGGGGGACGCGATGATGGCCTGGATCGTGCCGCGTTTGGCCAGGGCCGCGCCGGCTCGCTCCGCTTGGTCGCGGCCTACGTCGGAGAGGGACGGGTCGGTGCCGCCGCTGCCCGAGAAGCGCTTTTGGGGAGTCAGCGGGGTTTCGCCGTGGCGGAGTAGGACGAAGGTGGCGGGGGCGCCCATGTCTGGGGACGAGCCCCAACCGACTGTGGGTTGAGGTGTCGTCGCCAGATTGCGCGCGGCGCGGGTTTCGGCAGTTGTGACGGTGCCAGCCGGTGGGGGCTGGTCGCGCAGTTCCCCGCGCCCCTTAAGAGGCATGTCCAAGTCGGCACCGGACGTCGAAGCCGACCATTGCTCGCCCCGCTTCCCCGCATCCATCGCCTCGTTCGCCAAGCGGTCCGCGTGCTTGTTCTGCTCTCTCGGGATCCACTCGTACGTCACCCGGTCCGGCGGGAAGACGGTCGCTGCCTCCGCCGCCAGCGGCTTCATGTCCGGGTGTTTGATCTTCCAGCGGCCCGACATCTGCTCGACGACGAGCTTGGAGTCCATGCGGACGTGGACGGAGGCAGAGGGATCGAGGGTGTGGGCCGTGCGGAGGCCCGCCAACAGGCCCCGGTACTCGGCGACGTTGTTCGTGGCGACGCCGATGTACTCCGCCGCCTCCATCAACGTCTCGCCCGTCGCCGCATCCAGCACCACGGAACCGTAGCCCGCCGGTCCCGGGTTGCCCCGGGAGCCGCCGTCGGCCTCGATGATGAACTCCCGCACGTCCAGGGCTCCTTACAGGCCGGACTCGGACGTACGGACCAGGATGCGGCGGCAGTTCTCGCAGCGGACGACCGTGTCGGGGGCGGCAGCGCGGATCTCGTTGATGTCGGTGATGGACAGCTCCTGGCGGCAGCCCTGGCAGCTGCGCTGGTAGAGCTTGGCCGCGCCGATGCCGCCCTGCTGCTCGCGGAGCTTGTCGTAGAGCTTGAGGAGGTCCGCGGGGATCGTGGCCGAGATGACCTCGCGCTCCTTGGTGATCGTGGCGACCTCGCCGTCGATCTCCTTGACCGCGGCATCGCGGCGCGCGGTCGCGTCGTCGATCTTCGACTGGACGGAGGAGACCCGCTCGGTGAGTTCGGCGATCCGCTCCTGCACGGACTCGATGCGCTCCATGACCTCCAGGACGACGTCCTCCAGGTCACCCTGGCGCTTGGCGAGGGAGACGATCTCGCGCTGGAGGTTCTCCAGGTCCTTGGGCGAGGTCACGGCGCCGGAGTCGAGGCGCTGCTGGTCGCGGACGGCGCGCTGGCGCACCTGGTCCACGTCCTGCTCGGCCTTGGTCTGCTCGCGGGTGGTGTCGCTCTCCTCGGTCTGCGCGGCGACCAGCAGGTCGCGCAGTTGGGTGGCGTCCTTGGTCAGCGCGTCGATCTCGGCGTGCTCGGGCAGCGAGCGGCGGCGGTGCGCGAGCTGCTGCAGGCGGACGTCGAGGGCCTGGACGTCGAGGAGTCGGATCTGGTCGGCGGGCGCGGCGTTCAGTTGGGGGCTCCAGGGGTGTGCGTCGGGTTGGACGCCGCGTGGGCGGTCCAGGGGTCGGTGACCGTCGGCGAGACATGGACGCGCAGGTCCCAGCCGTGCCGGTCGGAGATCTCGTCGAGCTGGGCTGCGGCCAGCTCGCACCAGGGCCACTCGGTGGCCCAGTGCGCCGCGTCGAGCAGCGCGAGGGGGCTGTGGGCCACCGCTTCGGAGGCCGGGTGGTGGCGCAGGTCCGCGGTGAGGAAGGCGTCGACGCCGGCCGCGCGGACCTGGTCGAAGAGGCTGTCGCCGGAGCCGCCGCTGACGGCGACCGTGCGGATCGTCGCCTCGGGGTCGCCTGCCACCCTGATGCCCTGCGCGGTGGCGGGCAGTCGCTGTGCGGCGCGGGCCGCGAACTCGCGGAGGGTCAGCGGGGGGTCCAGTTCGGCGATCCGGCCCAGGCCGCGGCGGCCCTGCGGGTCGGTCGGGTCCGGTACGAGGGGTCGTACGACCCTCAGGTCCAGGGCGCCGGCGAGTGCGTCGGAGACGCCGGGGTCGGCGGTGTCCGCGTTGGTGTGGGCTACGTGCAGCGCGATGTCGTTCTTGATCAGCGTGTGCACGACCCGGCCCTTGAAGTGCGTGGCCGCCACCGTCGTCGTACCGCGAAGATAGAGCGGGTGGTGGGTGACCAGCAGGTCGGCGCCCAGCTTCACCGCCTCGTCGACGATCTCCTGGACGGGGTCCACGGCGAACAGGACCCGGGTGACCTCCTGCTCGGGGTCGCCCACGACCGTGCCGACCGCGTCCCAGGACTCGGCCCGCGCGGCGGGCCACAGTTCGTCCAGCGCGGCGATGACTTCAGACAGACGGGGCACGGGGAAAGGCTACCTGGCTGATCTGTGGCGCTGAACCGACAAAGCCACCCGGCCCCTCCCCTGGGCCCCGCTCAGCACACCCGCCACCGTTTCCTCAGGCGAATCGTTCCTGGGCCACCCTTATGTGTGAAGAGGGTGCCTGGTGGTCCCACGTCCGTGCGTACGAAAACTAGCTTCGTGGCCGGAGGTGACCAGACGATGACGGCCTGTGCGATCGAACCCGGGACGACCCCTGAGGAGACGACTCCCGAGGAGGGGGCTCCGCAGGTGGAGTGCACGATCAGCGCGGACGGTGCCTACGCGGCCCGGCTCGCGCTCGACGGCGGCTCCTGGTTCCCGGAGCGCTGGACCCTGGACGGCCCCGAGCCGTACGCCGTCCCGCTGCCCGGCAACCAGCCGGAGGAGCCCGGCACCGAGGTGCAGCCGATGGGCGACGGGCGGGTCCTGATCCGGCGCCTGGTGGACGGGCGGCACGTCTTCACGCTGCTGTACCCGACCGGACCCGGCACCGGCGAGGTGCTGATCGGCGGGGTCGAGTGCCCGGACGAGGACACCCGGCTGCGGCTGCTGCCGCCCGCGCCGGGCGGCGAGAAGGCGTACGCCCTCGCTGTCGGCCGGCGCGCCAGCACGCTGTGGCTCGTGGCGGGCGGCTCCTTCGGGCCCGAGCACGTGGCGGAGATCCCGGGGCGCTGCTCGGGCGGGGTGTGGCTGGACCGGACGGGCCGGATGCTGGCCCTGGACCGGGAGGTCGGCGGCTGCACCAAGGCGGTCGTGGTCGACCTGGAGCGGGCCGGTGAGGTCTCGCCGCTGCTCCAGATCGCGGCCGGCAGCGACGACCGGCTGCTGCTCGCCGACCCGGACAGCGGGCTGCTGCTGATCCGCTCGGACGCGCCGTCGCCCGGCGAGGACCGGCTGGGCTGGGGGGTGCTGGGCAGCACGCTGCCGGTGCGCTTCCCGGAGAGCCTGCGGCTGCCGGACTGCGCGGTGACGCCGTTCGCGATCCAGCCGGGGCTGGTGCTGATGCCGGAGAGCTGCGGGGTGGCACTGCGGGTGGACGGGCCGGTCGGCAGCTGGGTCGGCGTATGGCGGCCGGCCGAGCGGCGGATGCGCCATCTCCCGGCGCCCGAGGGCTGGTTGGCGGGCACCGGGTTGTGGTCCACGGACGGGGTGCTCCAACTGCCCTTCACCACGGCCGAGGTGCCGTGCGGGGTGGCGCGGGTGGTGGTGCCCTGGGGGGAGACGGGGGATGCGGGGATGACGGGGGACGCGGGGGGATCGGGGGACGCGGGGGGCGCGGGCCCGGGGGATTCGGATCGGGGCGGTACGACCGTGTCGGCGGCGTCGGGGAGTTCGTCCCCGGCCGCGGACGGGTCGTCGCAGCCGGATCCCCCGGTGCCCGCCGTGCCGGTCGTGCCCGCGGCGCCGCGTCCGGTGCCGCTCGGGAAGGCGCCGTTGGCGCGTCTTGTAACGAACTAGTGCCGGTTGGCGCGCCCTTGTGGATTCGAGGTCAGGTGTGCTGGATAAACTCGCCGGGCTGTTAGAAAGATCATGTTGACGGGGTGAACCTTCCGATGAGCGACGCAAGCACGATGCAGCCGCTGACCGCCGATACCCACGAGGACAACGGGCAGGGCCGACACCGGGGGCCGGTCTCGGCCCAGGACGGCGAGACGGCCCCTCGCGGCCGACACCGCAAGCCGGAGTCGGGCGAATAGGTGGCCTGACGGCACGTAGATGAAGGGGGTGGCCCGGTGTATGGGCCACCCCCTTTCGTGCGCCTGCCTGTTGGGGGCCGGCCCCGCCCGTCAGTCCGCCGTGTCGGACCGTTTCAGTCCCAGCACCTCCGCCGCCGCGAACGTCTCCCCACTCGGCCGGTCCGCGTAGTGCGGGGTGAGCAGTGCGTCGAGCTCGTCGTAGCTGAAGACGTCCTGCTTGCTGTCGAACTTCGCCTGGACGTGCGGGCGTTCCACGATCGCCACCATGCCGCCGTGCACCACGAGGAGCTGTCCGTTGACGCGGGCCGCTGCGGGCGAGGCCAAGTAGCCGACGAGCGGGGCGACATGCTCGGGGGCGAGCGGGTCGAGGCCCTCCTCGGGGGTGGCCAGTCCGGCGAAGACGTCCTCCGTCATCCGGGTGCGGGCGCGGGGGCAGATGGCGTTGGCGGTCACGCCGTACTTGGCGAGCGCGAGGGCCGTGGAGGTGGTGAGGCCGACGATCCCGCCTTTCGCGGCCGCGTAGTTGGGCTGTCCGGCCGAGCCCGCGAGGAACGCCTCCGAGGAGGTGTTGACGATCCGCCCGTACACCGGTGCGCCGGCCGCCTTGGACCGTTCGCGCCAGTGCGCGGACGCGAAGTGGGTGGTGTTGAAATGTCCCTTGAGATGGACCCGGATCACCGCGTCCCACTCGCCCTCGGTCATCGAGAAGACCATCCGGTCGCGCAGGATGCCCGCGTTGTTGACCAGGATGTCCAGCTTGCCGAACTCCGACACGGCCGACTCGACGAGTGCGCGGGCCTGGGCGAAGTCGGCGACGTCCCCGGTGTGGGCGACCGCCGTGCCGCCCGCCGCGCGGATCTCGGCGGCGACCTCCTCGGCGGGGCCCGCGGAGGCGGCCCCCGATCCGTCCCGGCCCGGCTGTCCGAAGTCGTTGACGACGACGGCCGCGCCGAGCCGGGCGAGCTCCAGCGCCTCGGCCCGGCCCAGGCCCCGACCGGCGCCGGTGACGACGGCGGACAGCCCCTCAAGCGGCAGCGACGACACAGGAACTCCCGTCGGTTGTGGCTGCGGTACGGGGTCTCCCGTCCGGTCTGGCGACGACACCGCGGCCTCCGTCAGATCTCGATGCACGTACGCAGAGCGGTCCCCGTACGCATCTGGTCCAGGGCCTCGTTGATGTCGGCGAGTGGGACCCGGTGGGTGATCAGGCCCTCCAGGTCGATGCGGCCGGCCCGCCACAGGGCGATGGTCCGCTCGTAGGAACGCAGGACGTCGCCGCCGCCGTACATCGACGGCAGGATCCGCTTCTCGTCGAAGAACAGCTCGAACATGTTGAGTTGGAGGAAGTCGTCCATCGCGCCCGCGCCGACGATGATCAGGCTGCCGCCGCGCCGGGTGTTGTCGTAGGCCGTGCGGGCGGTGCTGGAGCGGCCGACGACCTCGAAGACGTAGTCGAACCCCTCGCCCGCAGTGACCTGTTGCTTGGCGTCGGGCAGTTCCTCGGGCGAAACGGCCCTGGTGGCACCGAACTTGAGCGCCGACTCGCGCCGGGAGGCGACCGGGTCGACGGCGACTATCTCAGCCGCGCCCTTGAGCCGGGCACCCTGGATCGCGGAGATCCCGACGCCCCCGCAGCCGATCACCGCGACCGACGAACCGGCTTCCAGGTCAGCGGTGTTGAGGGCCGCGCCCAGTCCCGTGGTCACCCCGCAGCCGATCAGCGCGGCGATGTCGAAGGGCACGTCGTCGGGGATCGGCACCGCGCAGCCCGCGTCGACGACGACCTCCTCGGCGAAGGTGCCGGTGCCCGCGAAGCCGAAGACATCACCGGTGGGGCGACGGAAGTTGGGGGTGCCGGCGTTCATGAACCCGGCCAGACACAGCTCGGTCTGGCCGCGCTTGCAGGCGGCGCACTCGCCGCAGGCCGGCAGCCAGCACACGACGACCCGGTCGCCGGCCTTCAAGTTGCTTACGCCTTCGCCGACTTCGAGGATCTCGCCCGCGCCCTCGTGCCCCGGCACGAACGGCCCCGGCTGCGGCAGCACCCCGCTCATCGCGGACAGGTCCGAGTGGCACAGGCCCGTGGCCCGCACCCGGATCCGCACCCTGCCGGGCCCGAAGCCCACCGTCTCGACGTCGTCGAGGACCTCCAGTTTGTCCTGGCCGATCTCTTGCAGTACGGCTGCGCGCATGGTGCGGCTCCCCTCAGGTGATCCCCGGTCCAAGTCGTCCCGGTCAAGTCGTCGTCCTGGTCAAGTCGTCGTCCTGGTCAAGTCGGCGTGGATTCAGGAGTGTTGGACGATGGTGTCGGCGAGGACGGGCGCGTCGTCCCGCTCCACGGCGCTCACGGCCACCCGGACCGAGCCGTCCAGCCGCCACATCCGGATGCGCAGGGTCTCGCCGGGATACACGACCCCCGCGAACCGCGTGCTGTACGCGCGCACCCGGCCGACGTCACCGTCGAGCAGCGTGTCGACGACCGCCTTCAGCGTCATTCCGTACGTGCACAGCCCGTGCAGGATCGGCTTCTCGAACCCGGCCACCTTCGCGAACTCCGGGTCCGCGTGCAGCGGGTTCCAGTCGCCGGAGAGCCGGTAGAGCAGCGCCTGGTCCTCACGGATGCCGCGCTCGACGGTCCGGTCGGGCTCGCCGAAGGGCGGGTCGAGACGAGCGGAAGGACCACGATCGCCACCCCAGCCACCCTCCCCCCGTACGAAGATCTGCGAGTCGTTGGTCCACAACGGGCCGTCGGCGTCGGCGACTTCGGTGCGCATCACCAGGACGGCCGCCTTGCCCTTGTCGTACACGGCGGCGATCCGTCCGGTGGTGGTCGCGCTGCCCGTCGCCGGGATCGGCCGGTGCAGCTCCAGCGTCTGGCCGCCGTGCAGCACCTTGGCCAGCTCGACGTCGATGCCGGGCAGGGACAGTCCGCTGATCACGCCGGGCGCGCCGGAACCGGCGACGGTGGCGAAGCTCGGCAGGACGTGCAGCCGGGACTCCAGGGTGTAGCGCAGTTCGTCGGGGTCGGTGGCGGGGCGTCCGGCCCCGATGCCGAGGTGGTAGAGCTGGACGTCCTTCGAGGTCCAGGTGATCTCGCCGGTCCGGGGTTCGGCGGCCAGGGCCTTGGCGGCGTCGATGGGCAATGCGGCTCCCTGAGTAATCGGAGAGACCCCGGTACGGCCGTCCGCACCGTCGGCCGCACCGAGGTCGTCACGGGCCGATCTAGAACGCGTTCCAGTCCGGCGCCCCTTGTATAGCCCAGCGCACCGCACTTGTGAAGGCTCCTGACACCGTGTCAGGTCTTCGGGACGTGTCGCCGCCCGCCGTGACATTTGTCCTGCCCGAGTCCGTACAAGCGCATCTGCCGCGGGGCAGGGGCGAGTTCGTAGCGTCATAGCCATGACTCAGGGGACGGGTACACAGACACCAGGCGCACAGACTCCGGCCACACAGACAGACCCAGCCGTACGGTTCACCGCCGCCGCCAAATCCTTCGGCGCCGTCCGTGCCGTGGACGGCGTCGACCTCGACATCGCCCCCGGCGAGACCGTGGCCCTGCTGGGCCGCAACGGCGCCGGCAAATCGACGACGATCTCGCTGCTGCTCGGCCTGAACGAGCCCGACGAGGGCACAGTCCGGCTCTTCGGCGCTCCCCCGGAGACGTCGGTGCGGGCCGGGCGGGTCGGCGCCATGCTCCAGGAGGCACGCGCGGTGCCCCGGGTCACCGTGCGGGAACTGGTCGCCTTCGTCGCAGGCCGCTACCCCGCACCCCTCCCCGTCTCAGAGGCCCTCCGCCTCGCCGGCATCGCCGAACTGGCCGGGCGGCGCGTGGACCGGCTCTCCGGCGGCCAGACCCAGAGAGTGCGGTTCGCCGTGGCGCTGGCCGGGAACCCCTCGCTGATCGTGCTCGACGAGCCGACCGCCGCCCTGGACGTGGAGGCGCGGCAGGCCTTCTGGGCGTCGATGCGGGTGTTCGCGCGCCGCGGCCACACGGTCCTGTTCTCCACGCACCACCTGGAGGAGGCGGACGCGTACGCCGACCGCATCCTCGTCATCGACCGCGGCCGGATCGTCGCCGACGGCACCGGCGAGCAGCTCAAGCGCTCGGTCGGCGGCGGCCTGGTCGCCTTCGACCTCGCCGGGCGCGACACCGCGGGCCTCGACCGGCTGCCCGGGGTGCGGTCCCTGGAGGTGCGCGGCGACCGGGCCCGGCTGCGCACCGACGACCCGGACGCGACGGTGATCGCACTCGCCTCGCTCGGCGCGATCCGCGGCCTCGAGGTCGCCCCGGCGTCCCTGGACGACGCGTTCCTGGCGCTGACCTCGGCGCAGCCCAAGGCCCCGGCGGAGGTGGCGTGATGCTGGCCTATCTGCGGCTCGAAGTACGCCGGACCCTGCGTGACGCGGGGTTCGTGATCGGCGGCATCGCTATGCCGGTGCTGATGTATCTGCTCTTCACCAACCTCGGTGGGGACGACGGCGGTTGGAAGACCGGCTCGATGATCGGCATGGCCGGGTACGGCGCCGTCGGCTGCGCCCTGAACACCGGCGGCGGGGTCGCCGAGGACCGCGCGATCGGCTGGCTGCGGCAGCTGCGGGTGACCCCGATGACCCCGCGCCAGGTCGTGGTGGGCCGCACCCTGACCGGTTCGGTGACCGTGCTGCCCGCGATCGTCGTCGTGCTCGCGGCGGGCGGTCTGGTCAACGGCGTACGGCTGGCCGCCTGGCAGTGGGCGACCATCGCCCTGCTGCTGTGGCTGGGCTCGGTGCCCTTCACCCTGCTCGGCCTGGGCAACGGCTACCGCCTGACCGGGCAGACCACCGGCGTGACCAACATGGCCTGCAACCTGGGCCTGGCCGTCCTCGGCGGCCTCTGGTTCCCGGTCACCCTGTTCCCCGACTGGCTGCGCACCCTGTCGGCGTACACCCCCACGTACCGCTTCGCCCAGCTGGGCACGGGCGTCGCGGACGGACACGCCCCGGCGATCGGCGCCATCCTTGTCCTGACCCTCTGGCTGCTGGCCTTCGGTTCGTACGCTGTGCTGTCGTACCGCCGGTCCGGCCGGACCGTCTGAACGGGGAGCTGAGAGATGACCTGGATGCGAGACGTGTCCTGCCAGCTGGGCCGGTGGCGGACGGCACGGGCCCAGTGGAAGGCGGACATGGAGGCCTTCAAGGCCGCCCAGAAGGAGGCCCGCCGCAGCGGGAAGGAGATGCCCGAGCACCCCGGCCCGCCGCCGACCGGCTTCTCCCTGCTGCCCTGGCTGCTGATGGGGATGGGCGCGTTCTCGAACCTGTTCCAGGGCGAGACCCCGAACCCCTGGGTGGGCGCCCTGGGCCTGCTCACCTTCAACTCCCTGTACATCTACGTGACCTTCCGTTCGTTCGTGAAGGAAGCGCGCGAGGCGATCTCGACCCGGGTGGCGCTCGCCGTGATGGCGCTGGTCACCTGCGGTCTCGCCATCGGGTACGGCGGCAGCTGGCTGTACTTCTTCCCGCTGCTCGGCCTCGCCGCCGGCGCGGCGCTGCGTGGCCCGCGGCTCGGCCAGGTCGGCCTCGGCCTGACCGCGCTGGCGGCGACGGTCTCCGTGTTCCGGGCGGGCTGGGACGCCATCAACATCGCCTACGGCACCTTCCTGTCCACCATGGTCACGGCCGCGATCCTCTCCCTCTCCGAGGCGGTACGCGAACTGCGCGCCGCCCGCGAGGAGTTGGCCCGGCGCGCGGTCGAGGAGGAACGCCTGCGCTTCTCCCGCGACCTGCACGACCTGCTCGGCCACACCATGTCCGTGATCGTCGTGAAGTCGGAGGCGGCCCGGCGCCTCGCCGCGCGGGACATGGACGCGGCCCTCGCCCAGATCACCGACATCGAGTCCGTCGGCCGCCAGGCGCTGACCGAGATCCGGGAGGCGGTGACCGGCTACCGCGAGGGCAGCCTGGCCACCGAACTGGACCGGGCCCGCTCGGCACTGTCGGCGGCGGCGATCGAACCGGTCGTGACCCACTCCGGCGCCCCGCTCACCCCGCAGACCGAGGTACTGCTCGGGTGGGTGGTGCGGGAAGCGGTCACCAACGTCCTCCGGCACAGCGGCGCGACCCGCTGCACGATCACCATCGGCGGCGTCCTCGACCGCGCCAAGCTGACAGTCACGGACAACGGCATCGGCACGGACACGGCCATACCCACAGCCGCAGCCAACGGCACCGGCACCAACGCCCGCACAAACGCCTCCACTGGCGACCAGGCCACCGACTCCCCCACGACCGGCCTCACCAAGGGCATCGGCGGCACCGGCCTAAAGGGCCTCACCGAACGCCTCAGGGCGGCGGGCGGCTCCCTGACCGCCGGCCCCTCACCCCGCGGCGGCTTCACCGTCACCGCCGAACTCCCCGTGGAACCGGCCGACTTCACCTCCTCCGTGGTGGCCACGGCGCCCAGGGCGCTGTGACCGGCTGACGTCGCCGGTCAAGGACGTAGCACTGTGTCCCTCAAGCAGGCAGCACTGCCGAAGGCGTTCAAGAGCGGCCGGTGACCTTCGGGGACCTACTCTTTCCCCGTGGAAGAGATGCCCAGGAACCACCGGCCCGCCAAGTCCATCAGAGTGCTGCTCGCCGAGGACCAGGGCATGATGCGCGGCGCACTCGCCCTGCTGCTCGGCCTGGAGCCGGACATCGAGGTCGTCGCGCAGGTCGGTACCGGTGACGTGATCGTGGACACCGCGCTCCTCCACCGCCCCGACGTCGCCCTGCTCGACATCGAACTCCCGGGCATGAGCGGCCTCGACGCCGCCGCCGAACTGCGCGACCAGGTCCCCGACTGCCGCGTCCTGATCCTGACCACCTTCGGCCGCCCCGGCTATCTGCGCCGGGCCATGGAGGCCGGAGCCGCCGGTTTCCTCGTCAAGGACGGCCCCGTGGAGGAACTCGCCGCCGCGATCCGCCGGGTGCTGACCGGCGAGACCGTGATCGACCCCGCGCTCGCCGCCGCCGCGCTGAGTGCCGGGCCCAATCCGCTCACCGCCCGCGAGTGCGACGTACTGAAGGCCTCGGTGGACGGCGCGACCGTCGCGGACATCGCCGGCAAGCTGCATCTGTCCGAGTCGACGGTCCGCAACTACCTCTCCTCCGCGATCGGCAAGACCGGCACCCGCAACCGGATGGAGGCAATGCGGGAGGCCCGGCAGCAGGGGTGGCTGTGACGGGGTCGGTCAGCTCAGCGCCGTCACCTCCGCCGCCTCGAACTCCGTGCCCTTCGGCGCCACGCACACGAACCAGTTGTACGGCGAGCCCTCGGCCGAGCGGATCGCCGGCGTGACGTTGTCCGTCGTGTCGCCGGCGGGTGCCTTGGTGAGGGAGATGCCGTCGCCGTCCTTGATGTGGCACAGGACCCGCTCGGCGGACTTGGCCACCGAGCCGATGCCCAGCCGCACGGGGTTGTCGGCACCGGGCACCAGCGGAATCGCACCCGATGTGAGGTCCGTGTCCGCCATCGCGTCCGACGCGTCCACCATGTTCTCCAGCACCGGCGAGGTCGTGTCGCCGTAGCCGCGGTACACGAAGTACGCGACCTTGCCGACCAGATCGGACGCCGTGCGGACGTCCGGCGCCGACTCCTCGTACTCGGCCATCGCCGTCAACTGGGCCTGTGCCTCCGCCTCGTCGCGCGGCGCGCCCCAGACGTCGATGAACACCTTCCACTTCGTGCCCTGGTCGGTCCCGGTCGCCAGCGTGGTGCGGTGCGGTGCGTCCTGGAACGCGTCCGGTGTCGGAGTCGGCCGCTGTGTCACCGCCGGCACCACCTGATGGCCGTCCCCCGGCAGCCCCGCCAGCGCCAGCGTCGCCGTGGAACCGACGAGCGCCAGTGCCGCCGCCGTGGCGATCGCCCAGCGCCGGGCCCGGCGTCGGCGGCCGCCCCTGATGACCGCCTGGGTGGGGGCTATACCGATCTCGACCCCGTCCGTCGCGTCGGCCAGCAGGAGGGCGATGTCCCTGTCCGTCATGGTGTGGCTCTCCCGGTCCGCGCTCATCACTTCCGCCGCCCTTCGCCGTTCGTCACCATGTCCACCAGTCCCGGTATGGCGCGGAGTTTCGCGATCCCCTTGGCCGCGTTGGACTTCACCGCGCCGACCGAGCAGCCCATCGCCTGTGCGGTCTGGGTCTCGGTGAGGTCCTCCCAGTAGCGCAGGACCACCGCCTCGCGCTGCCGTGGCGGCAGCTCGGCCAGGGCCGTCAGCAGGGCGCCGCGGTCGTCGGCCTGGGCGATGCGGTCGCCGGTGTCGGCCACCTCGCGGGCCAGGCCCGAGTCGTCCCTGGGCGCCAGGAACTCCTTGAGTCGCTTTCGATGCCTGCGCGCGTGCGCGTTGATCATCACGCGCCGTACGTACGCCTCCGGGTCATCGGCCGAGCCGACTTTGCGCCAGGCCACGTAGACCTGTTCGAACGTGGACTGGACGAGATCCTCCGCGGCGTGCTGCTCCCCCGTGAGGAGAAATGCCGTCCGCAACAACCGCGGCCAGCGGCCGACGACAAAGCTCTGGAACTCCTCGTCCCGAGCCTGCTTGCGATCCCCCATGGGCACCTCCTAGATGTTCAAAGGAGTCCATGGACCACCCGAATCGTTGCCTCACCCAGCCGAACTCGTCGAAATTTCCCCGGCCGGGTCACCGCCCTGGTCTCCGCCCGCCGCCTCGCCGGACGCCTCGTTCTTCAGCGGCTCGCCCCTCGGCCGTACCTTCCGCGGCAGCCACACCAGCATGAGCACCGTTCCCGCGAGCAGCACCCCCGCGCCCGTGCGGAACACCAGCGCGTACCCCTCCGTCAGTGCCTCCGGCGTCCCGCTCGATCCCGTCCGTGCCGCCGCGATGGTCGACATGACCGCGAGGCCGAGCGAACCGCCCATCGTGCGCGAGGTGTTGATCAGTCCGGAGACCAGGCCGGCCTCGCCGGGCGCCGCGCCCGACGTGGCGAGCGCGGCGAGCGGGGTCGCCGTCAGTCCCGCGCCCAGCATCATCAGGATCCCGGGGAACATGATCTCGGTGAGGTAGTCGCCGCGTGCGGTCATCGCCGACTGCCAGGCGAAGCCGCTCGCCGCGATCAGGGCGCCGAGCGCGGCCACGTTGCGCGCGCCGAGCAGGGGCAGGAAGCGGGGCGCGGACTTGGAACCGACGAGCACCGCGAGGGAGCTGGGCACGAGGGCGAGACCGGCCTCCAGCGGGGAGTAGCCGAGCACGTTCTGGGCGTACAGGGTCATGAAGAACCACATGCAGAACATCGCGGAGCCGGCGATGAACATCGCCACGTTCGACGACGACACCGCGCGCGACCGGAACAGTCCGAGCGGCATCAGCGGGGCGGCCGTACGCGCCTCGACCAGCAGGAAGAGCGCAATCAGCGCGATGCCGGCGAACAGGGGTATCAAGGTGGCCGCCGCGGTCCAGCCTTCCCGTTCGGTCTGCGAGATGCCGTAGGCGAGGGTGGCGAGCCCGGCCGTGACCAGGACCGCGCCCGGCAGGTCGAGGCGCCGCCCGTCGCCGTTGCGGCTCTCCGCGAGCCACCGGTACGCGCCGGCCAGCACGACCGCCCCGATCGGCACGTTGATCAGCAGCACCCACCGCCACGACAGCCCGTCCACCAGCGCCCCGCCGACGAGCCCGCCCGCGGCCCCGCCGCCCGCGCCGACCGCGGTCCAGGTCGCGATGGCACGCGCGCGTGCGGCGCCCTCGGGGACGGCCGCGGTGAGGATGGTCAGCGTCGAGGGCGCGAGGACGGCGGCGCCGAGTCCCTGCACGGCCCGCGCGACCAGCAGCTCCGGCCCCTGCTGGGCGAGCCCGCCGCCCAGCGAGGCGAGCGTGAACAGGGCGAGCCCGACGAGGAACATCCGCTTGCGGCCGTACAGGTCCCCGGCCCGGCCGCCCAGCAGCATGAACCCGGCGAAGGCGATCGCGTACGCGTTGACCACCCACTGCAGTCCCTGCGCGCTCAGCCCGAGGTCAGTCCGCATCGACGGCAGCGCCACGTTCACGACCGACACGTCCAGCACGACCAGGAACTGCCCCGCACAGGCCAGCGCCACCACCAGCCAGGTGGGCGGTGCGGTGCGGCGGCCTATTCGGGTTGCGTCTGCGGCTTCGAGCATGGGTGTCATACTCTCAACCCGCCTGCGCCCCTTGCATCGGGATTTCGCCGCACCGGCCCTGGACCCCTGGTCCTAGTCCTTCCGAAACCTGACAGACCCTCAGACCCTCATGACATGGTCAAGAATTGATTAGAGGCGCGAAGCAACGGAATAGTTGCCCATGCATACGAGGTTTACCCAGCACTTATCTCTTCTGGAGGCCTCACCTCATGACCCACACGATCAACGAAAAGCCCGCCCGGGCAGCCAGCGGGGCCGTGGTCCCGGTGCTCGCCTTCGCGGGCATCGTTGTCGCGGTGATGCAGACCCTGCTCGTCCCGGTCATCAAGGACCTGCCGCAGCTGCTGGACACCGAGCCCAGCAACGCGACCTGGGTCCTGACCTCGACGCTGCTCTCGGGCGCCGTGGCCACCCCGATCATGGGCCGGCTCGGCGACCTGTACGGCAAGCGGCGGATGCTGATCCTCAGCCTCTCCGTCATGGTGGTCGGCGCGCTGGTCAGCGCCCTCACCAGCGACCTGCTCACGATGATCGCCGGCCGGACCCTGCAAGGGTTCGCGATGGGCGCGATACCCCTGGGCATCGGCCTGATGCGCGACATGCTGCCCCGCGAGAAGCTCGGCTCGGCGATGGCCCTGATGAGCTCCTCGATCGGCGTCGGCGGCGGCCTCGCGCTGCCCGCGGCGGCCCTGGTCGCGCAGCACATGGACTGGCACGCCCTCTTCTACGGCGCCGCCGGCCTCGGTGTGCTCGCCATCGGCCTCACCCTCCTCGTCGTACCGGAGTCCCCCGCGCGCGCCGAAGGCACCTTCGACGTCCTGGGCGCGATCGGTCTCTCCGTCGGTCTGGTCCTCTTCCTGCTGCCGATCACCAAGGGCAGCGACTGGGGCTGGACGTCCACCACCACGCTCGGCCTGTTCGCCGCGTCCGCCGCCGTCCTGCTCCTGTGGGGCGTGATGGAGCTGCGCCTCAAGGCCCCCCTGGTCGACCTGCGCACCACGGCCCGCCCGGCCGTCCTCTTCACCAACCTCGCGTCGATCATGGTCGGCGTCAGCTTCTACGTCGTCTCGCTCGTCCTGCCCCAGCTGCTCCAGCTCCCGAAGGCCACCGGCTACGGTCTCGGCCAGTCGATGGTCAGCGCCGGCCTGCTGGTGGCGCCCCTGGGTCTGACGATGATGTTCACGGCCCCGGTCTACGCCCGTCTCTCGGCGAAGTACGGCCCCAAGGTCACCCTGATCCTCGGCATGATCATCATCGGCATCGGCTACGGCGCGGGCATCGGCCTGATGAGCGCCGCCTGGCAGAGCCTGGTCATCGCGGTCGTCCTCGGCGCCGGCATCGGCCTCGCGTACTCCTCGCTGCCCGCGCTGATCGTCGGCGCGGTCCCGGCCTCGGAGACGGGCGCGGCCAACGGCCTCAACACCCTGATGCGTTCGATCGGTACGTCGGTGTCGAGCGCCGTCATCGGCATGGTGCTGGCGAACACCGCGAACAACGTCAACGGCGTCGCGATCCCGACCATGCACGGCTTCCGCGTCTCCTTCCTGATCGCGACCGGCGCGGTGGCGATCGGCCTGCTGATGGCCCTGTTCCTGCCCAAGCCCAACCGGGCCCCGCAGCTGAACTTCAGCAGCGACGAGGAGACCAACCTGGAGCGCGCCGAGCAGATCCTGCGCGGCTTCCGCGGCCGGGTCCTGGACGCCGGCGGCTCCCCGGTCGCCCGCGCCAAGGTCACGCTGATCGACCGCCGGGGACGGCAGGCGGGCGCGACGGTCTCCGACGAGGACGGCGGCTACGTACTCGCCGTGCCGTCCGGGGGCGCGTACGTCCTCGCCGCACGGGCGACGGGCCACGGTCCGCTGGCGTCGTCGGCGACGCACGGCGGCGAGGAGCGTCCGGTGGATCTGGATCTGTCGCTGCCTTCGGAGACGGTTCCCGCTCCCTGACCTGACGATCACCGGCCGCCCCCGCCGTTGCCCGATGGACCACCGGAGTTCGCCGCGCGTTGTCCCGCTGTCCGCCCGTGCTCAGCGGGCGGTGGCTGGAATGTGTCGAAAACCCGAGGCGGGGGCCGAGCATGATCGGGACGGTTTTCCGGAGCACGGACGTGCCCGTGGAGCACAGATTCGACTACTGGCGGGAGTTGATGGCCCGGACGCTCGCGCCCAGCGTGGTGACCAGTGACCACGCGGCCGAATACTGGGCGGAGCAACGGGTGTTGCGGCTGGGCCCGATGATCGTGTGGCCCTCGTCGTTCCTCCCCACACGCTACCGGCGCGACACGAAGCTGATCCGGCGGTCCGACCCCGAGCAGTACCAGCTCTCGCTGGTGCTCGGGGGCGGACTCAGCCTCGACCACGCGGGGCGGAACAGCTTCTACGGCCCGGGCGACATGTGGGTGTCGGACAGCTCGCTGCCCTACGACCTTCGCTCCCGGTACACCGGGGACCGTCAGGCCGTCAGCGGGGTGAGTGTGCGCTTCCCCAAGGCGCTGCTGCCCGTGTCACCGGACCGGGTCCGGGAACTGGTGGGCCGACGCATGTCGGCGCGCGAGGGCACGAGCGCCTTGGTGGCCGACTTCCTGACGGGCCTGAACCGGCAGTCCGCCGTCCTCGATCCGTCCGACGCACCGAGGCTGGGCACGATCCTGCTCGACCTGCTGTCGGTCTGGTTCGCGCGGCCGCTGGAGGCGGAGGCCGCGCTGTCGCCGGAGACCCGCGGCCGGGCCCTGACCGTACGGGTCCAGGCGTTCATCCGGCAGAACCTGCACGACCCGGGGCTGACCCCGCCGGTGATCGCCGCCGCGCACCACATCTCCGTCAGCTATCTGCACCGGCTGTTCGGGCAGCAGACGCAGGGCGAGACGGTCGCGAGGTGGATCCGGGACCGGCGGATGGAGGGAGCCCGCCGCGACCTCGCGGACCCCGCCTTACGCGACACACCGATCCACACCATCGCCGCCCGCTGGGGTGTGCCGCGCGCCTCGGACTTCACCCGCGCCTTCCGCGCCGCTTACGGGACCTCGCCCAAGGAGTTCCGGTTCCAGGCCCTGTCCGGCAGTCGACGCGTTGCGAAGTCGCAGGCGACGCATCGTTAACGACAGCCTCGGTGGACACCTCGCATGCTGATCGGGCACTCGCTCGACCGATCCCATCGGCAGAGGCAGAGGAGTCGTACCTCTCATGTCCGTGAAAACGATGTCATGCCCCTGAAGAATCCGAGGAACGTCGTCATGGCCACCGCCGTGGCACTGTGCGTGCTCGCCGCGACGGTCGTGTGGACGCTGGTGTTCGCCCCGCCGGCCGGCGCGGAGGGTGCCTGGCGGAACCTCGCCAACGTCAACTCCGGCCGCTGCCTTGCCGTACCCACCTCCAGCAAGGACAACGGCACGCCCCTGGTCCAGTGGACCTGCGACCCCAATGACGACGAGGACTGGGGATTCACGCCGGTGCCGGGTGGCAACGGAGACCGCTACCGAGTCGTGAACCGGAACAGCGGCCAGTGCATCGCCATACCCCACGCGAGCACGACCGAGGGCGTACAGGCCGTCCAGTGGCCGTGCAGCGACACCGGTACCGAACAGGTCTGGATCTACGACAGCTGGAACCGGCTGCGGAACCTGAACAGCGACCTGTGCCTGTCGATCCCCGGCTCCAGTACCGCCAACGGGGCCGCGGTCGTCCAGTCGACCTGCTCGACGAGCACGGACCAGCGCTGGACCTGGTACGACCAGGACGTCGTCTCGGCGCGCCTCTACAACATGGCCACCGGTTTCTGCCTGGCCGACTCCAACTCCGACGCGGCCAACGGCGCCGTGATGATCCAGTGGGCGTGCAGCAACAGCGCCAGCAACTACTGGTCGCTCGAGGCCGTGACCGGCGGCTACCAGGTGAGCAACAAGGCGAGCGGCAAGTGCCTCACCCCCGTGAGCACGGCCCTCGGCGCGAAGGTCGCCCAGCAACCATGCAGCGTCGGCACCGGCCAGGTCTGGATCCACGACAGCTGGGACCGGCTGCGGAACGTGCAGAGCGACTACTGCCTCGCCATCCCCAGCAGCAGCCCGACCCCCGGAACGGAAGCCGTCCAGTGGACCTGCACGGACAACGTGAACGAGCAGTGGCTGTGGTGACGCGCCGACGGGCCTGGCCCGTTCTCCTGACCGCGGTCGTGCTGGCGGTGCTGACCGGCCTGCTCCTGCCCCGCCCCGCCTCCGCCGCGGGTATCTCGGACGAGTCGACCGTCTACGTCAACCGCGCGAGCAAGGGCGACGGCACGCGCACCCCGGACATCGTCGCCACGAGCGCGAACAACGCGGTCGTGGTCTGGCGGGAGGGCCTGCGGCCCGGCAACGTGGACATGGGCTACATGCGGTACGCGTACACGACCGACGGCGGAGCCCACTGGAGCCGCCCCCAGACGCTGGCCCAGGAGACGGACCAGTACGCCTGGCACTACGTCATCCTCTACCAGGCGGGCAGCACGCTGTACGCCTACCTGGGGCGCACCCCGATCGCGGACGACAGCGAGACCGACGGCGACGGGATCAACAACAACGGCCTCCCGATCAACGGCACCTTCCTCAAGACCAGCACCGACCAGGGCCACACCTGGCAGGACTCCTCGCTCAGCGTGCCGAGCAAGACCAACCTGGTCTTCTCCGGCCACCCGCTCCAGCGGGACGACGGGAGCTACGTCATGCCGTACTGGTCGTCGGGACGGGAGAACGGGACGCTGATCTCCTCGGACCTGCGCACCTGGAGGCAGGGCGGCAGCAGAAGCGGGGCGGCGCTCACGGTGGGCGAGAACCAGATCGGCTACTTGCAGGTACCGGCAGGTACGAGCAAACCGAAGAACCAGCTGTTCATGGTCGCCCGTGACTCGGCGGCCGGTGCCGCGACGTCCGTGAGCGACGACGGCGGCGAGAGCTGGTCCGCCTTCACGGACGACCCCTTCCTGCCGAGCGACAACATCGCCAGGAGCTTCTTCACCACGGACAGCAACGGTCAGTACTTGTACATCTACAACTCCGGTGAGGGTTCGAGCACCCGCGACATCCTCGACTACGAGACCAAACGCCCCGACTCGGACATCTGGAGCCCCTACAAGTTCTTCGCCAGCGGCCCGTCGAGCGACGAGCTGGATCCCGGATCCGGCACCGGTAAGGGCTGGGACACCTACCCCATGGCCGACGAGTACGCGCCCGGCAAGTTCTGGGTCGTCTGGGAGTTCGACACCACCCGCATCAAGACGAACAAGCTCGACATCTCCGACGCCCCCTGACACCGCACCCTGAACACATACGTCCGCACCCCCTGTCGCCTCCCCGGCAGGGGGTGCGGCAGCATGGGCGGCCCGGATACACGTACGACCACTCGTACGACCACGCTCGAGAGGACAGTCCCCATGCCCGCGGCCCCCAAGCCCGAGATCCTGGCCGCGTTCGAGGCGGCGAAGGGCTTCATGCCCGTCGATGAGGGCCTCGCCCTGTACGGGGCCGCCGTCGAGGCGGGTGCGCTCGGGCTGCCGCTGCTCGAAGTGGGCACGTACTGCGGCCGTTCCACCGTCCTGCTCGCCGACGCGGCCCGGCAGGCCGGCGTCACCGCGCTCACCGTCGACCACCACCGCGGCAGCGAGGAGCAGCAGCCGGGCTGGGAGTACCACGACCCGGAGACGGTCGACCCGGAGCTGGGCCTGATGGACACGCTGCCGACCTTCCGCAGGACCCTGCACCGGGCGGGCCTGGAGGACCACGTGGTCGCGCTGGTCGGCCGCTCGCCGCAGATCGCGAAGTTCTGGAACTCCCCCCTCGCCCTCGTCTTCATCGACGGCGGCCACACCGACGAACACGCCACCGCCGACTACGAGGGCTGGGCCCCGCACGTCGCCGAGGGCGGCCTCCTGCTCATCCACGACGTCTTCCCGGACCCGAAGGACGAGTTCACCGGCCAGGCCCCGTACCGCGTCTACCTCCGCGCCCTGGAGTCCGGCGCCTTCACCGAACTCCCGCCGACCGGCTCACTGCGGGTGCTGCGGCGGACGCAGGCGGGGATGCGGGGGCAAGGACGCGACGGCCGCTAGGGTGGCTGCGTGTCGTACGTAGGCCCGGACTTCGATCCTCCCCAGCCCCGCCGTTCCCGTCGCCGTCCCCTGACCGTCGCGGTCGCCGCGCTGGTGCCGGGGGCGCTGCTCGGGTGGCTCGTGTACGAGGCGGTGGGGGGCTCCGGCGACGGCGGCGGGTCGGACCAGGCGGGGGTGGGAACGTCCACCTCGGCGTCGGCCTACAGCAGCCCTGCCTCCGACTCCGCGTCCGCGCCCTCCTCCCCCGCCGGTTCCGCCACGGACGACGACAAGCAGCCGGGGGCGAGTACGACGCCCGGTACCTCCGCGCCCGCCGGATCAACCCCGCTCCGGGGCAAGGTCGTCGTCATCGACCCGGGGCACAATCCGACCAACTTCCGGCACACGGCCGAGATCAACCGCAAGGTGAACATCGGCACGAACTCCAAGGAATGCGACACCACGGGGACGTCCACCAACTCCGGCTATCCGGAAGCCCAGTTCACGCTGGACGTCTCGCGGCGGCTGGCCACGCTGCTGGAGAAGCAGGGCGCCACGGTGAAGTTCACGCAGGACGGGGACCGGCCGTGGGGGCCGTGCGTGGACGAGCGGGCCGAGATCGGGAACAAGGCCAACGCCGACGCGGCGATCTCCATCCACGCGGACGGCGCCGCCGTCGGCAACCGCGGCTTCCACGTGATCCTGCCGGGCTCCGTGCACGCCGGTGCCGCCGACACCCGTAAGATCGTCGCCCCTTCGGCCGATCTCGGTGAGCGCGTCGCGGGCAACTTCCTTCGTGCGACCGGCAGTGCCCCGTCCAACTACATCGGCGACGGCACCGGACTGGTCACGCGCACGGACCTCGGGGGTCTCAATCTGTCAACGGTTCCCAAGGTGTTCATCGAATGCGGGAACATGCGCGATAGCAAGGACGCGGCACTGCTCACCAGCGGCGCCTGGCGACAGAAGGCGGCGCAGGGAATCTCTGAGGGAATCGTGAGTTTCCTGCGCGGTTCCTGATCGGCGGGCGGATCCCGGCGGACACCCAGGTCGGGTGGACGATAGGGTCTACCGACGACGTGACGACCTACGAAGGACCTGAAGTGAATATCCGCTCCCTCACTCGGGGCGACGGCGTGGTGATCGGGGCAGCGGTATTGCTGTTCATCGCGTCGTTCCTCAAGTTCTACTCCGCCGACGGATTCAACCTCGACGCGAACGCGTGGGAAAACCTCGGCACGGGCCTCGGCGTGTACATGGGCGGAGTCATCGGCGCCGCCCTGATCGTCGTCAACCGTGCGCTGCCGCAACCGCGCAAGATCCTCGGCCTGGATCTCGGCACGGTCGGTGTGGCGTTCACGGTCCTCGCCGCGTGGGCCATGTTCTGGACGCTGGTGGATGTCCCGGAGGGCGCGAGCGCCGCCATCGGTCTCATCCTCGGCTTCCTCGCCGCGCTCATCCTGGCCGGCGGCGCCATCGCCACCCCGCTCCTGCCCCCGCTGCAGGCGGCTCTGCTCCCGGCTCCCAAGCCCGCCACGCCCCAGCCCTACGGCGCCCAGCCGCCCGGCGGTTACGGCTACCCCGGCGCGCAGCAGCCGCAGCAGCCCCAGCCGTACGGCGGTCAGCCGCAGCCGGGTCAGCCCTACGGTGGTCAGCCGGCGCCCGCCGCCCAGCCGCCGCAGCCGGCCGGGGAGTTCGCGCCGTTCTGGTTCGCCGTGCCGGTGCCGCGCCCTCTGTTCGCGGAGGACGGTTCGCCGTCGCCGATCGCCGAACTGGCGCCCGGCACCTGGTACTTGGCCGTCGAGCAGCGCGGTCCGAGCCTGGTGGCGCAGACGCAGGACGGCCGTCGTGGCGTACTGCAGGACACGAGCGGCATCCAGCGCGGCTGAGTCCCACCGCGGAGTTTCCCGACGGCCCCTCGCCCTTCCCGGCGGGGGGCCGTTGTCGTACAGTCGCCAGCGGTCACCCGGTATCTGACGGATCGTCAGGAGGCAGGCATGCGGCTCGGTCTGGCACTCGGCTACTGGGGGCGCGGCCCCTCCGCCGACCATGTACCGCTCGCCCAGGAGGCGGAGCGGCTCGGCTACGACTCCGTGTGGACCGCCGAGTCGTGGGGGTCGGACGTCTTCACGCCCCTCACCTGGATCGCGGCGCAGACCTCAAGGATCAAGCTGGGTACGGCCATTGCCCAGATGGCGGCCCGCTCCCCCACCACCACGGCGATGCACGCGCTCACCCTCGACCATCTCTCCGGTGGCCGGGTCATGCTCGGCCTCGGCCTGTCGGGACCGCAGGTGGTGGAGGGCTGGTACGGACGGCCGTTCCCCAAGTCACCGCTGACGGCGACCAGGGAGTACGTAGAGGTCGTACGGCAGGTGCTGCGCCGGGAGGCCCCGGTAGAGCTCGCCGGCCGATTCCACTCCCACCCCTACCGCGGCGCGGACGGCACCGGTCTCGGCAAGCCGCTGAAGCCGATCACCCACCCGCTCCGCGCCGACCTGCCGATCCTGCTCGGCGCGGAGGGGCCGAAGAACGTGGCACAGACGACCCGGATCGCGGACGGCTGGCTGCCGCTGTACTGGTCGCCGAGCCGGCCCGAGGTGTACGGAACGACCGACTTCCCCGACGGCTTCCTCGTCGCGCCCATGACGCAGGTGAAGGTCTGCGACGACGTCGCCGAAGGCCTCCTCCCGGTCAAAATGATGCTCGGCTTCTACATCGGCGGCATGGGTCACGCGGCCCGCAACTTCCACGCCGACCTGATGGCCCGCATGGGGTACGAGGAGGAGGCCCGCCGCATCCAGGAACTGTTCCTCTCCGGCCGCCGCGAGGAGGCCGTACGGGCCGTCCCGGACGCCTTCGCCGACGAGATCTCCCTGATCGGCCCCCGCGAACGCATCGCGGAACGCCTGGAGTTGTGGCGCAAGGGCCCGGTGACAGACCTCCTGGCCCTCGCCCCCGACCCACACACCCTGCGGGTACTGGCGGAGCTGAACACCTAGGCGCCGAGGGGCTCTTACCCGCCCGCGAGTTGCCCCGCCGACGGCACCTTGTTCGTGACCTCCGCGCCCGCGCTCTTTCCCGCGTCCTTGACCTTGTTGATGATGTCGTCGAAGGAACCGGCCACCGCGTCGGTGGAGTCGCCCTTGCGGAGCTTGGACGGGAGGTCCTTGAGGGAGTCGATGCCGGCGGTGAGCGGGGCCAGGGCCTTGGAGAGGGTGGGGTCGCCCTTCGCGTTGCGGGTGGCCGCCTTGAGCCGGTTGTAGGCGAAGCCGCCCGCGAGGCCCGCCTTGACGAGCGCGAACTTGCGGCCCTTGGCGCCCTTCTTGAACTTGCCGGCCTTCCAGGGCTTCACGATCCACTGGTACGAAGCCCCGGCCGCGAGGCCCGCGTTGGCC
The DNA here is from genome assembly GCF_053599215.1 of Streptomyces sp. NPDC001002. Lineage (NCBI taxonomy): Bacteria > Bacillati > Actinomycetota > Actinomycetes > Kitasatosporales > Streptomycetaceae > Streptomyces > Streptomyces sp. NPDC001002. The sequence goes on along the minus strand of NZ_JBSFLV010000001.1, from coordinate 87,130 downwards.
ACGAAGCGGGTCTTGGCGAACTTCTGGCGCTGGGCCGAGGTGCTCGGGCTCGGGGTGCCCGCCTGGTCGACGGCCACGGCGGGGGCCGCGGCCGTGGTCTCCCGGGCGCCGCTCCTGTCACCGCCGCCGCTGCCGCAGGCGGTGGCTCCGGCCAACAGGGCACAACACAGGGTGAGCGCCACTGCGAGGCGCTGTATCGGTACGCGCACGAGAAGTCCTCCGGCGTGTCCTCCCCGAGCGGGCGTTGCCTCCGACAGCCTCACCCGGGAAGGGTCGGCGCGCCACCCGGGAGAAGCCGTCCGGGTTTCCTATGCGATCCGGTTTCATATTGGATCCGGCGGCAATCCGGAAACCATGTCTCGATACAGCAGCGGCAATCGGGCCGGCGCGGTCATAGCGATCGTCGCCGACGTCATGGCCCTCATCCTGGGCCTGTGGATTCTGATGTACCTCCTGGACGCCAACCGCGCCAACGACCTGGTGCAGTTCGTCCACAACATGGCCTACTGGCTGGCCGGCTGGTCGCGCGACCTGTTCACCTTCGACGAGGCGTGGGCACGTGTGGTCGCGGGCTACGGACTGGCAGCGGTCGTCTACCTGTTCATCGGTCACGCCATCGCCGGACGCATGCAGCGCCACTGACACACCGGCCTGACGCCTCAGTCGCAGCAGTCCGGGTCCAGGCCCCTGGGCAGGTGTTCACCGCCGAACACCGCGCAGGTGGCCTCGTGACCGCCGAGTGCGGCGACCGCGAGGAGGAGCGAGCCGGCCGTCCAGGTGGTGAGTTCCTGGGGCCAGACCGTCTCGTCCTCGAAGACGTATCCGGTCCAGTACAGGCCGGTCTCCGGATCGCGCAGGTGCTGGATCGACTGGAGGATCTCCAGCGCACGGTCGGACTCGCCCAACGCCCAGAGCGCGAGGGCGAGTTCGGCCGACTCGCCACCCGTCACCCACGGGTTGGGGACCACGCAGCGCACCCCGAGGCCGGGCACCACGAAGCGCTGCCAGCCCTCCTCTATCCGGGACTTGGCCTCCGTACCGGTCAACGCCCCACCCAGCACCGGGTAGTACCAGTCCATCGAGTAGCGGTCCTTGTCGAGGAACCGCTCGGGGTGCCGGCGGATCGCGTGCCGCAGCGCGCCGACCGCCAACTCCCAGTCGGGCTGCGGCTCTTCACGTTGTTCGGCGATGGCGAGCGCGCAGCACAGCGCGTGGTGCACCGAGGACGACCCGGTCAGCAGCGCGTCCGACGTGAAGCTGCCGTCGTCCTCGCCCTTCCAGCCGATCTGCCCGCCGGGCTGCTGGAGTCGCAGCACGTACTCGACGGCCGCGTACACGGTCGGCCACATGCGGTCCAGGAACGTGTCGTCGCCCGTGGAGAGGTAGTGGTGCCAGACACCGACGGCCGCGTACGCCACGAAGTTCGTCTCGCGGCCGCGGTCGGTGACATCGGCGAAGTCCCCGTCGGCGTAGGCCGCGTACCAGGAACCGTCCCCGTTCTGGTGCCGTGCGAGCCACTCGTAGGCCCGCTCGGCGGCCTCGTGCTCGCCGGCCGCGTCCAAGGCCATCGCGGCCTCGGTGTGGTCCCACGGGTCGAGGTGGTGCCCGCGGAACCACGGGATCGCCCCGTCCTCCCGCTGCACCGCGAGAACGCCGTGCACGGTCGCGGCGGCCTCCTCCGCGGTGAGGACCCCGGGCAGGACGAGGTGTTCTGTCCGGGGGGTGGTCACTTGGCGGCCGCCTCGGCGAGGCCGGGCAGGTGCGGCTTGGTCGCGTAGGCCACGAAGCTCTTGCCGATCAGCGGGTTCAGCGCCTGTTCGGCGACCCGGGTGGCGAGGGGTTTCTTCATGATGTCCCAGACCAGCAGCTTGTGGTACGCCTGCACGGGCAGCGCCTTGTCGTTGTCGACGCCGAACGCGCACTTCAGCCACCAGTACGGCGAGTGCAGGGCGTGGGCGTGGTGCGTGCCGTAGGGGCGCAGGCCCGACTCCCGCATCTTCGCGAGCAGTTCGTCGGCCTTGTAGATGCGGATGTGGCCGCCCTCGACCTCGTGGTACGCGTCGGACAGCGCCCAGCAGACCTTCTCGGGGCCGTAGCGCGGGACGGTGATCGCGATCCGGCCGCCGGGCTTCAACACCCGTACCATCTCGGCGAGTACGCCCTTGTCGTCGGGGATGTGCTCCATCACCTCGGAGATGATGACGACGTCGAACGACTCGTCGGGGAAGGGCAGCGCCAGAGCGTCGCCCTCCATCGCGGTCGCGGTCGCGCCGGCCGGTGCCTCGCCCGCTTCCTCCATCGCCGCGAACCACTTGGCGACCTCGCGGATCTCCTCGCCGTTCTGGTCCAGCGCGACGACCCGGGCGCCGCGCCGGTAGCACTCGAACGCGTGCCGGCCGGCTCCGCAGCCGAGGTCCAGGACGCGGTCGCCCGGCGCGAGCGGGAACCGGGAGAAGTCGACGGTCAGCACGTGGCCCTGCTTTCGGATGAGATGCCTGCAACACTGACGGCCGCCGGGCGGCCGGAGCTGTGGGCCGCGGCGGCGATCGCCTCGCGGTAGCGGGCCACCGTGCCCTCGGCGGCCCGGGCCCAGGTGAAGCGGGCCAGCACCCGCTCACGTCCGGCCCGGCCGAGCCGCTCGCGCAGCTCCGGGTCGCCCAGCAGCCGGCTCAGCCCCGCGGCCAGCGCCCCGGGATCGCCGGGCGGCACCGCGAGACAGGTCTCCCCGTCAGGACCGGCCACCTCGGGAATCGCGCCGCCCGTCGTCGCGACCAGCGGGGTGCCGGTGGCCATGGCCTCGGCGGCCGGCAGCGAGAAGCCCTCGTACAGGGACGGCACGCAGGCGACCTCCGCCGAGCGGATCAGGTCGACCAGTTCGGCGTCCGAGATGCCCTTGACGAACTCGACGGCGCCTTCGAGCCCGTAGCGCTCCATCGCCTGCGCGACGGGCCCCTCGGCGGGCCGCTTGCCGACGACGACGAGGTGCGCGTCGGGGTGTTCGGTACGGACCTTGGCGAGCGCCTCGACCAGGAAGACCAGGCCCTTGAGGGGCACGTCCGCGCTGGACGTGGTGACGATCCGGCCCGGTACGACGGGCACCGACGGGTCGGGCGAGAAGAGCTCGGCGTTCGCACCGATGTGCACCACGTGGATACGGTCGTCCCGCACCCCCAGCTGGTCGACGATCTCCCCGCGGGAGGTGCCCGAGACGGTGAGGACCGAGGGCAGCCGGCGGGCGACCCGGCGCTGCATGCGGGTGAAGGCGTACCAGCGCCGCTTGGACAGCCGCTGACGCCAGTTCTCGGCGGCGTCGATCTCCAACTGCCGGTCCACGGTGATGGGGTGATGGATGGTCGTCACCAGCGGCGCGCCCACCTCCCCCAACAACCCGTATCCCAGGGTCTGGTTGTCGTGCACGACGTCGAACTCGCCGCGCCGGGCGCGCAGATGGCGGCGGGCCCGCAGGGAGAAGGTCAGCGGCTCCGGGAAGCCGCCGGTCCACATCGTGGCGACTTCGAGGGCGTCGATCCAGTCGCGGTACTCGTCGCGCTTCGGGGTCCGGAAGGGGTCCGGCGAGCGGTAGAGGTCCAGGCTCGGCAGCTCGGTGAGGCTCAGCCGGCCCGCGTGGTCCTCGACCTCGTCGAGCACTGGGTAGGGCTGCGATCCGATGACCTCGACGTGGTGACCGAGGCGGGCCAGTTCGCGGGAGAGGTGGCGGACGTAGACGCCCTGGCCGCCGCAGAACGGGTTCCCTTTATAGGTGAGGAGTGCGATACGGAGCGGTCGCTCGCCGTCTGTGGCGAGGTCTTCCTGGAGACCCGCCTGACTGGCCTCAGCGGTCACTCTGAGCCCCCTTCTGCCTGCACTGTCCCGCGAGATTACGCCGGGACGCTAATCTAGAACAAGTTTCAGACTTGATCGTCCAGGAGGCTCTGAATCTACCGGCTGGTAGGGGCGCCGTGAGAAGTGGATCAGGTGATTCACACCACGGCGGAGCCCCTGTCATGATCGGTCCGATCACTCGCCCTCACCGACTGTCACGGAACGGGACCCATGCCTGCGGAAGCCAAGCCGGCCAAGGCGGAGGCCAGAACCTCCCCGCCGCCCTCCCCGTCGTCGCCCCTGTCTTCCTCCCTGCCCTCCGCCGCGCCGCTGACCGAGCGCCAGGAGGCACGGCGGCGGCGGATCCTGCACGCGAGCGCGCAGTTGGCGAGCCGGGGCGGTTTCGACGCGGTGCAGATGCGGGAGGTCGCGGAGTCCTCCCAGGTCGCCCTCGGCACGCTCTACCGGTACTTCCCGTCCAAGGTCCACCTCCTGGTCGCCACCATGCAGGACCAGTTGGAGCACATGCACGGCACGCTCCGCAAGAAGCCGCCGGCCGGCGAGACCTCGGCGCAGCGGGTCGCGGAGACCCTGATGCGGGCCTTCCGCGCCCTGCAGCGCGAGCCGCACCTGGCCGACGCGATGGTCCGCGCCCTGACCTTCGCGGACCGCAGCGTCTCCCCCGAGGTCGACCAGGTCTCCCGCCAGACCACGGTGATCATCCTGGACGCGATGGGCCTGGAGAACCCGACCCCGGAACAGCTCTCCGCGGTCCGCGTCATCGAACACACCTGGCACTCGGCCCTCATCACGTGGCTGTCGGGCCGCGCGTCCATCGCCCAGGTGAAGATCGACATCGAGACGGTGTGCCGGTTGATCGACCTGACGGAGACCGGGGAGCGGGAGTAGTCCCTGACGGGGGCTGGGACTGGGGCGGGGGTCAGGGTGTCGGCGTGACCGTGCCGAGCCCGCAGTCCCCGCCGAATCCAAAGATCACCACCCAGTTGAACTCACCGTCCATGTCCGCCTCTTCGGGCGGAAGGGCCGCCCACATCTCCTGCGAGTACGTCTCGCCGGCCTCGACACTCAGCGTCCAGTCGTCTCGGTCCAGCCCCCAGCCGATCCCGCTTTCGTCCGCGAAAGGTTCGTCAGCCGTCCAGCCACGGTCCTTCAGCTCGGCGACGACCCGCTCGACGGCCTTCCGGTCCGGCGCGGTGTGGGTGCGCACCCGCGCGGCCACCTGACACGGATGCCGCCGCATCGTCGCCGACCGCTCGTCGGCGAAGGCCGGCCGCCCGAATCCCCCGGCCGCCACGGCGGCCCGGACGTCCCCCTGCACGGCGGAGACGGTCACCGTCCGCTCGTCCGCGCCCGCCACGGACACCTTGCTCTCCGTCGGCTCGGCCGAACCACCGCCACCGCCCCCACACCCCGCCAGCGCCACGACCCCCACAACCGTCACGGCCGCGGACAGCACGGTCCCCACCCCTCGCATGACTCTCCCGCCTCACAGATCACACACAGTCGAGGCGAAGTCTCGCACGCGGATCCCGCACCCCGAGGCTCCGCACACGCCCTAACGTCCCCTCCCTCGACGCACGGCGCCAAGGAGCTGGACCAGCACCTTGAGCGCCGCACTCCGTCGTGTCGACTTGCGGGACCACACGGCGGGCAGCACGACACCGACGTAGACCGCGGCGAAGACGAACACCGCAAACAGGGCGGGGAACAGGGGCAGTTGAAGCGACGGGAACGTCATCACGTTTCCTCCGGGGCGACGGCCGACTGGTTGCGGGACGAGGTTCTCCCGGCCGGGACCCCTCGGGACCACATCCCGAACAGCCCCGAACTCCCGGCGTGAGGCGCAGGTCAGGCCCTACCCTTCGGAGTGTTCCGGCGAACGAGACCGAAGGGACCGGGAGTTGGTCGCAACACCGGCGGAAGCCGACGGACCCCTCGCGGACTTCTGTGCCGAACTCCGCCGCCTCGTGCGCGCGTGCGGTCTGCCGCAGGCGACGATCGCCGCGGAACTCGGCCGGACCCCGAGCTGGACCTCGGACCTGCTCAACGGGCGGCGCCGGACCGAACCGGACTTCGACGCGGTACGAGCGATCCTGCGCCTGTGCGCCGAACGGTACGGGCCAGGGGGTCGCGGAGACCGTCCGCCCGTGGGCATGCGGTGGGACGTGGAGTGGTGGCGGGGGCGATACGAGGAGCTGGTGCGGACGCTGGAGGCAGCGCGGGAGTCGGGGCGGAGGCAGGGGCCACGGCCACCGACGCCCGCTCCCCCGGCCCAGGCCTCCTACCCGGACGTCGACGCCGGCGCCGCGTACGCGATCGACGCGGCGGCCCACCTCGACATGGGTGTCGAGCAGGCGGTGTACCTCCTGGCCGACGGCCGCCGGGAACTGATGTACGTGGGCGGCGAGTTGCTGGCCAACGCGGGACACGAGCCGGACGACGACTCCCGCGTCCTGGACGACCTGCTGGCCGGTTTCCCCGAGCGAGTACGGGCGGCGCGGGGCCTCGCGCGGGCCGCCCTGCTGCACGCCGCCCAGACCGTGCTCATGGTGGCGCTCGGCAGGTGCGGGTCCAAGGGCCTCGCGCTCCAGGTCCGCGCCTTGTCGACCCCGGCGGCATCGGGACTCGAACCCGGCGCCGAATCGGTACGGGTACCCCAGGGCCCGGGACCTGGCACCGGCCCCAGGCTGATGGGGCTCTACCGCCACTGTGCACGCCTGATCGCCCGACTGACCGCCAACTGCCCCGAGTTCGCCCTGACGAACGCCCTGCCCGGGACCGTCCTGCCCGGAGCTGCGGGCGCCGCGGACGGGATCGGGCTCTCCGGACTCGCGGCGCTGCTCACGGAGTTCGCCGGTCCGCAGGAGCACAGCGCGGCCCGGTACGCCGAACTGCGCGCCCCCATCGCCTCGCTCGGCGCCCCCGGCCCCCAACTGCCCAGTCTGGCCTCGGGTTACATCAACCCACGCTTCCGCCTCGCGCCCGCCCTCGTCGTCGACGGCACCGAACGGCACGTTGCCTCGGACAAGTGGTGGGAGGAACAACCGACCTACGACACCCTCGAATCCTTTCTCACCGGCCACCTGCTGAGCCTCCCCGCGCTGCTCGCGCCCCTTGTGATCCTCGGCCACCCGGGCGCCGGCAAGTCGCTGCTGACGAAGCTCCTCAAGGCCCGGCTCCCGGCACGCGAGTTCCACCCGCTCCGCGTGGAACTGCGGCACACCCCTGCGGACGCGGATCTGCAGACCCAGCTGGAACACGCGATCCGGCAGGACACCCGACGCAGGCAGGACTGGCCGGACTGGTCCGAGTCACGGCCCGGGGCGATCCCGGTGGTCCTGCTCGACGGCTTCGACGAACTGCTCCAGGCGGGCGCCCAGCGGCTGGACTCCGTACAGCAGTGGACCTACCTGAGCGCCCTGGAGGAGTTCCAGCGCCAAGAGGCGCGACTGGGCCGCCCGTTGATCGTGATCGTGACCAGCCGCACGGTGGTGGCCGACCGCGCGGAGATCCCGCGCGGGAGCCAGGTACTGCGCCTCGAACCGTTCGCGGTGCCGGAGATCGAGCGCTGGCTGACCGTGTGGAACACCACCAACGCCGGCTACTTGGAGGGGCACCGCCTGCGTCCCCTCACCCCGGAGGTCGTCCTGCCGCACGGTGAACTCGCCGCGCAGCCCCTCCTGTTGCTCATGCTCGCGCTGTACGACACAGTCGGCAACGCCCTGCACCGACTGCGCGAGGAGGACATCAGCCGGACGCAGTTGTACGACCGGTTGCTCACGGAGTTCGTCCGCCGTCAGGTCGTCCAGAAGAACGGTTCGCTGCCACCGGCCGAGGCGGAGGCCGCGATCGAGCGCGAGCTGCACCGGCTGTCCGTGATCGCCCTCGGCATGTTCCACCGCGGTGCGCAGGCCATCAGCGGAGAACAGGCGGACGACGGTCTGCGGGCGCTGGACCGGGAGCCCTGCACGTCCGACCTGCTCTTCGGACGGTTCTTCTTCGTCCACGAGTCACAGGCCGTCGTCACGGAACAGCGGCTGCGCAGCTACGAGTTCATGCACGCCACGTTCGGCGAGCATCTGGTGGCCCGACTGATCGACCGCGCGCTGCGCCGACTGGGCGAGGACGACGGGGAGTTGTACGCCCTGTTGTCCTTCACCCCGCTCACCGACCGGGCGCAGCTGGTACGGAACCTGCGGGACAGGCTGGCGTCCTGGCCGTCGGACGAGGAGCGGAACACCCTTGCCCACAGGCTCATCGAGCACTTCCGGGAGGCTGCGTGGGACCCCGGGTCCCGTACGCATATCGCCTACGCACCGAGTCGACTGACCAGGACGCATCGCGACGCGGTGTACGAGGCGAACCTTCTGCTGGTCGCGGTGCTGGCGGCGGTGGAGGTACGCGGCTCACAGCTCTTCGGGAGCGAGGGCTTCCAGGCGGAGTGGCGGCGGCACGCGACCAGTTGGGAGGCGCAGTTCTCGGCGGCGTCCTGGGAGGAGTTCACGTCGACGCTCAGTCTGCACCACAGGCATGGGCCGGATCCGCGGATCGGCGTGCAGACGATACTGCCGCGTTCTTCATCGTCCACCCCCGCTCTGATCAGGCGAATCATGTTCGCGGGCGACCCCGACACCGATCACCTCGTGAACGCCTACCGTCCGCTTCTGGATCGACTGCCCAACACTCTGAAGATGGACAATGCGCTCGCCGTGCTGCTCGCTGCGGACTGGCGCGACGCCGCGCACTTGTCGGAGCTGTACGAGAAGTGCGCGAACACAGCCACGCGTCTCCTCATCAGTCAAGAACACGCCGCATACCTGGAGATCGTCCTGCGGCAACTCGTCCATGACGCACCTGCGTTGCCCGACAGGGCACTCACGAACGTCGTGATCAAGCTTGCCTCCGCGGTCGGGGAAGCAGGGAGTTACACCGACTCACTCACCCACCTGTTGTCGCAATGCCTGCGCGTCGCTCTGGAGCGAGGGGATTCCGAGCAGTTCAAGGCGGTGGTTTTCTACAACCCCAACAGTTTGCTCCCTCTCCTCCACCTGTCCCGCTCCACCCACACCTGGAAATGGGCCTGCTCCCTCCGCGGCGTTGCCGCAGGCCTCCTCCTCAACGACCTCCTCGCAGATCTCGACCTCTCCGAGCTGGCCTCGACCAACCCTTCGGCCATCATCGACACCCTCCGCCTGGCCGCCGAACTGGACCTCAAGGAATGGCTCAGGGCCCACACCCCACCACTCCTCGCAGCCCTCCCCGCCACCGCCTTCGGCCTCCTCCGTCCCTCGGACCTCCCTCCACTCCGCGCCGCCCTCCCGAAGGACGCGTACGCCGAACAGTTCGAGGAGATCGAGCAGATATGGCGCGGCCCAACTCCTACTCCTCAGGCGGAAATACCGGCTCCCCACTCCCCAGCAACGTGATCACGATCGCCTCCACCGGACAGCTCTCCGCCGCCTCCAGGATGAGTTCGTTCGCGTCGGTCTCCCGCTCCACCGGGTGGGACTGCATGGCGGAGTCGAGGTGGAAGGCACCCGTGGCGCGGTGGACGCACTGGGCCGAGCCGATGCAGATGGAGCGGTCGACCTCTACCTCCCAGCGGTCGCCCATACCGCTCATGCCTCCCAGCCGGCCGGCAGGTGGATCATCTTGTGTTCGAGGAATTCGCCGTAGCCCTCGGGACCGAACTCCCGTCCCAGGCCGGAGGACTTGTAGCCGCCGAAGGGGCCGAGCATGTCGAGGCTGAAGGTGTTGACGGAGTAGGTGCCGGTACGGACCTGGCGGGCGATGTCGATGCCGTGGGCCACGTCGGCCGTCCAGACGCTGCCGGAGAGGCCGTAGTCGGAGTCGTTCGCGATCTTCACCGCCTCGGTCTCGTCGCCGTACGGGAGCAGGCAGATGACCGGGCCGAAGATCTCCTCGCGGGCGATCCGCATGGAGTTGTCGACGTCTCCGAAGAGGGTCGGCTCGACGTACCAGCCGCGGTCGAGCCCGGGGGGACGGCCGCCGCCGGTGAGGATCTTCGCGCCCTCCTCCTGGCCTATCCGGATGTAGTCGAGGTTGCGCTGCTGCTGCCTCCGCGCCACCAGTGGGCCCACCTGGGTCGCCGGGTCCAGCGGGTCGCCCACCACCAGCGCACTCGCCGCCGCGGCGAACGCGTCCGCGAACTCGTCGTAGCGCGAGCGGGGTACGAGGATGCGGGTCTGGGCCACGCAGGCCTGGCCGTTGTTCATCCAGGCGGCCGAGACGATGCCGGGGACGGACGTCGTGATGTCCGCGTCGGGCAGCACGACCGCCGCCGACTTGCCGCCCAACTCCAGTGTCACGCGCGTGAGATGGCGCGCGGCGACCTCCATCACGCGCTTGCCGGCCGGGACCGAACCCGTGAAGGAGACCTTGTCGATGCCGGGGTGTCCGACCAGGTACTCGCTGACCTCACGGTCGGCGGGCAGGATCGACAGCACGCCCTCCGGCAGGCCCGCCTCCTTCGCGATCTCGCCCAACAGATAGGCGTCCAGGGGCGATTCGGGCGACGGCTTGAGGATGACCGTGCAGCCGGTCAGCAGCGCGGGCGCGAGCTTGGCGGCGGCCACGAACTGCGGGACGTTCCAGGGGACGATCGCCGCGACCACGCCCACCGGCTCCCGGCGGACCAGGATCTTGCCGAGCACGCCGTCGCGGTACTCCTCGTACGTGAAGTTCCGCGCGACCGTGATCGCCGAGTCCCAGACCATCATCGCGCCGAGCGCCTGCGCCAGGATGCTCCAGGAGTACGGCGACCCGTTCTCGGACGAGATCACGCGCGCGATCTCCTCGTGCCGTACGGCGATCGCGTCCTTGATGCGGCCGACCACCTCGATCCGTTCGTCGAGGGTCATCCGCGGCCAGGGCCCCTGGTCGAACGCGGTCCGGGCCGCCGCGACCGCCCGGTCCACGTCCGCCGGCGAGGCGTGCGGCACCCGTCCGATGACCTCCTCGGTGTGCGGCGAGACGACCTCGATGACGTCCTTGCCGAGGGGGTCGGTCAACTCCCCGCCGATGAACAGCTGTCCGTGTTCCACGAGCTCGGCCATGGCCGACCGCCTCCCCGGATCCTCGCCCCTGAGGCTCCACTGAGTCTCTGACGATTCATTGAGTCTCTGACGATCCATCAGATACGCACTCAGTGGAACTGATACCAGTTCCACTCGGAGGAGTCCACGGAACGGGACGGACGGATGACTCGGGCTCCCATCGAAACTCGTTCTAGTTATAGTGGCCGGGACGCGGCGATAGGGGAACCCATGGCGGAGACGGCCGATCACGGCGGGGGCGTACGGTCGATCAAGGTCCCCATCCCGGACAACCCCCTCGGCCACACCCTCGTCTATGTCGTCGACACCGACCGCGGCCCGGTCCTGATCGACACCGGCTGGGACGACCCCGCCTCCTGGGACACGCTCGCCGAGGGGCTGGCCGGGTGCGGTACGTCCGTGGGCGAGATCCATGGCGTGGTGGTCACCCACCACCACCCCGATCATCACGGTCTTTCGGGCAAGGTGCGGGAGGCGTCCGGGAGTTGGATCGCGATGCACGCGGCGGACACCGCGATCGTGCGGCGGACTCGGGAGACCCGGCCGGGGCGCTGGTTCTCGTACATGACCAACAAGCTGATCACCGTCGGCGCCCCGGAGGAGCACGTGGCTCCCCTGCGCAACGCCGCTCCGCGCAGCACCCTGCCGGGCTTCGCCCCCGCGCTGCCCGACCGCGAGATCGTCCCCGGTGAACTCCTCGATCTCCCCGGTCGGCGGCTGCGCGCGATCTGGACCCCGGGGCATACGCCGGGGCATGTGTGTCTCCATCTGGAGGAGGCTCACCCGGCCCAACTCCCCGGCCACGGACGCCTGTTCTCCGGCGATCACCTGCTCCCGGAGATCACCCCGCACATCGGCCTGTACGAGGATCCCGACGACGGCACGATCACCGACCCGCTCGGCGACTACCTCGACTCCCTCGAACGCATCGGCCGTCTCGCCCCCGCCGAGGTGCTCCCCGCCCACCAGTACACCTTCACCGACGGCCCCGGCCGCGTACGGGAGTTGCTCGACCACCACGAGGAGCGGCTCACCGGGCTGCGCGCCCTCCTCGTCGAGCCGCTCACCCCCTGGCAGGTCGCCGAGCGCATGGAGTGGAACCGGCCCTGGGCCCAAATCCCGTACGGATCAAGGAACATCGCGGTCTCGGAGGCCGAGGCGCACCTGCGGCGGCTCGTAAAGCTGGGGCGCGCGGAGGCGGTGCCGGGGACCGAGCCGGTGACGTACGTGGCCGTCTGAGCCGAGCGCACAGGCCCACAGGCGGCTCCAAGGGTGCTTGCTACGGGCGGGTACAGTGGGCCGGTCGTCATCACCCGTACGGGGGGAAGCCGGTGCAATTCCGGCGCTGACCCGCAACCGTGTGCCGGCCCCTGAGGGCCGGTGAGCCGGATCGCCCCGTGCGGATCGTGACCGGCTCAGGTGTGTCGGCAACCCGTCGGCGCACGGCACCGTCGAGGCATACGGAGCCGAGCCGCCCGGGGTGTCCCGTGCGCCTGCCCGGCTCCCGCAGGAAGAGGCATCCGCCGATCATGAACGCCGTCCGCCGCACCGTCGCGGCCCTGGCCGCCGCCACCACAGTCATCGGCTCAGCGGTCATCGGCTCCGCGACCCCCGCCCTCGCCGCGACGCCCTCGCCCTCGCCGTCCGTGGCGATCCCCGCCGGGCTCTACGGCGCCGCCGACCCGACGTACGACGGCGTCTGGCGCCAGTCGCTCGCCCTGATCGCGCAGGACGCCGTGGGCGTGGTCCCGGCCGACAAGGCGGTGACCTGGCTGGCCGGGCAGCAGTGCGCGAACGGCGCCTTCGGCGCCTTCCGCGCGGACGCCGGTAAGCCCTGCGCGGCCGACACCAACAGCACCGCCGTCGCCGTACAGGCGCTCGCGGCACTGGGCGGCCACGACAGCGCGACCGACAAGGCGCTGGCCTGGCTGCGGTCCGTGCAGAACAAGGACGGCGGCTGGGGGTACGCGGCGGGCGGGCCCAGCGACGCGAACTCGACGTCCGTCGTCATCGGCGCGTTCGCCAAGGCCGGGCTGAAGCCGCAGGACATCCGGAAGGGTGCCGCCTCCGCCACCTCCAGCAGCTCCGCCACCTCCAGCAGTTCCGGCAAGTCCCCTTACGACGCCCTGCTCGCGCTCGCCCTGCCCTGCACCGGCGCCGACGCGGGCGCCTTCGCCTACCAGCCGGACAAGAAGGGCGCACTCACCGCCAACGCGGACGCGACCGCGGCGGCGGTCCTGGGTGGGCTGGGTCAGCCCCTCACCGGCTCCTCCGGCAAGGACACCGCCGGCGCCCAGACCCCCTCCGCCTGCGCGAAGACCTCCGACCCCGAGCGGGCCGCGCTGAACGGCGCCGGTTATCTCGCCAAGGCCCTCGCCAAGGACGGTCACCTGACCTCCGCCCTGCCCGGCGCCGAGGACCAGCCCGACTACGGCAACACCGCCGACGCGGTCGTCGCCCTCACCTCGGCCGGCCTCACCGACCAGGCGAAGCCCGCCGTGCGCTGGCTGGAGGCGAACTCCGCGAAGTGGGCGGCGCAGGCAGGACCGGCCGCGTACGCGCAGCTGATCCTCGCCGCCACCGACGCGGGCGCCGATCCCCGGGACTTCGGCGGGCAGAACCTGGTCGACCAGCTCGGCGCGACCGGCCCGACGCCGAAGAAGGCGTCCGACGCGAAGGCCACCGACAGCGCCACGCCCACCACCAAGTCGGCGGACGGGGACGACGGCACCCCGACGGCCGTCTGGGCGATCGGCGGCGGCCTCCTGATCGGCGCCCTCATCGGCGCCGCGCTGATGTTCCGCGGCCGACGGCGGCAGCAGCCGTGACCCGCGCCCGGCACGCCCTGCGCCTCGCCGTCCTCCTCCTCGTCGCCCTGGCCGCCGGCATCGGCCAGGCCGTCCCCGCCCAGGCCGCCGGCTACCGCTACTGGTCCTTCTGGGACCGCACCGGCGACACCTGGGCCTACGCCACCCAGGGCCCCTCCACCGCCCGCCCGTCCGACGGAGACGTCCAGGGCTTCCGGTTCTCGGTCAGCGAGGACTCCTCGGACTCGGCGCGGCCGCGCGGACCGGCCGTCTTCTCCGTCATCTGCGCGCGGACGCCCGCCAAGGACGGCGAGAAGCGGGTCGCGCTCGTCATCGACTTCGGTACGGCGGCGGACGCCCCGTCGGGCGAGACCCCGCCGGCCCGCCGTACGGCCTGTGCGCGGGTGGCGTCCGACGCGACGACGGCGCAGGCGCTCGCCTCGGTCGCGAAGCCCCTGCGGTACGACACCGGCGCGCTGCTCTGCGCGATCGCGGGGTATCCGCGGACGGGCTGCGGGGAGCAGGTGTCCGCCGGGAAGCAGCCGACCACCGAGGTGCGGAAGAAGGCGCCGAAGGACGACGACGGCGGGCCCTCGGTCGGGTTGTGGGCCGGTGCCGGGGCCGTCGCCCTGCTGGGGGCGGCAGCGGTGTGGCAGGCACGGCGACGCAGGCATGGCTGACGTGCGCGCACCACGCCTCCACGCACCACGCCTCCGCACACCGCGCCTGGGCACACGCACGGCCGCCGGTCACGGACCCCAACTCCACCCCGGCGCCTGGTGGTTGTGGTCGCTGGGCCTCGGCACCGCCGCCACCCGCACCACCAACCCGCTCCTCCTCGCGCTGCTCGTCGCGGTCTCCGCGTACGTCGTGGCCACCTGCCGCCCCGACACCCCCTGGGCGCGCTCCTATGCGGCCTTCGTCAAGCTCGCGCTCGCCGTTCTCCTCATCCGCCTGTTCTTCGCGGTCGCCCTCGGCTCCCCCATCCCCGGCACGCACGTGCTCGTCACGCTCCCCGAAGTCCCGCTCCCGCACTGGGCGCAGGGCATCCGGCTCGGCGGCGAGGTCACCGCGGAGGCGCTCGTCTTCGCGCTGTACGACGGTCTGAAGCTGGCCACCCTGCTGATCTGCGTGGGTGCGGCGAACGCCCTCGCCAACCCGGCCCGGCTGCTCAAGTCCCTGCCGGGCGCCCTGTACGAGATCGGCGTGGCGGTGGTCGTCGCCCTCACCTTCGCGCCGAACCTCATCGCCGACGTCCAACGCCTGCGCGCCGCACGCCGGTTGCGGGGCCGTCCGGACAAGGGCGTCCGCGGCCTGCTCCAGGTCGGACTCCCGGTCCTGGAGGGCGCGTTGGAGCGTTCCGTCTCCCTCGCCGCCGCGATGGACGCCCGCGGGTACGGCCGCACCGCCGATGTCCCCGCCCCGGTCCGCCGTACGACCGCCGCCCTCACCCTCGGCGGGCTGCTCGGCGTCTGCGCGGGAACGTACGGGCTGCTCACCGCCGAAGGGGGCACGTACGGGCTGCCGTTGCTGCTCGCGGGGCTCGTGGCGGCGCTCGGCGGGCTGCGGCTCGGAGGTCGGCGCAGCATCCGTACCCGCTATCGCCCCGACCGCTGGGGTGTGCGCGCCTGGCTGGTCGCCGGTTCCGGGGCGGCCGTCGCCGCGCTGCTCGCCCTCGCCGCGAGCGCCGATCCGGAGGCGCTGCATCCCGGAGTCGTGCCGCTGGTCGCGCCCGCCCTCCCCCTGTGGCCGGCCGCGGCCGTACTCCTCGGCCTGCTGCCCGCGTTCATCGCACCCACCCCCGCCCCCGCCCCCGTCTCCAAGGAGCCGTCGTGATCCGCTTCGAGGATGTCTCCGTGACCTACGACGGAGCCGCCGAACCCGCCGTGCGGGGCGTGGACTTCGAGGTCCCCGAGGGTGAACTCGTCCTGCTCGTCGGCCCGTCGGGCACCGGCAAGTCGACGATCCTCAACTCGGTCTGCGGCCTGGTCCCGCACTTCACCGGCGGCACCCTGCGCGGTCGCGTCACCGTCGCGGGCCGGGACACCCGTACGCACAAGCCGCGTGAACTCGCCGACGTCGTGGGCACGGTGGGCCAGGACCCGCTCTCCCATTTCGTGACGGACACCGTCGAGGACGAACTCGCCTACGGGATGGAGTCGTTGGGGCTTGCGCCGGACGTCATGCGCCGCCGGGTCGAGGAGACGCTCGACCTGCTCGGGCTCGCCGACCTCCGTGACCGCGCCATCGCCACGCTCTCCGGCGGACAGCAACAGCGCGTCGCCATCGGCTCGGTGCTCACCCCGCACCCCCGCGTCCTGGTCCTCGACGAACCGACTTCGGCCCTCGACCCGGCCGCCGCGGAGGAGGTCCTCGCAGTGCTCCAACGCCTCGTCCACGACCTCGGCACGACGGTCCTGCTGGCGGAACACCGGCTGGAACGGGTCGTCCAGTACGCCGACCAGGTCGCCGTCCTGCCCGCCTCCGGCGCCGCCCCGCTGATCGGCACACCGGCCGAGATGATGGCCGTATCGCCGGTGTACCCGCCGGTGGTGGGGCTGGGGCGACTGGCCGGCTGGTCGCCGTTGCCGTTGTCGGTCAGGGATGCGCGAAGGCGGGCTGGCGCCCTGCGGGAGCGGTTGGCGGGCCACGAGGTGCCGCCCACCCCGGCCCTCGCCACCTCCTCAACTCCCTCCCCCATCGCGGAAGTTCACGCCCTCGCCGTCCGCCGTGCCCGCGTCCAGGCGCTCCGGCACGTGGACCTCACCGTCTCCCCCGGCGAGACCGTCGCCCTGATGGGACGCAACGGCGCCGGGAAGTCGACGCTCCTCGGGGCGCTCGTCGGGCTGATCGAGCCGAGCGGCGGGACAGTGCGCGTCGGTGGCCTCACCCCGCACCGCACCCGCCCCCGGGACCTCGTACGCAAGGTGGGTCTGGTCCCGCAGGAGCCGCGCGATCTGCTGTACGCCGACACGGTCGCCGCCGAGTGCGGGGCGGCCGACCGGGACGCGGGCGCCGAGCCCGGCACCTGCCGTGCGCTGCTGTCGGACCTCCTGCCCGGTGTCGCCGACGACATCCACCCCCGCGACCTCTCCGAGGGCCAGCGGCTCACGCTCGCGCTGGCCGTCGTGCTGACCGCGCGCCCGCCGCTGCTCCTGCTCGACGAGCCGACGCGGGGTCTTGACTACGCGGCCAAGGAGCGGCTCGTACGGCTGTTGCGGTCGCTCGCCGCCGAGGGGCACGCGATCGTCCTCGCCACGCACGATGTGGAGCTGGCGGCCGAACTCGCCCAACGGGTCGTCCTGTTGGCCGAGGGCGAGGTGATCGCCGACGGCCCGACGACCGAGGTGGTCGTGTCCTCACCGTCCTTCGCCCCGCAGGTCACCAAGATCCTGGCCCCGCAGCAATGGCTCACGGTCACGCAGGTGCGGGAGGCACTGACGTGACCCGGGCCGTCCGGCTCGGGCCGCGTTCCGTCGCCGCACTCCTCCTCGTCAGTGCCGTCGGTGTCGTCGGGTTCGGGTGGCCCTTTCTCGCGCCGCCCGGGTCGCAGGTGGGGGCGCATGCGCAGGACGCGCCGTGGCTGTTCGCGGGGTTGCTGGTGCTGTTGGTCGGGGTCGTGGCGGCGACGATCTCGGAGTCCGGGCTCGGGCCGAAGGCTGTGGCGATGTTGGGGGTGCTGGCTGCTACCGGGGCCGCGCTGCGGCCGATCGGGGCCGGGACCGCCGGGCTTGAGCCGATGTTCTTCCTGATGGTGTTGAGCGGGCGGGTGCTGGGGCCCGGCTTCGGGTTCACGCTCGGCTCGGTCACCATGTTCGCGTCGGCGCTGCTCACGGGCGGGGTGGGACCGTGGCTGCCGTTCCAGATGCTGGCGATGGGGTGGTTCACGATGGGCGCCGGGCTGCTGCCGGGGCCCGACCGCCTGCGAGGGCGTACCGAGCTGGCGCTGCTCGCCTGCTACGGCTTCCTGGCCGCGTTCGCCTACGGCACGATCATGAATCTGGCGGGGTGGCCCTTCATGGGCGCGCTCGCCTCGGGCATCAGTTTCGATCCGCAGGCCGCGGTCCCGGCCAACCTGGCGCGTTTCGTCGCGTACTGCGTGGCCACCTCGCTGGGCTGGGACCTGGGGCGGGCGGTGGTCACCGTCGTCCTCACGCTCGCCGTCGGCCCGGCCGTGCTCAAGGCGCTACGCAGAGCCACCCGGCGGGCCGCGTTCGAGACCGCGGTCACATTCGAGGCCGGTTGAGCGGTGAACCACCCCACATGACCCACATCACCAACTATGTTCCCTCGTAGGGCATAACGGACGCCATGGGCATGCCAGAACGCCTTCTGACCTGCGCTTTGAGAGCCAGGTCACACCAGCACCCATTCCGCTCGATTCGACCACAACTAGTAAAAGGGGTCATTGCGGACGCCCTCCAAGCCTGTTTCTCTGGACAACGTCGCACGGCGCCGACGAGCCCACTGGGCCTCGGCGCCGACGCATGCCGAAGGTGTGCGCGACCGTCCCGTCCCCGAAGAAAAGGTTCCTCGTGATCGTCTCCCGCATCGCCCGCAGCATCGCGTCCCCGAAGAAGGCCCTCGCCTCCGCCGCCGTGGCCGCCGCCACCGCCGGCATGGTGCTGACCGCGGCTCCCGCTCACGCCGCGACCGCCGACTCGGCCACCGAGGCCAAGGCGATCGCGCACCAGCTGATCCCGAGCTCCGCGCAGTACAACGCCTTCAGCAACATCGTCGAGCACGAGAGCGGCTGGGACGTCGACGCCAGCAACGCCTCCTCCGGCGCGTACGGCCTGGTCCAGGCGCTCCCCGGCTCCAAGATGGCGTCGGCGGGCTCGGACTGGAAGACCAACGCCAAGACCCAGATCAAGTGGGGTCTCGACTACATGAACTCCCGCTACGGCAGCCCGGCCGGCGCGTGGGCCTTCTGGCAGGCGAACGGCTGGTACTGAGCCGTCCCACAGTGGCTTCGCGCACAGCCGCCCAAGTAAAAGTGCCTCCCGGGTCGGACCGGCCTCGGGGGCACTTCGTGGTTTTCTGGGTCGATGAGCGCCAGTCCCGAGACCCCGGAGACGCCTGAGTCACCGGAGGCATCCGAGAAGACCGATCCCGAAGCGCGCGGGCTGCGGTTGGTGTTCGTGCTGCTGGGGCTCACCGTCGTCAGTGGGCTCATCGACGCCGTGGCCTATCTCGGCCTCGGCCATCTCTTCACTGCCAACATGACCGGCAACGTCGTGGTGCTGGGCTTCGCGGCGGCCGGGGTAGCCGGGTTCTCGGTGCCGCACACGGTGACCTCGCTGGGGTGCTTCCTGGTCGGCGCGGTGGTCGGCGGCCGGATCGAGGGCCGGTTGGGCGGCGGCTCGCGGCGCCGGTGGGCGCGGCTCACGCTGGCCGCCGAGGCGCTGCTGGTCGGCGCGGCGGCGGTGGTCGCCTTCGCCTCCCCCGACAGCGGCGGGACCCGCTACACCGTGATCGCCCTCACCGCGTTCGCGATGGGCCTGCGCACCGCGACGGTCCGCAAACTCGGGGTGACCGCCCTGCCGACCACGGTCGTGGTCACCACCACCCTGACCGGCCTCGCCGCCGAGTCGCCCGCGGGCGGCGGCCCCGGCACCCACGGCGCCCGCCGCACGGCCTCCGTGGTCGCGCTGGCGGCCGGTGCCTGCCTCGGCGCCTGGCTGGTGACCGACCACGGCCTGGGCATCCCGCTGCTGGTCGCGGCGGCGCTGACCGGGGTGCTGGCGGTGGTGGCGTCGGGCCGGGACTGAAAGAACCGCCCGCCTGCCGAAGAGGCGCCCGCCTGTCCGAAGGCGCCTCCCTGTCCCCGCAGGGTGACGTGCGTGCCGTTCGGGTACATCAGTTCGGACGGCGGCGATGGGGGCCTGGGATGTGGCGGCGAGGTACCGGGGTCGGGGCCGGGGAGTTATCGGCGACGGAGTTCCGGTGGACGGACGAGGACGCGGTGGCGGCCAACGCCGACGGCCGGGTGACCGCTGCGCAGTACGCGCTGATCGAGGAGCTGCGGATCCCGGGAGTGGGGATGCCGGCCGGCATCCCGCGCCAGAGGGGGCGCCGTCGGCGGACCGCCGCCCTGACCGCCTGCCGGACGGCCGGCGCGGTCGGCGAGGTCGTCGCGCTCCCGGACGGCACACGCGAGGCGCGGATCGGTGCCGGCCGCCTCGCCGTACCCGAGGGGGCACCGGAGCTGCCGCCGCCGGGAACCTACCGGCTGTACTGGCTGGAGTCGGCCGAGGCCGATCCCGATCCCGGCGTACTGCTGTCCGCCCGGCCGCTGGACCGGCACGAGGCCGAGGCCGCACCGGACTTCTCAGCAACGGGGGCGGGGGCGGCCGGGAGCAGGCCGCTGCTGGAGGCGATGGGCCTGACGCAGTGGGACCTCGCCGCGAACCGGGCGGGACGGCTCACGCCCCGGCAACGCCGGCCGCTTCTGCGCGAGTTCTGCCTTCGCGCCGTCGGCTGGGGCCTGAACGCGGCCGTCGTGCTCGGCTTCTTCCTGTGGATCAACGTGACGCGCATCGTGGACCTGGTCGACTCCGGACCGGACGGTTCGTGGTTCCCCGACATCACCGTCCTGTTGATCGTCTTCGGGGTCAGCGCCTATCTGGGCACCATGCTCATGATGCTCATGTGGCTCCTCGTGAGGGAGAGCCGGACCGGCGCCCTGTGGCAGGTGCTGCGCACGCCGGCTCCGGTGCGGTGCGCCGTGGACGCGGTGACCGTGCACGGGGCCGGGACCCGGTGGCAGCTGTCGGCGGCCGCGATGACCTTCGAGGTGACCGAGTCGGTGGCGCGGGCGTTCGCCGAGCCCGGGCGGTACGAGCTCCATCACCTGCCCGACCCGAGGATGCTGCTGTCGGCCGAACGCGCCGACGGCGACCCGTCCGCGACCCTGACATGACCGCACCCCGTCACCGTCTCCAGCACTCGAACCACACCCTCTTCCCACCCCCGCTCACCCGCTCCGCACCCCACTTGTCGGCCACGGCATCGAGCAGTACGAGCCCGCGGGCGCCCTCCGCGTCCATGGACAACTCCGCTGCCATCACCGGCAGTTCGGGCACCCCGTCGGACACCTCCACCCTCATCCCCGCCGCCACCCGCAGCATCAGCACGGTGCAGCGCCGGTCCGGGACATGGCGGACGACGTTGGTGATGAGCTCGCTGACGCCCAACTCCGCGGCGTCACACAGCTCCAGCAGCTCCCACTCGTCGAGCAGCGAGCGCACGATACGGCGAATGTGACGTACCGAGTGTTCGCCTACGGTCAGGCGCATGCGGTACGTGGGGGGAAGGTATCCGTTCACAGGACGAGGGTGACGCCGCGCGACTACCCTGGGCTACCGAATGGACACAACCGGTCCGTCTGTGGACCGAGTTGCCCGAGAGGGGGCCCTGCGTGACCAACATCAACGTCCTCGACCCCGGCGCCTCGCCACTCGACTACTACGGCTACGAACTGCGCCGTTACCGCGAGGCGGCGGCCCTGACCCAACGGCAGCTCGGCGACATCGTCAACTACACGGGGTCACTGGTCGGCCAGATCGAAACGGCGAGGAAGTTGCCGACGCGGGAGTTCAGCGAACGGGTGGACGCGGCGCTGGGGACGGGCGGGTCGCTGTCGAGGCTCGTCGAACTGGTCCTGCGAAGTCAACTACCAGCCTGGTTTCAGCAGGTTGCCGAGCTGGAGGTGCGGGCGACTGAGATCTGCACGTTCCAGATGGGCATGGTCCACGGGCTGTTGCAGACTCCGGAATACGTCCGTGCCGTGCTCGGCGCGCTGGACGACACCGACCTCGACGACCGCACCGCCGTGCGGCTCGCGCGCCAGCGCATCTTCGAGAAGGGCGAGCCGCCGGTCTTCTGGATGGTCCTCAGCGAGGCCGCGCTGCACCAGGAAATCGGTGGTCCGGCGACCATGCGCGGTCAACTCGCGCACCTGTTGAGCTTCGAGAACAATCCCCGGATCAACATCCAGGTGCTGCCGTTCGCCGCCGGAGCACACGCGGGACTCACAGGCTCATTCAACATCTACCGCTTCACCGGCGACCCGACGATCGTCTACACCGAGGGTTACGGAAGCGGGCATCCCACTGCCAACCCGGACACCGTCAAAGACTGCTCGCTCCGATACGATCATCTCCGAGCCGCCGCACTCTCCCTCAGGGAATCGGCGGAGTTGATCCGGCGCGTGATGGAGGACCGCTATGGCGAGCAGCAAGTGGCGTAAGTCCAGCTACAGCAGCGACCAGGGCGGCGATTGCGTGGAGGTCGCCGAAACCTCCTCCCCCACCAACCCCGTCGCCCTCCGCGACTCAAAGAACCCGGCGGGACCGATCCTCAAGATCGACCCCGCCGCCTTCACCACATTCCTGAACTGGACGTCTACAGCCGCTGAATGATCGTGCCGGTCGCCAAACCGCCACCCGCACACATCGTCACCAGCGCGAACTCCTTGTCCGCCCGCTCCAGTTCATGAAGTGCCGTCGTGATGAGACGGGCCCCGGTCGCTCCCACCGGGTGCCCCAGCGCGATCCCGCCGCCGTTGACGTTGACCTTCTCCAGGTCCTGCTCGAAGACCTGTGCCCAGCTCAACACCACTGACGCGAACGCCTCGTTGATCTCGACGACGTCGATGTCCTTCAGGGTCATGCCCGCCTTGCCGAGCACGGCCCGCGTGGCGTCGATCGGCCCGTCCAGGTGGAAGTGCGGGTCGGAGCCCACCAAGGCCTGCGCCACGATCCGCGCCCGCGGCTTCAGCTTCAGGGCGCGAGCCATCCTCTTCGACGCCCACATGATGGCCGCCGCTCCGTCGGAGATCTGCGACGAGTTGCCCGCCGTATGGATCGCCGTCGGCATCACCGGCTTGAGGCGGGCCAGCGCCTCCATGGACGTGTCGCGCAGGCCCTCGTCCTTGTCGACGAGCCGCCACATGCCCTGACCGGCCCGCTGCTCCTCCTCCGTGGTCGGCACCTGGACCGCGAACGTCTCCCGCTTGAAGCGCTCCTCGGACCACGCGTTGGCCGCGCGCTCCTGCGAGATGAGGCCGAGGGAGTCGACGTTCTCCCGGGTCAACCCCCGGTGGCGGGCGATGCGTTCGGCCGCCTCGAACTGGTTGGGCAGATCGACGTTCCACTCGTCGGGGAACGGCTTGCCCGGGCCGTGCTTGGAGCCCGAGCCGAGCGGCACGCGGGACATCGCCTCGATGCCGCAGCTGATGCCGACGTCGATGACGCCGGCCGCGATCATGTTGGCGGTCATGTGCGAGGCCTGCTGCGAGGAGCCGCACTGACAGTCGACGGTGGTCGCCGCGGTCTCGTACGGCAGGCCCACGGTCAGCCAGGCCGTACGCGCGGGGTTCATGGACTGCTCGCCGGCGTGGGTGACGGTGCCGCCGACGATCTGCTCGACCGCGTCGGCGGGAATGCCGGTGCGGCCCAGAAGTTCGCGGTAGGTCTCGCCAAGTAGGTAGGCGGGGTGCAGATTGGCGAGCGCGCCGCCGCGCTTGCCGATGGGGGTGCGTACGGCTTCGACGATCACGGGTTCCGCGGCCATGGGGGTGGATCCTCTCCATCCGGTACCCGCGCGGCGCGGGCGTCCCGGCCCACCCGCCACGCAGAACTAGTACGTGTTCTAGTTCTTTGTGCAGTCTGCTGACAGTCCGTCCGTAACCGCAAGGGGCGTGCAGTTAATTAGGGCTGCCATACCCCTTGCCTCTTGTAGAACCCGTTACTACCTTCACGGCAATTCCTGATGGACCGTCAGACTTCAGCTGGAGTCACCCATGTCCTGTCCAGCTCTCCCCGACGGGTTCGACCTCACCGACCCCGACGTGCTTCACCACCGCGTTCCGCTACCGGAGTTCGCCGAACTGCGCCGGGTCGAACCGGTCTGCTGGATCCCCCAGCGGGCAGGCATCGCCGGCTTCCAGGACGAGGGCTACTGGGCCGTGACCCGGCACGCCGACGTCAAGTACGTGTCCACGCACCCGGAGTTGTTCTCGTCGACCACCAACACGGCGATCATCCGCTTCCACGAGCACATGGAGCGCGACGCGATCGACGCGCAGCAACTGATCCTGCTGAACATGGACCCGCCGGAGCACACCCGGGTCCGCCAGATCGTGCAGCGCATCTTCACCCCGCGGGCCATCCGCGCCCTGGAGGACCGCCTGCGCGAGCGCGCCCACGCCATCGCGGCCAACGCCCGTACCCACGCGGGCCCGTTCGACTTCGTCACCGAGGTCGCCTGCGAACTGCCCCTCCAGGCCATCGCCGAACTCATCGGCATCCCGCAGGACGACCGCACCAAGATCTTCGACTGGTCCAACAAGATGATCTCGTACGACGATCCCGAGTACGCGATCACCGAGGAGGTCGGCGCCGAGTCGGCCACCGAACTGATCGCCTACGCGATGAACATGGCCGCCGACCGCAAGCAGTGCCCGGCCAAGGACATCGTCACCACCCTGGTCGCCGCGGAGGACGAAGGGAACCTGAACTCCGACGAGTTCGGCTTCTTCGTACTCATGCTGGCGGTGGCCGGGAACGAGACGACCCGCAACGCGATCACGCACGGGATGCACGCCTTCCTCACCCATCCCGAGGAGTGGGAGCGGTACAAGCGGGAGCGGCCCGCGACGGCGGCCGAGGAGATCGTCCGCTGGGCCACCCCGGTCAACGCCTTCCAGCGCACCGCGACCCAGGACACCGAACTCGGCGGCAAGCTCATCAAGAAGGGCGACCGGGTCGGCGTCTTCTACGCCTCCGCCAACCACGACCCCGAGGTCTTCACCGACCCCGACGCCTTCGACATCACCCGCGACCCCAACCCCCACCTCGGCTTCGGTGGCGGGGGCCCGCACTACTGCCTGGGCAAGTCGCTGGCCATCCTGGAGATCGACCTCATCTTCAACGCGATCGCCGACGCCCTCCCGGACCTCACCCTGGCCGGCGACCCCGACCGGCTGCGCTCCGCGTGGATCAACGGAGTGAAGCACCTCCAGGTCCGCACGGCCTGACCCGCCCCGCCACACTCGGGCCGGCGGCCTTCCCGGCGCCGCCGGCCCGTCCAGGCATGGGCGCGCCCTTTTGTCTCATCCGTTTTGTCTCATCCGTGGGGTTGACCGCTTCTGGTGACGCGGACAGCCTGGAGAGCGCAGGCATTACGGGGGTTCTGCACAGCATTACGGGGGTTCTGCTGTGATTCGAGGGGTGCGGCGAGCCGTTCTCGTCACGGTCGCCGCCGTCGCGCTGCTCTTAGGGCTCGCGGCGCCACCGACGCTCGCGGGGCCACCGGCGCTCGCCGGTCAGGCGGAGCCGCCGGGCACGCAACTCGACCCGTGGTTCGAGAATCCGATCGGGCGGATGGCGTACATCGCCCGGTTGGCGAGGGGCATCGCCAGCCCCGCCGATGTGGGACGGAACCTGGCCATGGGGTTCCTGGACATCACGGGCCTGGACGGTCTGCGGACCAAGGGCTTCGAGGTCGTCGACGTCGCCGAGCTGCGGCGGACGAATCCCGCGCTCTACCGGGCACTCGGTCTCCGGGACCAGCCGGGGATCGGGCGGTTCCTCGTCATCAAGAAGACCAACGACCGCTCGGTCTTCCACGACGACGACGTCACGCTGGAGCGTCTCCACTCCGAGATCCTCATGATGATCAGCGCTGCCCACTATGTGGGCGTGGACGATCCCGACCGGTTCTTCCACGTCTACACGGACAACTCCCCCTGCTCGAAGTGCGCTTCCGCGATCCCGCCGGGCACGGAGGTGAGCTATGCCGTCCGCTATCGGTCGAAGGGCTACAAGGCCCTGATGAAGCGTCTGCTCACCGAGGCGGCCGAAGCCAAGCTCGGTGACAAGAAGGTGCCGCAGGAGAAGGCACAGGAGAAGGCACGCATGGCCGAGCTCAAGGAGGCGAACATCGAGCGCAAGTACGAGACGGCCAAAGAGACGAACAAGGTGTTCAGAACCGGCCAAGGGACCGGCCAAGGGGGCACGTGCGCCCTCGGGCTCGCTCCGGCGCGCTCCGGGGTCCACCGAGCCGCGCTCGTGGCGGGGCCCGCCGCCGCGGTACCGGCGGCGTGCGGCGAGAGTGCGGGAGTCGCCGGCAGCGGCCTCGTGAAGGCGCTCGCCGAACCCGTCCCCCAGGCACCGGGCGGCATCGACTTCTCCTCCCTCGAACTGCGCTATCTGTCCGACCCCGGCGACGGCAGCGGCCTGCAGTACTCCTTCCGGGCCCCGGCCTCCGCCACCGGCGGCACCTCACCGGCGCTCGGCGTGGACGCGGCACGGCTCACCTCCGACGCGTTCTTCACCTGGCTGGAACTGAGTCCGTCGGCCTACTGGGTCAACCTCAACCCCGGCGAACCGGACCGGATCGTCGACGAACGGCTCGGCCGCACCGACGCCGGACGCGTCATGCTCCAGGCGGATCTGCGGCTCAAGAAGGACGTCGGACAGCTCATCCACCCCGACACCGCCAACGGCAGGGAGTTCTGGTCCCGCCTCCGGGGAGACTGCTCCGCCGACCGCGTATGGATCGTGCCCGGGCCCGCTGAAGTCCGCCGCGACGGCGACAAGTTGTACATCCTCAAGGCGCCGCTGGACGTGAGGACGGAGTCCGCGTACCGCTCGGCCGGGCAGACCGCGAGCGCCTGTGCCGGGCAGGACGAGGCCACCCGGAGCCACAACGAGTCGCTGTTCCGGAGCCTGGTGCTGCCGCAGCTGAGGAAGAGCGTCAACTCCGGCCCGCAGTACGCCGATCTGCGCCGCGTGTATCTCGCGCGGGTGGCCGCCGAGTGGTACCGCGAGCTGAGCCGGTCGCGGGACACCGCCTACGGCGACCTGGTCGACGGCGGCGACGTCGGACCGTGGGAGACGACGACCGGGTGGCGGCCCAGGGACACCTTCGACAAGTACGTCGAGTCCCACACGAAGGGCGAGTTCAGTGTCGCCCGTGACATCACCGTGAACGGTGTGGTCACCCGGCGGCTCCTCACGTACGGGGGTGTCGACCTGGCCCGGGTGCCGCTGCGGGAGGTCTCGGAGGCCGCTTTCGCGCGGCGGTACGGGGCGATGTCCGACGACGTCGGCACCTCCCTGAAGCAGCCCGCGGGCCACGACCCGTCCGACGCCCTGTGGCTGGGTTCGCCCACCCCGCGTCAGGCCGCCGGGCTCGGCGCGTCGGGTGCCGGCTCGTCGGCCTGGGAGCTGGCGCTGCGGCTGTCCCCCACGCTGCTCCTCCCGCTCGCCCTGCTGCTGTGGCGCCGCCGCCGGCGCCTGTCCGTCCCGGCCGCCGCGAGCCCCCTGCGCCGCGCGGCCGTCCGCTCCGCCGCCACGCCACGCCGTCCCGAGGGAGACAGCCATGCCGTCCGCCGAGGAAGAGAACCACCCGCCACCTGAAACACCTCCCCGTCCGCCCGAGCCCCCGGAACCCTCGTACGAGGAGATCCGGAACGGAGCCGACGAAGGCGACGGCGACGAGTCGGAGACCGGGCGGCGGCCCTACGTACGGCTGATGGCCGCCGTCGGCGGTACCGGAGCCGTGGCCCTCGTGGTCGCCGCCGTCCTGGGAGCCACCACCGAGCCGGAGGTGCCGGCCGTTCTCCAGACACCTATCGCGTCGGCCCTGCCCACGGACCTGCTGCCGAGCGGCAGGACCGACCTGCCCCTGCCCAGCGGCTATCCGAGCGACTGGCTCACGGGGATCCCGACCTCGTGGCCCACCTCCTGGCCCACCGGCGACCCGAGTCACCCGTACCCCTCCCTCTCCTTCCCGTCACTCGGGGAACCGCCCACGGACACCTACCCCTCGCTCCCCAGCGACTGGCTCAGCCTCCCCGCCCCCGCGCAGGGCGGCGATGCCCCGTGAACCAGGCCGCCCGCGTCCTCCCGCCACCCCCGTCCTGGCCGCCCGCACGCGTCCCCCGGCACGGGCTGCCCACGGCGATCCTGGTGGCCGCCGCCCTGTCGGTGGCCTATGGCGTCGCGCAGATCCTCTTCTGGGCGGCGCCCGACATCACCTCGCCCTTCGGCCTCATGACCGTGTACCTCCAGCCGGAGCCGGAGGTCTTCAAGGTGACGCGGGTCCTGCTGTTCGTCGGCTGGGGCATCGCGCTGGCGCTGGCCGTGCTCCTCGCCCGGCGGCAGGCCGCACCGGCCGCCGACCCCACGGCACGCGCCGCCGCCGTACGCAGCTGTCGACTGGGCATCCTGGCCGCCCTGTCGCTGCCCTTCACGACGATGGCGCTGCACCTCCTCGCCGGCAACCTGCCCCGGCTGCTGCTCTGTCTGCCCACCACCGCCGCGGCCTTGTACCTTCTCCACCGGCTGCAGCTGTTCCGACGGGTGCCCGGCCGGCTGCTGCTCCTGGGATTCGGCTGGGGCGCGCTGATCGCCGGCGGCTTCGCCCTCACCATGGTGGTCTGGGAGGGACGGTACGGCCCCTCCTATCTGCTCGACTGGTCCCGCCCCCGGGACAGCGCCCGCGCGCTCTTCGCGGTGGGCTGCCTGAACAGCGCGCTGGTGTCGGAGCTGGGCAAGGCGGCCGGTGTCGCCGTCCTGTTCCTGCTCTTCCGGCGCCAATTCGACGGCGTGGTCTCGGGATTGGTCATCGGCGCGGCGGTCGGTCTCGGGTTCAACCTCACCGAGACCGTCAGCTACATGAGCGACTACATGGGCTCGCTCGGGTCGGCGGGGCAGCCGGCCCAGCCCGCCGCCGAGTTCTGGACCCGGCAGGTGGTCGGCCTCATGGCGGTGCAGGTGGCGTTCACCGCGCTGGTGGGCGCCGGGTTCGGCGCGGCCCGCTGGCTGCCGGAGCGCCGGGACCGCCGACTGGCCGTCGGGGGCGGGGTGTTGGCGGCGGTGGGCGGGCACTTCGAGACGGACATCGTGCTGGGGCAGCTCGCCAAGCGGCGCGACGACTGGTTCTCCGGCAGCGACACCCTCGGTGCGCTGGTGGGTGTGCCGCTGATGACGGCCGTCACCTCGGGGGTGTTCGTCGTGCTCTGCCTCGTGATCCTGCGCCGCGGTCTGCGCGCCCAGGCGCTGGGACTGGCCGGTGCGCTGCGCGCGGAGGCCGGCACGGGCGGTGGCGCGGTCACGGAGCCCGAGATCGGCCTGCTGCTCTCGCCGCCGCGCCGGCTCCGGCTCGAACTGCGGGTGTGGCGCCGTGACGGTGTCGCGGGGGTGCGGCACCTCCTGCGGTTGCAGCAGGCGCAGCTCGACCTCGCGACGCAGCACGTGCACCGCGGCCGTCGCGGCGCCGACATCTTCGTACCGGACGAACTTCCGCTGCGCGCACGCGTGTTGGAGTTGAAGGGAGCGCCCGTGGAAGCCCACCGGCCCGTCCTCCCGGCGAGGGGAGCGCACTCATGACCGGCTCCCGAGCCGTACGGCTGTGCGCGCTGATCGTCGCGGTCGTCCTCGTCGTTCTCGACGGGCCCTCGTCCGCCTCGGCGCAGTGTCTGCCGCCCGCCTACCACGGCGACCTGCCGGGCAGTACCGGCAGCTGTCCGGGGCGGACCGTCGCCGAGGCGTCGGGGGTGGTGTGGGCGGTCCTCGTCCTCGCGGTGGGGCTGTGGCTGGCCAGGGCGCAGTTCCGGTCGCGGGCCGAGACGGACGCCGACCTGGAGCTGGTGGACTCCGTGTTCCGCCAGGACGGAGATGGAGACGGGGACGGGGAGCCCCGGCGAGGTACGGGAGATCCCGCCACCGGTTCATAGGCAGCTGCCGCGGGATCGTGGGCGGCACAGGCCCGCTCAGCTCGGAGCGGGCTCCTTCACGGGCTCCTTCTCCTCGGCCTTCTCGGCCGCCTTGCGCGTGAACTCCGCGCGCGGTCCCTGGAGCAGGTACGACAGCCCGAAGCCGGCGCCGACGACCGCCGCGCCACCGGCCGCGTCCAGCACCCAGTGGTTGCCGGTCGCGACGATCGCCGAGACGGTGAAGAACGGGTGCAGCAGGCCCAGCGCCTTCATCCACCACTTCGGCGCGATGATCGCGATCACGACACCGCACCACAGGGCCCAGCCGAAGTGCAGGGAGGGCATCGCCGCGTACTGGTTGGTCAGGGCCGTCAGGGTGCCGTAGTCCGGCTTGGAGAAGTCCTGGACGCCGTGCACGGTGTCGATGACGCCGAGGCCGGGCAGCAGGCGCGGCGGGGCCAGCGGGTAGAGCCAGAAGCCGACCAGCGCGAGCAGGGTCGCGAACCCGAGGGACGTACGGGCCCAGCGGTAGTCGACCGGGCGGCGCACATACAGGACGGCCATGACGGACAGCGGCACGATGAAGTGGAACGACTCGTAGTAGAAGTCGAAGAAATTCCGCAGGAAGTCGACCTTCACGACCGCGTGGTTGACCCAGTGCTCGATGTCGATGTGCAGGAACCGCTCGATGTCGAGGATCTGGTGCCCGTGCTCCTCGGCCCGCACCCGGCCGGCCGAGTTGGAGCCGCCGGTCGCCGCGAGCCGGACCTTCTGGTAGGCGGCGTAGGTGACGCGGATGAGGAGCAGTTCCAGCAGCAGGTTCGGGCGGGTGAGGACCCTGCGCAGGAACGGCAGCAGCGGTACGTGCTTGAGGCGGGCCGGCACGGGGGCCGCGTACTCGGTCGGGATCGGCGAGCGGTAGTACGGCGAGGTGCGCGACAGGAACGGGATGACGGTGGCCGCGGCGAGGGCGGCGAGCAGGACGACGTTGTCGCGCAGGGCGTACATCGCCGACATGTTCGGCAGCATCATCTTGGCGGGCAGCGTCATCACCAGGACGACGGCGACCGGCCACACGTACCGGTCGGAGGCTCGCTTGCCGACCCGCCCGACGACCGCGAGCAGCACCCACAGCAGCTGGTGCTGCCAGGTGGTCGGGGACACGGCGATGGCCGCGCAGCCGGTGATGGCGACCGCGAGCAGCAGCTGCCCGTCGCGCGCGTAGTGGACGGCGCGGCGCACCCCGAGGACGGCGACGGCGGCACCGAGCGTGAGGAACAGGCCGATCTCCAGCGGCCCGGACAGCCCGAGCCGCAGCAGCGCGCCGTGCAGCGACTGGTTGGCGAGGTCGTCGGCGGGGCCGCCGAGCCCGGTGCCCGCCATGTGGTGCACCCAGTAGGTGTACGAGTCGTGCGCCATCGCGGCCCAGGCGATCGCCGTACACGCGGCGAAGGTGACCGCGGCGGAGACGGCGGCGCGGCGGCGGCCGGTGAACCACAGGAGCGGCGCGAAGAGCAGCACGGTCGGCTGGAGGGCCGCGGCGATGCCGATCAGCAGGCCGCCGGTCCGCTCGCCGCGGACGGTGAAGCAGCCGAGCAGCACGAGCAGGACCGGGATGATGCTGGTC
The DNA here is from genome assembly GCF_053599215.1 of Streptomyces sp. NPDC001002. Taxonomy (NCBI): domain Bacteria; kingdom Bacillati; phylum Actinomycetota; class Actinomycetes; order Kitasatosporales; family Streptomycetaceae; genus Streptomyces; species Streptomyces sp. NPDC001002. The sequence goes on along the minus strand of NZ_JBSFLV010000001.1, from coordinate 56,050 downwards.
TGGCCGAGCCAGAGCGTGTTGCGCACCGGCAGCGACAGCATCAGCAGGCTGATCGCGACGGGCGCGGCCAGCAGCGCGCTGCGGCGGGTGACGGGCTTGGGCAGGGCGCGGGCGGCGATCAGACCGAGGGCGACGACCAGGAGCAGCGTCCCGAAGGTCCAGCCCCAGCCGAGGGCCTGTTCGGCGGCCTTGGTGAGCGGCTTGAGGACGAGACCGCCGAAGGGCGTACCGGTGAAGCGCGTCGAGTCGTACAGCGACCCGTTCACGTGCAGGACACCGTTGGTACCGACCCAGGTCTCCAGGTCGGTGAGCCGCTCGCCCTCGGGGGTGCTCAGGACGACGACGACCTGGCGGACGGCCAGTATCGCGGCGACCAGCCACAGACCCATGCGTGCCGCCCGCAGCCGCCCTCTGACGGCTCCTGCGGCCGTTGCCCGGAAGGCATCCGCCGGTCGCCCGCTGTGCTCCACGTTCGCCACGCCTCGTAGGCCTCCCGCCCCGTTTTCTGTGTGCCCCCACAGAGAGACGCAGGCTACCCCGGCTTCACCTGTCGTCCGTTCTCCTTTTGTCTGGACGACGATAGTGCGCCAGGGGTTGGGTTGCCTCGCCGAGACGCGAGATGGATCACAGTAGCGCCCGCCGGGAACCGCTCGGAGGCGGGTGAGCGGGCCTGCGCACACGCCTTTTCGATGCCCTGCGCAACCGATTGCATACGCCACGTAGGTGGCCCGACCGCCCTTATGGTCGGTCGGATATGTCCCTCCTAGAGAAGACCCCCAGTCCCCCGTCCGAGTACCCCGCCCCCGCCCGCACTACCGATGCTTCCGACGTCACCGTCACCGATCCGGCGCTGGTCCGGCGGGCCGTGAAGGCCGCCGCGCTGGGCAACGCGATGGAGTGGTTCGACTTCGGCGTCTACAGCTACATCGCGGTGACCCTGGGCAAGGTGTTCTTCCCGTCCGGGAACCCCACCGCCCAGCTGCTCTCCACCTTCGGCGCCTTCGCCGCGGCCTTCCTGGTCCGCCCGCTCGGCGGCATGGTCTTCGGCCCGCTGGGCGACCGGATCGGCCGCCAGAAGGTCCTCGCGCTGACGATGATCATGATGGCCGCGGGCACGTTCGCGATCGGCCTGATCCCGTCGTACGGCTCGATCGGCGTCGGCGCCCCGCTGCTGCTCCTGGCCGCACGCCTGGTCCAGGGCTTCTCGACCGGCGGTGAGTACGCGGGCGCGTCCACCTTCATCGCCGAGTACGCGCCGGACAAGCGGCGCGGGTTCCTGGGCAGTTGGCTGGAGTTCGGCACGCTGGCCGGTTACGTCGGCGGCGCGGGCCTGGTCACGCTGATGACGGCCCTGCTGTCCACGGACGACCTGACGTCCTGGGGCTGGCGGATCCCGTTCCTGATCGCGGGCCCGATGGGGATCATCGGCCTGTATCTGCGGCTGCGCCTGGAGGAGACCCCGGCCTTCGCCGCCGAGGTCGCGAAGTCCGAGGCGAACCGGCCGAAGGTGCCGCTGCGCGAGATGGTGACGGGCCAGTGGCGGGCGCTGCTGCTGTGCGTGGGCCTGGTGCTGGTCTTCAACGTCACCGACTACATGCTGCTGTCGTACATGCCGAGCTACCTCACCAGCGAGCTCAAGTACGACGAGACGCACGGGCTGCTCGTGGTGCTGGGCGTGATGGTGCTGATGATGGCCGTCCAGCCGTTCGCGGGCGCCCTGACCGACCGCGTCGGCCGCCGCCCGGTGATCGCGGCGGGCTGCGCCGGCTTCCTGCTCCTGTCGGTCCCGGCCCTGCTGCTGATCCGCCAGGGCAGCCTGGCCGCGGTCGCGCTCGGCATGGCCGCTCTCGGCCTCCTCCTGGTCTGCTTCACGGCCGCGATGCCGTCCGCGCTCCCGGCCCTGTTCCCGACGCGGGTGCGCTACGGCTCGCTCTCCATCGGCTTCAACGTGTCGGTGTCGCTGTTCGGCGGCACGACCCCGCTGGTGGTGACGGCCCTGGTGGGCGCGACCGGCGACCTGATGATGCCCGCGTACTACATGATGGCGGCGGCCCTGATCGGCGGCTTCGCCGTCTGGCGCATGACCGAGTCGGCGGGCCGCCCCCTGCCGGGCTCGGCACCCTCGGTGGAGCCCCGATAACTGTCCGGAAACACCCCCGGAACCCGCCGCTCCGCCGTACCGTCTGAACCTCTGTCGACGGCATCAGGAGGCTTCGGGGCATGGGCTGGTTCCGACGGAGAAACAGTGCCCGCGCGCGCGTGCTGGCCGTGGTCGTGACACTGCTCGGGATCCAGCTGGGGTCGCTGATCGCGCCGGCGTACGCGTGCGGCTGCGGGGCGATGATCCCGGGGGAGCGGACGCGGGTGACCGTGGGGCGCGAGGAGTCCGTCGTGCGCTGGGACGGGCGGCAGGAGCAGATCGTGATGAGCCTGACCGTCGGCGGGGACGCCGAGCGGGCCGCGTGGATCATGCCGGTGCCGCACCGGGCGACCGTGCGGCTCGGGGACCCGGCGCTGTTCACCCGGCTCGCCGCCCTCACCGCGCCCGTCGACCGCACCCGGTACCACTTCTGGCCCCAGGACGGCGACTGGCCGCTGGTCATGGGCGACGAGGCGGGCGCACCCCCGCCGGGTCCCGGAGACGCCCCGGGCGTGGGTGTGGTGGGCCGCCAGAAGCTCGGCCCCTTCGACGTGGCCCGCCTCACGGCCACCGACCCGGCGGCACTTGACACCTGGCTCGGCAGCAACGGCTTCGCCCTCCCCCCACGCCTCTCGACCGCCCTGCGCCCGTACGTGGACCGCCGCTGGGAGTACGTGGCGGTCCGGCTGGCCCCCGACAGCGCGGGCGTCCCGCTCGACGGCACCCTCGACCCGCTCCACCTCACCTTCGAGGCCGACCAGCCCGTCTACCCCATGCGCCTGTCCGCCCTCGCGGCCACACCGCAGTCGCTGGGCCTGTACGTCCTCGCCGCGCATCGCATGGAACCCCGCTCGGCGATCGGTGGCGAGCCGCCCCGCGTCACGTACGCCGGGCGCGTCACCGGCGCGTCGGGCCCGCTCGCCGCGCTGGCCGCGGGCACGCCGTACCTGACCGCGGTGGCCCAGGAGTTCCCGCGCCCCTCGTCGATCACCGGCGACCACGTGCTGCGCCGGGCCGCCTCGGACGCCCCGTTCCAGCAGGTGATCTACGAGGAGCGGCTGCGCACGGTGGCCGGGCTGCCGGCCTGGCTGCTCACGGTCCTCGGCACCTTCCTGCTGACGGTCACGACCGCGACGACATGGGCGGTACGACGGTCACGGCGCCGGGCGGAGTCCGCGCAGAGTGGTGACGCCCTCGACGGGGAACCCGCACAGGACCATGCTCGTTAGCACACCTAGTTAGAAACTCTAAGAAGACATCCGCCAGGCAACGGGAGGCACGGACTCATGAGCGAGTCGCAGGTCTGGGACGCGGTCGACGACTACTTCACCACCCACCTCACCCCGGAGGACGAGGCCCTGACGGCGGCCACGCGCGACAGCGAGGCGGCCGGTCTGCCGCACGCGGCGGTGACCGCCCCGCAGGGCAAGCTCCTGCACCTCCTCGCCCAGATCCACGGCGCCACGAGGATCCTGGAGATCGGCACCCTGGGCGGCTACAGCACGATCTGGCTCTCCCGCGCGCTGCCCGCCGACGGCCGGCTGATCTCCCTGGAGTTCAGCGCGAGGCACGCGGAGGTCGCGACGGCCAACATCGCGCGGGCCGGCCTCGACCACCTCGTCGAGGTGCGGGTGGGCCCGGCCCTGGAGTCGCTGCCCAAGCTGGCCGAGGAGAACCCGGCCCCCTTCGACCTGGTCTTCATCGACGCCGACAAGGGCAACAACCCGCACTACGTCGAGTGGGCGCTCAAGCTGACCCGCCCCGGCAGCCTGATCGTCGTCGACAACGTCGTCCGGGAGGGCCGCGTCACCGACCGGGACAGCACCGCCGCGGACGTGGTGGGCACCCGCGCCGCCATCGAACTGATCGGCGCCCACCCGAAGTTGAGCGCGACGGCGATCCAGACGGTGGGCACGAAGGGATACGACGGGTTCGCACTGGCACGGGTGTTGGCCTAGGCCCCTACTGGTGCTCAACCCTCGTGGTAGAAGCCGACGTTGACGCTGCGTGGGGCGGTGCGGTCCTGGACGATGATCTCGCCGCTGCCGCCCCGGGGCAGGGTCACACTGCCGCCGTAGACGAGGGGCTGTGCGTACTCCCCCACGATCAGGCGGACTTCGGACGACGGGTCGGGCTGCGAGCCGCGCAGCCAGGAGACCTGCCAGACGCCCTCCGGGCCGCACAGGAACTCCAGATGGACCCGCGAGACGAACAGCCAGTCGTCCGGCGTCGCCAGCCGGCACACGGACTTGTCCCGCCCCACCCGGAGCACGGCACCGGGTTCACTCGGCGCTTCGGCCATGAGCATGCCGGCCGTGGCCCCCTCTTCCGTCCCGGAGACGGTGGCCATGGTGAGTTCGAGCACGCGGCGCTCCTCCTGAAGTGTCCTTATGCAGCCGCCGCATGATAAATCGCCCGGCCATGTCACGTCCGGCACAATGGACTCATGACCGAGCGAAAGCCTCCCGGCGTGCCGTTCGATTCCTGGGTGGACAAGCAGATCCGCGACGCGGAGGCGCGCGGCGACTTCGCCAAGCTCCCCGGCGCCGGCAAACCCCTGCCGAACGGCGCGGACACGTCCTACGACGAACTCTGGTGGATCAGGCAGAAACTGGCCCGCGAGGGCTTCTCGGTCCTGCCGCCCACACTGGCCCTGCGCAAGGAGGCCGAGGACGCGCTCGATGCGGCGTACGCGGCCCCGTCCGAACGTATCGTCCGCAAGATCATCACCGAAGTCAACGCCAAGATCCGCGAGATGATGTTCAAGCCGCCGCCCGGCCCTCCCCTGGGCAAGAAGCCCTACGACGTCGAGGACGTCGTACGTGAGTGGCGGGAGCGCCGGGCGGGGCTCTCTGAGCCTCCGGCGGGCTGACTCAGCCTCCGCCCTCGGCGAGAACGCCCTCCAGGGACGCCAGTTCAGGAGGGGCGGGCCAGACGACCCCGAGGGCCGCCGACACCCGTTCGATCTCCCCGGCGAGATCGGGCCGGACGTCGGCCAGCAGCGCGAGTTCAGCGGTATCGCGCAGTTGCTGGTTCCACTGCACACAGCGGCCCGCCTCCAGGAGTTCCAGCGCCGTCTCCGGATCGTCCACCTCCAGGGCGGCGGCCGTGGCCTCCGAGGTGACCGGGACCCAACCGGTCAGCTGGGTCTCCTTGTCCGCGCGGTCCAGTTGCAGACCGGCGACGGACGTCACCAGTTCGACGGCGAGGGTGTACGCGCCCACGGCCTCGTCCCAGCGGCCGAGTTCGGCACTCTTTCGCGCCCATCCGGTCGCCGCCGCCAACCTCACTCCGGGCGAGGCTGTCTCGTTGCGGGCGGCGGATCGCCAGTCCCGTAGGGCGAGTTCGACGTCCGCGGGTCCACCGCACCGCAAGAGGACCGATCCCCGGTTGACGAGAATCAGGGCATCCACCGGTTGCCCGCGGGGAGTCAGCGCCAGTGCCTCGGTGAACAGACGGACGGCATGCCGAAGTCTGCCTTCGTCGACGGCTGCGTCGACGCCGTCGCCGAAGTCTTCCTCGGTCCCTCCCCCGGCACCGTGGTATAGCGCGAGAGCCTGGTTGGACAAGATCGACGCGCGGCGCGGGTGATCGAGCGGAATCTCGGCGAGCGCGGTGTCCCCGGCCCGCAGCGCGTCCTCCAGGTCCCGGACGTCCTCGGTACGGCGATGGCGCTCCAGGTACGCCGCGATCAGATTGGTGTGGTAGATCGCCTTCTTCGGATGTCCGCCCGGGAGCAGGCGCACGGCCTCGCGGCACAGGTCGACGTGGAGGTCGTTGTCCGCGGGATCACCGCTCATGCCGTAACGGGTCGCGATCAGTGCCGACTTGTTGAAGAGCTGCTGCGCCCGGTCCTCGTCCGACGCGTCCGGCAGCGCCAGCGCCCGGTCGATGACGGACAGTCCCTCGACCAGATCCGGTGTGCTCCCCGTCGTCCTGGCCCGTGACGTGAGGGCGGCTGCGAGAATCGCCAGCCGGCGCCCGAGGGCAGCGTCGTCAGGCGGAGTCAGGTCGACCGAGCGACGGGCCGCGGTGATCGCGTCGTCGCGGTCGGCCTGGTCGCCGGCGCTCTCGAAGCGCACGTTGAGCGCCCAGGCGAGACCGATGAATGCGGTCGCGTCCTCGGCGTCCTGCGCCGTGACCTTCGCGTAGTTGCCGACGGCCTCGTCCAGGAGCCCGGCCCGCCCCGAGCGCTGGAAGAGCTGCTCCTGTACGCCGGCCAGATCGACGAGGTCCCCGGACGTGCCCCGCTCGGCGGCGAGAAGCAGCCTCAGGCGCAGGGCGTGACGCAGATCGTCCTCGGCGCCGGTGAGCGCGGCCCGGGACTCCCGGCAGGAGGCGAGCACGTCGGCGGGTTCGTGGAACCTGTCGCCCAAGGGCTCCTGGTCGGGCACCAGACCGCTCAACGCGTCGATCGCCCTGTCGAGGTCGTCGCCCTCCCCGCTGGTGCGGTGACGCACGTACCAGGCAGTGCCGATCCCGATACGGATCTCTCTGTCGAGTTCCTCCGGCACGTCGTCCAGCCCGATCGCCCTCTCCTGCAACCCGATCGCGTCGTCCACGTCCCGGAGGGAGGGGTTTTCGGCGTGGCGGGCCAAGAGGAGTCGACCGAACTGGAAGCGTAGGTGGGCGAGTTCGGCGTTCGGCGCGCCCTCCAGCCGGTCAAGTGCCCGTCGGCCCCTGGACAGCGCCAGGTCGAGGTACTCCGAAGCGCCGGTCAGCCGCCACTGCACCAGAACCGCGGCGCAGTGGTTCATGACGACAGGGGGCCACAGGGGGTCTTCCTCCGAGAGCAGGTCCATCACCTGTGCCTGGTAGCGGAGGCCCTGGGCGAGAGCACCCTCGCAGCCGTAGCGATCCGCCATGGTCACCAACGCACCGGCGAAGTCCTGGAGCTCCGCGGGATCCACCGGGTCGGCCATCAGTGCCTGGTGCCCGCCCTCGACGAGCGACCGGAGCGGCTCCGGTCCGCCCCGGCCGTAAGGCAGAACGAAGGTCATCGCGAGAGCCCGGTCGAGTTCCCCCGAAGCGCCTTCGCGCCGAGGGTCGTCACGCCAACGAGTCAGATGGACCCAGGCCATGAGCCGGGCCACGCGGATGAGCAGGGGTCTGTCGTACTCGCCCTTCGAGCGGTCGAGCCACTCCATGAGATTTCGCAGCCGTCCGGTCGTCTCCGGCGCGAGCAGCAGGGACACATTCTCGTCCCGGGTGAACCGCTCGTACGTCTCCTGCAGCTCGGCGTACGTCCGGGTCAGGTCTTCCATGGACATCCTCGTCACCCCCTGGGGCAATCGGACACGGGGGCCATCGACAGCAGCGTGGACAGCGGCACGACAACCTCGCCATCGCCCGTTCCGACCACGACCGCGCCCTCCGCGACGCGCCGCACAGTGCCGCACACCTTCGCGGTGGGGCTGTCGAATCGCATCAGGCCGGTCTCCTTCGCCGGTCCGTACCAGGTGGCGGCGACCGCGGCCACGAGCAGAGCCGTGCACAGCAGAGTGAGGGTGATGCCCCGGCCCAACTGCCGTGCGGCGTCGACGGCCTCCTGCTGCTCCTGGAGCGCCCGGGGCGGCGCCGAGGCCAGGTCGACGACGCGTGGCCTGCCGTGGGCCGCCAGCAGCAGCTGCATCGCCCCGAAGGCACCGCAGACGAGCGCGGCGAGCAGGAGCAGACCCACGGCCACGGCCCAGCGGTCGGCCAACTGCCCCACGTCCGAGCGCCCCTTGACGAGACTGAAGCCCAACAGCCCCGCGAGCAGGGCCGCGAGTCCGTTGCGCCAGGCCAGGGCGGCTTCGCGCACCCGGGGTACGGCCTCCCGGAGCATCTCGCGGTGCTCCCGGGCCCGCCGCAGGTCGGAGACGTTCGCCGTACGGGTGGGCGGCAGCGGACGACGCGGTGTCACGCCAGGTCCTCCGGCACTCTGAGCAGCCAATACGCACCGCAACCGTCGGCGTTCGGAGGGCGGTTGCCATGAGCCTCGTCGCAATTGCACGTCATCCGGACCACCAGGGGACCGTTGCGGGCCACGGCGCGTCGGAACGTCAGACGGACGGTGGTGAGGGGCACGGGGATCTCCAACTCGGCGGCGCAGCGCGGGCAGGAGCCCGAGGCGAGCAGGAAATCCCTGCCGTACGACGTCAACTCGAAGGTGTCGGCGACGTGTTGCTCGAACTGCGGATCGGACGATTCGGAGTAGTCGAACGCGGAGGACGGCGGAACGGTCATGGCGGCTTTCCTGGTTCAGGGACCGGTGTGGGTGAAGGGCATCCAGTGGCTCGGGCCGTCCGGCGACGTGTCCCGCAGCCGGCGGACCACCCCGTGCAGAGCCACGGCAGCGCGGTCGGGGTGGAAGGCGCCGTCCTGCCACAGGTCGCGGTAGACCCCCTCGGCCACTTCGGCGGCGACCTCGTCGTGGATGGACCAGAGGGTGGCGATCACATGCCGGTAGCCCGTGTAGTGCAGGGCCGCGGACAGGGTCATCGACTCGTCGGGCAGAAGCAGCCCGCCCAGCGCGGTCTTGCAGGCCGAGAGGAAGGCGAAGTCACGATGCCGGTGCCCTTCGGCGATCTCGCCGGTCGTCAGCAGACCGTCGCCGAGCAGCACCCCGCCCGTGGCGGGACGCAGGGGGTGGGAGGTCGCGTGGCAACTGAAGTGGACGCTGCGGTGGACCGCCAACTCGCGGCGCACCGACGCCCGGTCCGCCGCGACGCCCTTCAGCGTTGTGCAGTCGGCTCCGAAGAGCGAGGTCAGCACCTGCTCCTCGTGCACGACGCACTTGAGGTCCCGCTGGCCCGGCGTCTCGGGCAGCGCCACATGAAGCATGCCGCCCGGCGCGGCCGACCGGCCCCTGGACCGGGACTCGATCAGGGCGCGCAGGGAAGGCGTGTACGACACCACCGCGCGCTCCAGTGAACTTTCACCCGCCTCACCGTGCCGCCCGGCCGCGTGCAGCGGAAGCAGGTTCAGCAGCCCGGTGGGGCACCACCACAGCCGGGGCCACGGTCGCCCGGGCGGGGGCGGTTCACGAAAGCCGCAGGCGTCGAGCACGGGCCGGCTGATCGTGTCCCACAGCCATTCCAGGGTCGTGGTGAGCACGCGCTCCATTGAAGCCGCGGCCTCCATCAGTACTGCCCCAGCACGCTGAGAGACCCTGATGCTCGCGGCCGTCGGCACCTCCCATGACGCGGCCTCCGCCTCAACCCACCTCTCAAGACGGCTCTGGTGCCGCTCGATGGCCTCCACGTAGGCGCCCGCGACCCGGTGGACGTCGTCGAGCGTGAGGTCCAGGCGGACCGGGGAGACCTCACCCGGCGTCACGATCAGCGCGTCCGCGCGCCGCTGGGTGACGTTGACGGCGACGACCGGACCTTGCGCGGCGGCACGGCGCAACTCCGCTGCGGACAGGGGGCGTTGGAAATCCGCGAACCCCGGCAGCTCCCGGACCTCTTCCACCAGACCGGCCAACCGGCGGGCCAGCGCCATCCTGCCGTCGGCCCGCGCCGGCTCCCCTCGGTCGCTCACCGCGCCCCCCGTTGGTCGTCCCCGCTGCCCGAGGGTAGCCGAGCCCGATGCGAAGTCAGAGGCATATGCGAAGGCGGCTGCCGCGAGGGGAGTCGACACTTCCCTCGGCGTGCAGCCGCCTGCGTATTCGGCGTGTGGCTCAGTTCCCTGACTCCGCGGCTACCTCTGGAGGAGGCGGTCCGCCAGTTCGCGGTAGTCCCGCAGGGCCAGCCGGAGTTGTTCGGTGTCGGAGTGGTCGGACTTGGCGTCGCCCTCCTGCCAGGACCTGCGCAGGGTGCGGCGGCGCTGGGTCAGGGCGTCCGTGTAGCGGCCGGTGATCTCCTCCACGACATGGTCGGCTTCCTCGACGGCCGTACGAGGGTCGTCGACGAACCCGGACAGGGCGTGCTGGAGCCGCTCGGCGAGCTTGTCGGTCTCGTCCCGCGGGAGCAGGGGGGACGAGGACGGCGTTGACGAGGCCGGCGTTGATGACGGCGTCGAGGACGAAGTCGACGACGGGGTCTGGGAGTTCGGACGCGAGGGGGTCTGCGCCGGGGTCCTGGTCTCGTCGGTGCGCGTGGAGGTGTCAGTCCGCGCGGCTGTGGGTGTGGGAGTGGGTGCGGGGACCTTGCTCTCCTCGGCCCGCACGGGCGTCCTGGTCTCGTCGGTACCGGTGCTCGTACGCGTCGGCGCGATCGTCTCCGTACGGTCCGAACGGTCCTTGCGCTCCTCACGCTCGGACATCGGTATCGGCGTCGGCGTGGGTGTGGATGTGGGTGTGGATGCGGGCGTGGGACTCTTGGTCTCGTCGGCCATGGTTGTGTCAACCCCCCTTGATCGTCTGCTGCTTGTCGGATGAGGTGTCGTGCGACCGCCTGGCCGTCATGCCAGGGAGCCTGTCGGTCAGCTTGTGGGACGTCTTGTGGGACGTCTTGCCGTGCGACCTGTCGTGGGACGTGCCCTGCGAGGTGCGGGCGCCGTCGATGAGCGACGCGAAGAGCGCGCGGGCCTCGACCATCGCCTCGCGCAGTTCCTCGGTGTCGGCGCGGGTGTCGTCGGCGCGGGCCACGCTGTGCACGTGGCGGTAGCCGTTGACGTCGGGCGCGTGGTGGACGGAGAGGGCGGCGAGCTGCTCCTCGTACTGGGCCCCGTCGGGGAAACCGCGGACGGTGGCGAGTTCGCCGAGCAGCTGGTCCGCGTCGGCGACGGCCTCCCGGGGCGAGTCGACGAACCGCTCCTGCGCGGCCGCCCAACGGGCCTCGAACTGCTCGCGCCGGGCCGGCTCCAAGGGCTGCTCACGCAGCGATCCGTGCCGCTCGACGCGCTCTGCGAGCTCACGTTCGGCGGCCTTGGTGTCGCCGTCGTGGCGGGTCACCGCGCGGTCGTACTCGGGCCCGAAGCGGTGCTTCAGGTCCCGACCACCGACGCCGCCGCGGGCTCGCAGGGTGAGGGCGGCCGCGACAACGACCACGGCCGCCACGATCACGATAACGATGATGATCATGCCTGTGGACATGGGTGCCTTCCGGATGCTTCGGCCCAACGGGCCGGTTCCCCCTCCGGGTTGCCCGGAACCGGGCACTCAAACTGCGTGGGCCGCGAGGGTGGCGGTCGGCAAGAATTCCGGCATGGACTGGATCATCGCCCCGGAGCCCTTCGACTCGGCCGTCGCCGCCGCCCTGTGGCGGGCGTACTACACGGAGGTCAGTGACCGCTGGTATCTCCTGCACGAAGGCCGCCGGACCGACCCCGCCGAGCTGGAGCGCGAGATCGCCGCGCGCACCGGCTCAGAACTCGCCCCGCCCGGCGGGCAGTTGCTGGTCGGCCGGTGCGGGGGCGTGGCGGCCGGGTCGGCGGGGGTACGGCTGCTGGGGTCGACGACCGCCGAGCTCACCCGCGTGTTCGTGTACGAGGAGCTGCGCGGCAAGGGCGGTGCCGCGCTCCTCGTGCGGGCCGCCGAGGAGGCCGCACGCGCCCTGGGCGCCGAGGAGTTGATCCTGGATACCCGCAGCGACCTCGTGGAGGCCCGTGCCCTGTACGCGCGGCTCGGGTACGCGGAGACCGGGCGGCACAACGACGACCCGTATGCCGAGCACTGGTTCCGGAAGAAGCTGGTCGGGTGAGGGGGCGAGGCCGGTTTGCTTGGTCAACTGATCCGTTTCGCCGTGCCGTTGTGGGGTTGTTCTCTGTCCGAGCCGCAGAGTTCGTCGGTGAGTTCGGTGACCAGGCGGTTGAGGTCGGTGGGGCGGTCGGGGGTCCACCAGTCGCCCAGGAGGGTGGACAGGGATTCTTCTCGGGCCCGTGACAGGTGGTCGGCTGTTTCTCGGCCCTCGGGGGTGAGGATCAGGTCCAGGCCCTCTCGGGTGGCCAGGCGGCGTTCCTCGACCTGGCGGGCCGCGGCCAGGATGACCGGCAGGGGCACCGTGCTGCGTTCGGCTAGGACCGCCGGTTCCGCCCAGCCGTCGCGCCGGATGCGGAGCAGGAGCCAACTGGCCGCCGGGAGAAGGTCGTAGCCCGCCCGGTCGGTGATCTTCTGGTAGATCTCGCGCCGGCCGTCCCGCGTGCCGAGCACGGAGAGGGCGCGGCAGACCTCGTCGTAGGAGGAGCGCTCGACCGGGTTGCTGGCCAGCGTCTCCGTGAGGTCGGGCGCGGTGACCGAGCCGCGCAGGCGGTCCTCCTTGAGGAACCACGCCAGGACGAAACCGAGGAGCGCGACCGGGGCCGCGTACAGGAACACGTCGGTGATCGAGGACGCGTATGCGTGTATCGCCGGGTCTCGTAGCGCCGGTGGGAGGGAGTTGATGCCTCTCGGGTCGGATTTGAGAGTGTCCGCCGAGATGCCCGTGGGTAGAGGCGTGCCGCGCAACGCGTCCGTCAGTTTGTCCGCCAGGCGGCTCGCGAAGACCGTGCCGAAGATGGCCACGCCGAAGGACGCGCCGATCGAGCGGAAGAAGGTCGCGCCCGACGTGGCGACGCCGAGATCCTCGTACGAGACCGAGTTCTGCACGATGAGGACCAACACCTGCATGACCAGGCCGAGTCCGAGGCCGAAGACGAAGAAGTACGCGCTCATCTCCGTCGTCGAGCTGTTCTCGTCCAGGCGGTGGAGGAGGAGCAGGCCTATCGTCGTTACGCCCGTGCCCGCCACCGGGAACACCTTCCAGCGGCCCGTCCGGCTGACGATCTGGCCGGAGCCCGTGGACGACAGCAGCATGCCGATCACCATCGGCAGCATGTGCACCCCGGACATGGTCGGCGAGATGCCCTGCACCACCTGGAGGAACGTCGGCAGATACGTCATCGCGCCGAACATCGCGAACCCCACGATGAAGCTGATGACCGCGGAGAGGGTGAAGGTGCGGATCGTGAAGAGCTTGAGGGGTAGGACCGGTTCCGCCGCCCTTCGCTCCACCCGTACGAAGACCACCGCCAACGCCACGCCCAGCACCGCCAGGCCGATGATCTGCGGTGAGCCCCAGTCCCACGTCGTGCCGCCCAGCGAAGCCACCAGCACCAGACAGGTCGCCACGGACGCGATCAGGAACGTACCGAGATAGTCGATGACGTGCTGCATCGACTTGCGCGGGATGCGCAGCGCGGTCGCGATCACCGCGAGGGCGATCAGGCCGACGGGCAGGTTGATGTAGAACACCCAGCGCCAGCTGAGGTGTTCGGTGAACAGCCCGCCCAGCAGCGGGCCCAGCACACTCGTCGCCCCGAACACCGCGCCGAACAGCCCCTGGTAGCGCCCGCGTTCGCGCGGCGACACGACATCGCCGACGATCGCCATCGACAGCACCATCAGGCCACCGCCACCGAGCCCCTGCAGCGCGCGGAAGGCGATGAGTTGGGGCATGTTCTGCGCCATTCCGCACAGCGCCGAACCGATCAGGAAGATGACGATCGCCGTCTGGAAGAGCCGCTTGCGCCCGTACTGGTCACCGAGCTTGCCCCACAGCGGGGTCGCGGCCGTCGACGCCAGGAGATACGCGGTGACCACCCAGGACAGGTGCTCCAGACCACCGAGGTCGCTGACGATGGTGGGCAGCGCGGTCGACACGATGGTCTGGTCGAGGGCGGCGAGCAGCATGCCGAGAAGCAGGGCGCCGATGGAGACGAGCACATTGCCGGACACGTGTTCCTCGGCGGCACTGCCCTTCTTGGGAGCACTGCCCCGCATCGGTGCGTCTCGCATATTTCCCGTCATACCGTGCGCATCCTCGGCCATGAAGACCTCCAGCGGCTCTCGTTACACAGCGCCCTCGGCACAGCGCCCTCACCCTCGCTTTCACATCCATGGTGATCGGTGTGCACCGTTATGGCCTGTCGAGTCCCGTTGCCGCCCGATTTACCGGGACCCTCCCCGGGGGCCGACCGACAGCGGCTGTGGAGACGGTCTGCATAATCTCTGGAGTTCGTGGGGGGAATGCGGAGGGAGGGACGACGCGTGACAGAGCCGACAGGCCACGAGTGCCCGGAGTGCGGGGCACCCAGAGGGGCCGACAACACCCCGTCGTGCGGCTGTACACAGCGGGCGTCGGACGCCCTGCGCGATGCCCGCACGGCGGAGGCGGCCGCCGCGGAGGACTTCGACCCGCTGCGCATACGGCCGTACGTGGAGTTGACGGGCGAGGGGGGCGCGGGCAGCGAGAACCGCGGCGCGGCGCCGCCCGCAGCGCCGGTGCCTTCGGCGTTACCGGCCGAGGAGACGGTGCCGTTGCAGGCCGTGGACGCCACGTCCCTGCTGCCGCCGGTGTCGCCGGTGCCACCGGCACCGCTTTCGGGCGAGGAGCCGCCCGCCTACGAGATCGAGGACGAGGCCGAGGAAGGCGCCAGGCCCCCGCGCCGGCGCCGTACCGTCCTGCTCGCGGCCGGCGGATCCGTCGTCGCCGTGGTGGCCGCGACCGGGCTGGCGAGCGGGTTCCTGTCGTACCAGACGCCGTCCCGCGACCACGCGGCCTCGGGCGGGGTACGGGCGAGCGTGCCGGACGCGTCGAGCGCGACGCCGTCCGTGTCACCGTCGCGGGAGACCGGCACGCCGTCGCCGACGTCCGCGCCGCCGTCACCCTCCGTCAGCACGAGCCCGACGCCGTCGACGTCCCCGTCGGCCACCGCGGTCTCGTCGAGGCCGTCCCGCTCGACCGAGCCCACGCACACACCGTCGACCGTCGGCGCGACCGGCACCATCCAGGAGGGCGGCGCCGACAGCAGCACTCCACCGGTGCTGCGGCGCGGCGACCACGGCGCCGAGGTGGTCGAACTCCAGGAACGGCTCGGCCAGTTGAACCTGTACGTCGGCAAGGACGACGGCGACTTCAGCACGACGGTGGAGAGTTCCGTACGGACGTTCCAGGTGGCCAGGGGCATCACCGCGGACGAGTCCGGGGTGTACGGGGCGGCTACACGGGCGAAGCTGGAGTCCGAGACGACGGAGCCGTAGCCCCGCAGTCGCAGGTCGCCCGGGCGGGGACCAGCAGATGATGGACGTAGGCGGGCGGCAGGTTGGAGACGACGACCTCGCTGCCCACCACGTGCGGGGCTATGGCCTCGCGCAGCACGCGCCGGGACAAGGCCTGCCGGGGATTGAGGTGTTGTACGGCCCGGCCAGCACCGCGCGCGGCTGCTGTGCGCTGCCGGGGCGGATGTGCCGGGTGAGAGCGCGGGACAGGGCGGCCCCGCTGGGCGCGATGGATCCCGTCGACTTCGCCGTGCGGGCGAACTGCACGAGAAAGGCCAGGGCTTCCGTCAGCGCGGCGGACGCGGTGGACGCGGTGGGAATCGTCATGCCACGGCCGGATCGGGAACGCGCAGGGCGGCGAGGGCCTGGGCCACGGCGGTGATGACCTGCGGGTCGTGGGCGGCCTGGCTGCCGTTGAAGGTGCGCAGGCTCAGCACGGGGGTCGGGGTGGGGGCGATGCGGGCGCCGGTGGCGCGCAGGATCGTGTCCAGGTGGTCCTCCGCGCCCTGGGAGCGGTAGCCGACGACCAGGCCGGTGGTGGGCTTGCCGGCGAGGGGGGCGTCCTCGCGGGGCCGGGAGAGCCAGTCGAGGGCGTTCTTCAGGGCGGCCGAGATGCTGGCGTTGTTGACCGGGCTCAGGACCAGCAGGCTGTCGGCGGCGGCGACCTGGGCCCGCAGGGCGGCCACGGCGGGCGGGGCCGGGTCGGTGTCCAAGTCCTCGTTGAACAGCGGCAGTTCATCCAGGCCGGTGGCCAGGACGACTTCGTGTCCGGGATGGTTCTGGGCCACGGCCGCGTGGGCGACCTGGGTGGTGACGGCTGTGGCACGCAGGCTCCCGGACAGGACCAGCGTGCGGTGACGGGCGGCGGACGGCTGAGGCATGAGGGAGAACTCCAGCGGGAGGAAGGGAAGTACGAGGAGAGGGAGGACGGGGCAGGACAGGAAGGTCAGGGCGAGCCAGGGAAGCGCCATGGGGCCCGGTGCGGTCAGCCGGCCGAGTCGGCGATGGCGTCCAGGCCGCGCAGCGTCTCCGCGGACAGGCCGATCTCGGCGGCGGCGATGTTCTCGGCGAGGTGGGCGCGGGTGGAGGTGCCGGGGATCAGCAGCATCGTGGGAGAGCGGTGCAGCAGCCAGGCCAGTGCGATCTGCCGGGGCGTGGCACCGAGATCGGCCGCGACCTCTTCCAGCGCCTTGGCCTGCAGCGGCCGGAACCCGCCCAACGGCCAGAACGGCACGAACGCGATGCCCTGCTCGGCACACCGGTCCACCAGGGCGTCGTCCTGCCGGAAGGCGATGTTGTAGTGGTTCTGCACCGCGACCACCGGTGCGATCCGTTGCGCGGCCTCGACCTGCTCCGCGCTGACGTTGCTGACGCCGAGGTTGCGGATCAGGCCCTGCTCGCGCAGCTCGGCCAGGACCGTGAACGGCTCGACGATGTCGTCCGCCGCCAGGGTGTCGGTCATCCGCAGATTCACCAGGTCCAGCGCCTCAAGGCCCAGGTGGTCGAGGTTGTCGTGCACGGCCTGGACCAGCTCCGGCCGGGACAGCGCGGCGGGCCATCCGCGCTCGGCCGTGCGGCGCGCGCCGACCTTGGTGGCGATGTGCAGGCCCTCGCGATACGGGTGCAGGGCCTCGCGGACCAGCCCGTTCACCAGATGCGGGCCGTAGTAGTCGCTGGTGTCGAGGTGGGTGATCCCCGCCTCGACCGCGGCGCGCAGGACGGCCAAGGCTTCGTCGCGGTCGCGGGGTGGGCCGTAGGCCATGGGCCCGGCCAGCTGGAGGGCGCCGTAGCCGACGCGGGTCACGGTCAGGGTCTCGGACAGGCGCAGGGTGCCGCCGGGAAGTACGTCGCTCATCACGAGCTCCTTGCTGAGAACACACTCGGGGGTGGGTCTCAACAGTGGCGCCGCGATGACGTAACCAACAGTCGATCACGGCGAAAGCACACCGAACCTCCAGTTGAGGAGGTTCGATCGACCTGTACTTCCGTATCGGGTCGACCCGACAGGCGCATCGTGCATCGCCCGTATGCCGATCTCGACAGCGACGGCGATCAGGTCGCGATCAGACGCCCGTCGCGAAGTCGGGTGCCCGCCTGCTTGAGGCGGTGCAGGACCGGGACGACGTCGACCTGGCGGACCGCTTCGAGGGCGCCGACCTTGGTGGTGACGTAGGAGAAGAGGTCGTCCATCGTGCGGCAGGTGACGGTCACCAGGAGGTTGGCGGATCCGGTGACCGCGGCGGCGAAGGTGGTCTCGGGGTGGGCGGAGAGCGTCTCGCCGGTGGCGTTCAGGCGGCCGGGGGCGACGGTGAGCCAGAGGTAGGCGGGGGCGTGGAAGCCGAAGCGCGGATAGGCCAGGTCCACGGCGACGCGCAGGGCTCCCGCCGCGAGCAGTTCCTCCAGGCGGGCGGAGACCCGGGACTTCGACCAGCCGCAGGCGCGGGCGAGTTCGACGACTCCGGCGCGGCCGTCGCGGGCGAGTTCGGCCATCAGCGGGGCGTCCTGGTCGCGGGGTGCGGCGGCGTCGCGGAGTTCCGGGTCGGTCGTGCCGACGGTGGCGCGCTGCTGGGGGTCGGAGGCGTGGAGCAGCGCGGCCTGGTCGTCGGTGAGAGGGTCGTCGAAGGCGAGCCACTTGGCGCCGCTGCCCAGGTACATGTGCATGACCGCGCAGGCGTCGAAGCCCAGGACCCTGGCGGTGCGCGGCAGGCGTTGCAGAACGGAGCTGCCCTGGTCGCGCAGCCCGGTGCGGGCCTGGCACACGATCTCGGAACCGCCGGAGGTGACGCTGACGTAGGAGGTGTCCTCTCGGGCGGCCAGTGCGTCCGCGAGGGCGTCGGTGGCATCGGGCCGGCACTGGACCCGGACGAACCAGGTCTGGTCGCCGAGCAGTCCGTGCCGGGGCAGGGCGCGCACGCGGACGGCTCCGTCGGCGACCAGGGCGCGGTAGCGGCGGGCCACGGTCTGCTCGGAGACCTCGGCCACCTCGGCGATCCGCCGGAAGGACGCCCGCCCGTCGCGCAGCAGGCATTGAACGATCCGCCGGTCCGTCACATCCATGACGGAATTATAGAGGCAGCCGATCGATAGACATGGAGCTTCGGCCGCAATATGGCGGTCTGGCTGGGAGTACGAAGTGGGCCGGTCGGACAGTGGTGCCATGACTGAATCCCCACACACCCACCAGGCCGACGTCATGCGTGCCGTCACGTTCACCGAGTTCGGCGGCCCGGATGTCCTGACGGTCGACGAGCGTCCGATCCCCGAAGTCCCCGCCGGTCACGTACGAGTCAGGGTCGACGCGGCCGCCGTACACCCCCTGGACGTGGTCGCGAGGGCCGGCTGGCTGGGTCCGATGGTGCCCCCAGGGCCGACGTACGTGCTCGGTGTCGACGCCGCCGGCACCGTCGACGCGACCGGCGACGGTGTGTCCGGCTTCGACGTCGGGCAGCCCGTGCTGGCGATGTCGAACTGGCCGGAGACCAAGGTCGGCACTCAGGCGGAGTTCGTGGTGCTGCCCGCGGCCTTCCTCGCGCCCGCCCCGACAGGCGTGACGCCGACCGCCGCGGCGACGCTGCCGCTCAACGCCCACACCGCGGCACAGGCCCTGCGGATCCTCGGGCTGGGGGCCGGTGACCGGATCGCCGTCACCGGAGCAGCGGGCGCCATCGGCGCTTTCGCGGTCCAGTTGGCCCGGCACCAGGGCCTGGAGGTGGTCGCCGTCGCCGCGCCGGAGGACGAGCCGTACCTCACCGGCCTCGGGGCGACCTTCGTGGCCCGTAGCGCGGATCCTGCCGACGCGGTGCGCAAGGCCGTGCCGAGCGGGGTCGACGGACTCCTCGACGCCGCGTCGGTCGGATTTGCGGCGATCGGGGCCGTGCGGGACGGCGGCTCCTTCGTCGCGGTGACACCGCCCAGTGTTCCGCCGTCGGAGCGCGGTATCGGGGTCGGCCTGGTACAGGCACGCGCGGACGGCGCCGAACTCACCGAACTGGTGGGCCTGGTGGAGAGCGGCCGACTGGACCTGCGCGTCGCCGGAACGTTCCCGTTCGAGCGCGCGGCGGAAGCGCACACGATGCTGGCGAAGGGCGGATTTCGCGGCGGCGTCGTGCTGGTCAGCGATCCGGATCCGGAGACCGCCTGAGGCACATCGCGCAGGCCCCTCTGCCCAGGAAGCGTGAGGCACATCGCGCCCGGCGCCGACGCAGTGACCGCCTGACTGACGGTTTCACCATGCGTTCGGCGGGAGACTAGAGGCGCTTGCGTGCCGCCTGCCATCCTCGCCGCGGTGACCGACAGCCTTTCGGGCAGCTGCGTTCGTCGGTCGACTCGACGTGGGACGGGGCTGCCCCCTCGTGGTGAAGCGTTCCCCTGAGCAGCCGCGATCAGAAGGAGCTTCATGGCGATCCTGGTGACCGGAGCCACCGGCAATGTCGGTCGGCACGTGGTCCGGCAACTCGTCGAGGCCGGCGCGGAGGTGCGGGCTCTGACCCGCAGCCCGCGCACGGCGGTGTTCCCGGAAGCCGTGCGCCTGGTTGCGGGCGATCTCATGCGACCGGAATCACTCGTCGAAGCATTGAAGGGCGTCGACCGGATGTATCTCTTCCCGGTCGCCGAAACCGCGGGGGAAGTGGTTGCTCTGGCCCAGCGGGCCGGCGTGCGTCGCATTGTGGTGCTGTCCTCCGGAGCTGTCACGACAGGCTTCGACAGCGATTTCCACCTGCCGGTCGAGCAGGCTGTGGAGGCGTCGGGGCTGGAGTGGACTCACGTGCGCCCCGGCGAGTTCGCGATGAACAAGCTGGCCCTGTGGGGCCCGTCCATCCGCGGCGAAGGCGTGGTGCGCGATCCCAGCCCCGATGCGGCCTGGTACCCGGTGCACGAGCAGGACATCGCGGATGTCGCGACCCTGGCTCTGCTGGAGGACGGACACCGCGGACGGGCGTACACCCTCAACGGCCCCGAAATGTTGTCGCATCGTCGACAGGTCGAACTCATCGCCGAGGCCATTGGGCGCCCGATCCGTTTTGACGTCGTGAGCCGGGACGAGGCACGGGACAACTACCGCGAGCAGGGTGGTTTCGCAGCCGCGAACGCGGATTTCCTGCTCGGTTTCGAGAGCTATTCAGGCGGCGGGACGGACCTGGAGGTGTTCGAGGAATTCGATCCGACGGCAGCGGGCCCGATGTCCACCGCCGAGGAGGCCACCGGGGTCCCGGCTCGCACCTTCGCCCGGTGGGCACTCGACCACGCCCGGGATTTCCTCCCCGGCTGAGGCCCACCGCCCCGGCGGGAACAGCGACGGAGCCACACGCTCCTAAGCCACGTAGAGCCGGATCCCCCCACCCGCAACGCCTTCGACCCGCACCTGCGTCAAATCCCGTACCACCACGTCCGGTTCGTGGAAGTCGGCCCGAGGGCCCACCCCCACCACCCGCATCCCCGCGGAGCGCCCCGCCGCGATACCCGCCGCCGAGTCCTCGAAGACGATGCAGTCGGCGGGGTCGACGCCCAGTTCGGCGGCGCCCTTGAGGAAGCCCTCGGGGTCCGGCTTGCTCGCGCCGACCGACTCCGCGGTGATGCGGATGTCCGGGAGGGAGAGTCCGGCCGCGGCCATGCGGGCCGTCGAGAGAGCCACGTCGGCCGAGGTCACCAAGGCGTGCGGAAGGCCCGCCAGGGACGCGAGGAACTCCGAGGCGCCCGGGATCGCCACGACGCCCTCCATGTCGGCGGTCTCCTCGGCGAGCATGCGCGCGTTGTCGGCCATGTTCTGCTCCATGGGCCGGTCGGGCAGCAGGACCGCCATCGAGGCGTAGCCCTGGCGGCCGTGGACCACCTTCATGACCTCGTCCGCGTCCAGCCCGTGCCGGTCGGACCAGCGCCGCCAGCAGCGCTCGACGACGGCGTCCGAGTTGACGAGGGTGCCGTCCATGTCCAGCAGGAGGGCGTGGGCAGTGAGGACGGTGGGCACGGTGGTGGCCGTCATCGGCAGCTCCAAGGCGGCGGGAAGGGGCGCCAGAGGCTTGCGGGTCGAGCCCATGGCAGGACAACCGGAGGGACAAAGCGCCCCGCCCGCCGGTCAGGGAGAACGGGCGGGAGCCACTTTGTTCCTCCACGGTACAAAACATCCCCCGCATCCGCCACCGACTCCGGGAACAGTTCACCGAACGTTCAGCTCGGCCGACCCCGGCCCCGGCCCTCAACCCCAGGCCCCCGCCCCTCGCTGCCGGACCTCAGCCCGCCACCGCTTCCCACAGGCTCCACACGCCCAGCGCCAGCATCAGCAGCGCCGCGACCTTCGTGATCAGCGCCAACGGCACCCTCTTCATCAGCGCCTTCCCGCCGACGATGCCGAGCCCGGCGACCGCCCACAGCGCGAGCACCGCACCGAGCCCGACGGACAGCGGATCGTCGTAGCGGGCCGCGAGGTTGGCCGTCATGATCTGCGTCAGATCCCCGAACTCGGCGACCAGGATGAGCATGAATCCGGCGCCGGAGACCTTCCAGAAGGACTGGTCCTTGGGCTTGCGGACCTCCTCCTCGTCGTCGCCCTTCTTGAAGAGGAGCACCGCGGCCCCGCCGAGGAAGAGCACACCGGTCACCGCGGCCACGAGCTGCTGCGGCAGCAGCGTGAGCACACTGCCCGCCGCCACGGCGAGCACGACATGCAGCAGGAACGCGGCGGCGACACCGGCGAAGACGTACGAGGCGCGGTAGCGGGTGCCCAGGACGAGCCCGGCGAGCGCGGTTTTGTCGGGGAGTTCGGCCAGGAAGACGACGCCGAAGACGACCGCCGTGACGCTGAAGGTGATCAAGGTTCCTCAATCGGTCGGGGCTGCCCCACCGAGAGTGTGATTGCTGTCCGCGGACACCTCGGCACGGCAGCACACACGAACAAACGGTGCACTGCTTACCGAAGGTCTCGCTGGCCGGCCCCTGACGAATCATGGGCCTGCCTCCGGGCGCCGGCTCAGACGAGCTGAGCAGTATGTCGACGGTCCGGCGAAGAGCTACTCCCCTTCTGCGCCGTCCATAGTACGCGACCCCAAGGCATTGCCTTGTCATGCTCACGTCACTAGCTTCTTACCCAACGCACACCCCACCGCAACACGGCACCGCAAGCATTCCTTCGCTCGCACTCCAACGTCCCCCCACCACAAGGGAGTTCGTATGCCGAAGTTCTACGCGCGTCGACGACTGAGCATACTCGCGGCGTTCACCGGACTCATAGCCTCCGTCGCTCTGTTCAACGGTCCGAACGCCTCCGCCGCCCTCCCCACCCCCGTCAGCGCCGCCACCGCCCGCACCTACCTCGCCTCGCTCAGCGTGGCGACCGAGGTCAGGACCGGCTACGACCGGGACCTGTTCCCGACCTGGATCACCATCAGCGGCACCTGCAACACCCGCGAGTACATCCTCAAGCGGGACGGTACGAACGTCGTCACCAACTCCGCGTGCACCGCCACCAGCGGCAGCTGGTACTCCCCCTACGACGGTGCCACCTGGACCGCCGCCTCGGACGTCGACATCGACCACCTCGTGCCGCTGGCCGAGGCCTGGGACTCCGGCGCCCGCAACTGGACCACCGCCCAGCGCCAGTCCTTCGCCAACGACGTCACCCGCCCGCAGCTCCTCGCGGTCACGGACAACGTCAACCAGTCCAAGGGCGACCAGGACCCGGCCACCTGGATGCCGTCCCTCACGTCCTACCGCTGCACCTACGTCCGCGCCTGGGTGCAGGTGAAGTACTACTACGACCTCTCCGTCGACTCGGCCGAGAAGTCCGCGCTCACGAGCTACCTCTCCGGCTGCTGATTCGACATCGGCCGCCGACTCGGCAATGGCTGCTGATTCGGTAACGGTGATCGCCGGACACTGTCCGCCCTCCCCCGTCGTTCAATACCGTACGGTGCGACGGAGGAGGGGCGATCATCGTGGCCGAACTGCGCCTGGGACCACTGCTGAGGTATGCCGACGGCTCGTCCGCGACCGTATGGGTCGAGGCGAGCCGTCCGTGCACCGCCGAGGTGCGCTGCGCGGACGGCAGCGCCGGACAGGCCCGCACCTTCCAGGTCGCGGGCCATCACTACGCGCTGGTGGCGGTGACCGGGCTGACCCCCGGCACGACGACCGCGTACGAGGTGTTCCTGGACGGCGCGCGGGTGTGGCCGCTGCCGGACTCCCGTTTCCCGCCGTCCGTGATACGCACCGGCGTCCTCGACGACGGCGTCCGTGTCACCTTCGGCTCCTGCCGCTGGGCCGCCCCGCCGGCCGGCGGCCACGACCCCGTCGGACCCGACGCCCTGGACTCCCTCGCCACCCGCATGGCGGCCGACCCGGACGGCGAACGCCCGGACGTGCTCCTGCTGTTGGGCGACCAGGTGTACGCCGACGAGACCTCGGACGCGACCAAGCGGTGGCTGGCGGCCCGGCGTGATCTGGGCGACGCCCCGGGCAGCGAGGTCGCGGACTACGAGGAGTACACGCACCTCTACTACGAGTCCTGGCTCGACCCCGAGGTGCGCTGGCTGCTGTCCACCGTGCCCAGTTGCATGATCTTCGACGACCACGACGTGATCGACGACTGGAACACCTCCGCCGCCTGGCTGGCGGACATGCGCGCCACCGCCTGGTGGCGGGAGCGGATCCTGAGCGGCCTGATGTCGTACTGGGTCCACCAGCACCTGGGCAACCTCTCGCCCGACGAGCTGGCCGACGACCCGCTCTACGCGGCCGTCCGCGCGGTCCCCGACGCCACCGACGACCTGCGCGCCTTCGCCGCCAAGGCCGACGCCGACCCGGCCTCGGTGCGCTGGAGCTACCGGCGCGACTTCGGCCGGGTCCGGCTGCTGATGGTGGACAGCAGGGCGGCCCGCGTCCTGGACGAGGAGTCCCGCTCGATGCTCGACCCGGGCGAGGCCCAGTGGCTGCGCGAACAGGCCCTGGAGGAGCGGGAGTCGTACGACCATCTCCTGATCGGCACCTCGCTGCCCTGGCTGCTGCCGCATCTCGTGCACGACGCCGAGCAGTGGGACGCGGCCCTGTGCCGGGGGGAACGCGGGGCGCGCTGGGCGCGGTTCGGGGAGAATCTGCGGCGCACGGGGGACCTGGAGCACTGGGCGGCCTTCCCGACGTCCTTCGCGGCCCTGGCCGAGCTGATCGCCGAGGTCGGTTCCGGGCCCACCGCGCCGGCGAGCGTGCTCGTCCTCTCGGGAGACGTGCATCACGCGTACGTGGCCGAGGCGACCTGGGTCGAGGGCGCGCCGGACGCGCGGGTGCTGCAACTGACCTGCTCGCCGGTCCACAACTCCGTACCGGCCTATGTGCGCGTCGGCTTCCGCTTCGGCTGGAGCGCGGCGGCCCGGGCGCTGGGCCGACGGTTCCTGCGGCACGGCCGGTGCGCGCCGCTGAAGGTCGACTGGCGCAAGAAGGGCGGGCCCTGGTTCGGCAACCAGCTCATGACCCTGACGCTGCGCGGGCGTTCGGCGGGGCTGCGCCTTGAGCAGGCGCGGGTGCGGCCGGGGGCGGTGCCGGGGACGGTCGGCGACCTGGAGACGGTGACGGAGTCCGTCCTCACCAGTACATGAGGGGCAATTGGGGCGGGTGGGGCCCGCGTTGGCTTACGTGACTCCCGAAGGCATGATGATGCGGACCGCCTGCTTCCAGTAAGCGGTTTGCTGCCAAGCGCCCCACACGCCCGGGAGTCACCCTTTTGTCTGCACCGACCGCGGAACCGCCCTCCGTCTCCCTCGCCGTGGTCGGCGCCGGCCCGCGCGGCACCAGCGTCCTGGAACGCCTCTGCGCCTCGGTGCCCGAACTCCTCCCGCCCGGCGTCCGGTTGACCGTGCACGTCGTCGACCCCGCCCCGCCGGGCGCGGGCAGCGTGTGGCGCACCGGGCAGTCGCCCGAGCTGCTGATGAACACCGTGGCCTGCCAGGTGACCCTCTTCACCGACGACAGCGTGGACTGCTCGGGTCCCGTGCGGCCCGGTCCGAGCCTGCACGAGTGGGCGGACGGCGAGCTGGGCGCGGACGAGTACCCGACCCGCGCGCAGTACGGGCGGTACCTGGAGTGGGTCTTCGCGAAGACCGTGCGCGAGGCCCCGACGGCGGTCCGCGTCGTCCCGCACCGGGCACGCGCGGTACGCCTCGACGACACCTCCGACGGCCGCCAACTGCTGACCCTGGACGACGGCAGAATGCTCACAGGCCTGTCCGCCGTCGTCCTCGCCCAGGGCCACCTGCCGACCGTCGCCGACGGCACCCAGCAACGCCTCGCGGCCTACGCCGAGCGGCACGGCCTGCGCCATGTCCCGCCCGCCAACCCGGCCGACGTCGACCTGACCGCCGTACCGCCCGGCGAACCCGTGCTGTTGCGCGGGCTCGGTCTCAACTTCTTCGACCACACGGCCCTGTTGACCACCGGCCGCGGCGGCCGCTTCGTCCCCGCCCGCCGCGGCGGTCTGCGGTACGTCCCCTCCGGCCGCGAGCCCCGCCTGTACGCCGGCTCCCGGCGCGGTGTCCCCTACCAGGCGCGCGGCGACAACGCGAAGGGCCCGTACGGCCGTCACACCCCGCGCGTCCTCACCCCGGACGTGATCGCCGGTTTCCGCAAACGCGCGGAGAACGGCGAGGCGCCCGACTTCCTCGCCGAGATATGGCCGTTGGTGGCGAAGGAGGTCGAGACGGTCTACTACACGGCTCTGCTACGACGCCCGCGGCGCCCGGAGTTCGCCGCGCGCTTCCTCTCCGTACCGCACGGCGATCCCCAAGAGGCGGACGTACTCGACGAGTTCGGGATCCCGGCCGCCCGGCGCTGGAGCTGGGACCGGGTCTCCCGGCCGTACCGGGAAAGGGAGTTCGCGCATCCCGGGCAGTGGCGGGAGTGGTTGCTGGCGCACCTGCGCGAGGACGCGGCGCAGGCCGCGCTCGGCACGGTGGACGGTCCGCTGAAGGCGGCCCTCGACGTCCTGCGGGACCTGCGCAACGAGCTGCGGCAGGTGGTCGACCACGGCGGTCTGACCGGCACCTCCCGCCGCGACCACCTGGACCGCTGGTACACCCCGCTCAACGCCTTCCTCTCCATCGGCCCGCCCCGCCGCCGCATCGAGGAGCTGGCCGCGCTGGTGGAGGCGGGCGTGGTGCAGGTCCTCGGCCCCCGCCTGGAGGTCACCGAGGAGGACGGCGCCTGGCTGGCCCGCTCCCCCGAGATACCGGGCTCCGCGACCCGCGTGACCACCCTCGTCGAGGCCCGCCTCCCGGAGCCCGACCTGCGCCGCACCGCCGACCCCCTCCTCGCCCGCCTGCTCAAGACGGGCCGCTGCCGGCCGCACACCGTCGACGGCTACGAGACCGGCGGCCTCGACGTGACGGAACGGCCGTATCACCTGATGGACCGTCAAGGACGCGCCCACGCACGGCGGTTCGCCTTCGGCGTGCCGACGGAGGGCGTCCACTGGGTGACGGCCGCGGGGGCTCGCCCCGGGGTCGACTCGGTGACGCTCTCGGACGCGGACGCGGTGGCGAGAGCGATACTGCGGGTGGCTGCGGGCGAGACGGTCGCCGGGGCGGAGGCGGGTCCGTGGCCGAGCAGCCGGCTCGCCCGCGTCGACTAGATCGCCCTGTCCGACCCGATCACCCGGCGACCCAGCCGAACGGCACCGTGAAGCAGCCCACGCGGGCGCCGTGCGTACCCGGCATGTCGTGGATGACGACCGAGGACGCCTCGCCGCGCCGGAAGCCCCAGTCGTGGCGGGCGCTCGCCTGACCCGAGCCGTCCTTGCCCGCGGTGAAGTCGAGCCAGACCTCGTTGTCCGCGTTCACATGGGCCGCGTCGGTGCCCACCTCGTGCTGGTAGTGCCCGCCCGCGGCGGCCGGGTCGGCGGCACAGGGCTTCTGGTGCACATGGACGGCGTACGCGTGCCCGGGGGCCAGCCCCTCGACCCGCAGCCGCACGGTCGTCGCACCGCCCTCGGCGGTCTGCTGGCCCACCTCGATCCACGCGCCCGCCGGCACCAGCTTCGTGTCGTAGGTCATCGCCGCCGACGGGACGAAGGCGGTGGGCGGCGCGAAGCGCGCGTCCGTGTGCATCGAGTAGCCGTGGGCACCGCCAGGGCCTGCCGCGAGCACGGCCGCCGCGACGGCGCCCGCGCATATACCTGCCACCATGATCTCTACCGTTCCTCACGTCGTACGGCCGCTGCGGCCGAAGGTCGCCCCCACTCCGTGCTACGGGACACCGGCGGCCCGCGCCCGCCGGGGGACGGCAGCCGGGTGAACGTCGTGTGCCGATCCCACGCGCCCCCGATGAATCTGCTGTCACACCCCAGGCGTACGCTGTATGGCTGTTGATGGCCGCCCCTGCCGCTCCCCCGCGACAATGCGGCACGGTCTGGCCACGGGGGAGTTCACGGGGAGTCGCGGTGCTGGAGAGTGTGGGGACGCTGACGGGCAGTCCATGGATCTACGCCAT
Organism: Streptomyces sp. NPDC001002; assembly: GCF_053599215.1. Lineage (NCBI taxonomy): Bacteria > Bacillati > Actinomycetota > Actinomycetes > Kitasatosporales > Streptomycetaceae > Streptomyces > Streptomyces sp. NPDC001002. Next base: position 28,484 of record NZ_JBSFLV010000001.1, on the reverse strand, counting down.
GGTCGCGCTGTCGGTCCTGCTCGATGTTTTTCTGCCGGTGCTGCCGAGCGGGGTGCTGGTGATCACGGCCGCGACGGCCGCCGCCGCGGGCTCCGCGACCGGACAGGTGCCCAGCCAGGTCCCGGCCCAGGTGCCCGACATCCTGGCGCTCATCTTCTGCGCGGCCACCGCCTCCGTGCTCGGCGACCTGGTGGCCTACCGGCTGGCCTGGCGGGGCGGCGAACGCCTGGACCGCGCCATCGCCCGCTCCCGCCGGCTGACCCTGGCGCAGGAACGTCTCGGCGTCGCGCTGGCCCGCGGCGGCGGCGCCCTGGTCATCCTCGCCCGCTTCGCCCCGGCCGGCCGCTCGGTCGTCTCCCTCGGCGCGGGCGCCGCGCACCGCCGGGTCCGCGAGTTCCTGCCCTGGTCGGCCCTGGCGGGCCTGGCCTGGGCGGCGTACAGCGTCGCCCTCGGCTACTACGGCGGCCGGTGGCTCGGTACGACGTGGCTGGGCACCGGGGTGTCCGTGCTGGCGTTGTTCGCGGCGGGGGCGGGGGCCGCGTATGTGATGCGGCGGCCGGAGAAGACGCCCGCGGCCTAGACAGCCCTCAGGCGCTGGCCTTCTGCCCCTGACCGCGCACCTGAAGTCCGGCGAGCAGTTCCGCCGTCGCCTCGGCGACCGCGTCGACGGCCCGGTCGAAGACCTCCTGGTTGTGCGCGGCGGGGGCCCGGAAGCCGGACACCTTGCGTACGTACTGCAGGGCCGCGGCCCTGATCTCCTCCTCCGTCGCCTCCTCGGGCAGCGCGGGCGGGCGGAGTGTCTTGATGCTTCGGCACATGGGTCCAGTCTCCTCCGGTCTCCCCCGATTCGGCGAGGCCTGCGATGATCCCGTTCGAGGCGGCCACCGGGAAGGGGCCGACCGACGAAGGGGACGGAAAATCATGGCGAACGACGAACTCACCGTGGCGGTGCTCGGCCCGGGCGGTATCGGCGGCCTGCTGGCGGGGCTGCTGGCCCGCGCCGGTCACCGGGTGATCTGCCTGGCCGGAGACGCGACGGCGCAGACACTGCGGACGGACGGGATCCGGGTCCGCAGCGGGCTGTTCGGCGACTTCACGGCCCGGGTCGAGGCGGACGCGGTGCTGCGCGAGCCGGTCGACGCGTGCCTGGTGGCGGTCAAGGCCACCACCCTGGACGCGGCCCTGGAGCGCGTACCGCCCGCCGCGCTGGGCGACGCACTCCTCGTACCGTTCCTGAACGGCGTCGAACACCCGGCGGCCCTGCGCGCCCGCTACCGTCCCGAGCTGGTCGCCCCGGCCGTCATCCGCGCCGAGTCCACCCGGCTCGCACCGGGCGTGATCGAGCTGGGCAGCCCGTTCGCGGAGATCGATCTGACCGGCGACCCGGTCCCCCGCGAGCGGCTCGACACCCTGTCGCGGGCCCTGAACGCGGCAGGACCCACCACCCGCGTCCTCGACGACGAGACGGCGACACTGTGGGCGAAGATGTCGTTCCTGGCCCCCTTCGCCCTGCTCACCACCCGCTACGCCCTCCCCCTGGACCAGGTCCGCACCCGTCACCGCGCCGAACTGACGGCCCTGGTGGAGGAGACGGCCGAGGTCAGCCGCGCCTGCGGCGGCCCGTCGGACCCGGCCCAGGCCCTGGCCCGCTACGACGCCTTCCCACCCGGCACCAAGTCCTCGATGCAACGCGACGCGGAGGCGGGCCGCCCGCTCGAACTGGACGCCATCGGCGGCGCGTTGCTGCGCGCGGCGGAGCGGCACGGGGTGGAGGTGCCGGTCGCTGCGCGGCTGGTGCGGGAGTTGGGAAGCTGAGGGAATCGGGGGTGTTCGGGGAGTCGGGCGCTGGGGTGTGTCGAATGCGCCGATCCCCGATCGACGTGAGGGTGAAGGCAGCACTCGCAGGCCGCACAGGAGTCAGGAGCACCCGACCGTGACCGTCACCGCAGACATGGCCATCTCCCTCGACGGCTACATCGCCGGCACCGACGTGACCCTCGACAACCCCGGAGGAAACGGCGCCGAACCGCTCTTCGAGTGGATCCACAACCTGGCGAGCTGGCGGGAGCGCCAGGGCATGACGGGCGGGGAGGAGAACGAGGACTCCGAGCTGATGCGGGAGTGGTTCGACGCCACCGGGGCGGTGGTGATGGGCCGGATGATGTACGACACCGGCGAGGAGTTCTGGGGCGACAACCCGCCCTTCCGGACCCCGGTCTTCGTCCTCACCCACCGCCCCCGACCGACCCTCGTCAAGGAGGGCGGCACCACCTTCACCTTCGTCACCGACGGCATCCACAGCGCCCTCGACCAGGCGAAGGCCGCCGCCGGCGACCGGAACGTGGACATCGCGGGCGGTGCGCGCACAGTGCGGCAGTACCTCGCGGAGGGACTCGTCGACGAGCTCCAACTGCACGTGGTGCCCGCCCTGTTGGGAGACGGACTACGGCTGTTCGAGGGCTTGGGGACCGGACCGGACCGACGTCCGATCGAGCCGGTCAGGGTGGTCCACACGCCCCTGGCCGTGCATCTGAAGTACCGCTTCCTGAAGTGACCGGGGTTCGGTGAGTCACCGGGCGCTCAGTCGATGACTGCGGTGGCTTCGATCTCGACCAGGTGCTCGGGGACGTCCAGTGCCGCCACCCCGATCAGCGTGCCGGGTGCCATCGGGGTGGTCCCCAACTTCTCGGCGGCCCGGGCGAGTCCGTCGAGGAACAGCGGCATCTTGTCGGGGGTCCAGTCGACGACGTAGACCGTCAGTTTCGCCACGTCGGCGAAGGTGGCGCCGGCCTCGGCCAGTGCGGTGCCTACGTTGAGGTAGCTGCGCTCGACCTGGGCGGTGAGGTCGCCCGCGCCGACCGTGACCCCGTCGGCGTCCCAGGCGACCTGCCCGGCGACGAAGACGAGCTTCGACCCCGTCGCGATCGAGACCTGCCGGTAGACCGGGATCTTCGGCAGTCCGTCGGGGTTCTTCAGGGTGATGGCCATGGTGCGCGCACCTCGTTCTCGGTCTCTTGTGGTTACTGGGAAACCGTAGGAGAGTGGCCGCTGACATGGAAGAACGCACTTTTCAGTGACTGGGGAACCTCATGGTGACCAAGCAGCTCAGCGGCTCGCCCGACGAAGCGGACCAGGCGAACCAAGCGGATCAGGCTGACCTGAGGCGTGCGGACTCCTTGGCGCGGGAGATCTTCTCCGACATCGCCAACAAGTGGTCGTTCCTCATCATCGAGGCGCTCGGTGAACGCACCCTGCGCTTCACCGAGTTGCGCAACGAGATCGAGGGCATCAGCCACAAGATGCTCACCCAGAACCTGCGCATGCTGGAGCGCAACGGCCTGGTCGATCGGCGCGTGCACCCCACCGTGCCGCCGCGCGTCGAGTACACGCTCACCGAGTCGGGTCAGGGCCTGCGCGCCACGGTCGACGGCATGTGCGACTGGACCCACCGCTACCTCAGCCACATCGACGCGGCCCGCCGTCGCTTCGACGTCTGACGACTGCGATACTCACCGCACGAGACCGCACGAGAACGTACGAGAGATTTCTGCCCGGTGATGGAGTCGGCGTGGGGTGTGTGTCCCCGTTCCGCGCCACCACTGGACGGTTCCAGGCGATGACCACGGGTCGGTGAATCCGGACGCCGACGACCCTGAGTGGTCCGCCCCGCCGGGCAGCGAAGAGGATTCGCCGTGTCGTCGGCGCCCTACCCCCGTCTGCTGCGCACACCCGGCGCCGCAGCCTTCTTCCTGACCGCGACCGTCGGCCGGGTCGGCATCGCGATGACCGGCCTCGGCATCGTCTGGCTGGTGCACGGCCGCACCGGCTCCTACGCCTCGGCCGGCCTGGTGAGCGGCGGTTTCGCCGTGGCCGAGGCGCTGGTCGGGCCTCAACTCGCCCGCCTGATCGACCACTTCGGCCAGACCCGGGTACTGCCACCCCTCCTGCTCGCACACGCGGCGGCGGTGGCCACGCTGCTGGCCCTGGTCGCCGGTGACAGCCCACCCGGGCTGATGACGGTGGGCGGGGTGCTGGTCGGCGCCACCATCCCTCAACTCGGCGCGCTGTCCGCGGCCCGCTGGGTGGCGCTGCTGCGCGAGCAGCGTCCCGCGGAACTGCCCAGCGCCTTCTCCCTGGAGTCGCTCGGCAACGCGGCGGGTTACCTGGCCGGCCCGACCCTGGTCAGCGCCCTCGCGGCGAACGGGCATACGGCACTGGGCACCGTACTGGCAGCCGCCCTGGTGGTGACCGGCGGAGGCTTCCTCGCCGCCCAACACCGCACCGCGCCAAGGCCGTTGACATCATCGACGCCGGCATCGACATCGGCATCGGTTTCCGAAGCCGCCGAACGCTCCCGCGCAGGACGCTCACTCCTACGCCCCGGATTCGCGGCGCTGATCGGCCTCAACCTCGCCATCGGCGTGTACTTCGGCGCCGTACAGGTCTCGGTGACGGCCTTCGCGGTCGAGCACCACGCGGCGGACGCGGCCGCGGCGATCTTCGCGGTGTCGAACTGCGGTGGCCTGCTGGCCGGTTGGCTGTACGGGACGCGTCGATGGCGTACGCCCGCGCGAGCACAACTGGCCGTGGCGACAACCGGGTTGGCGCTCGCGAGCCTGCTCCTCCTCACGGCCGACTCGCCCTTGGCCCTGGGATCCGTGATCGTGCTCACCGGCGCGGCGGTCCCACCGGTCCTTGTGCTGCTCTCGGTCCTGGCCGAATCCGCTGTCCACCGAGCCGTCCTCACCCAGGCCTTCACCTGGCTGAACTCCGCAGGCGCGGCCGGCTCGGCGGGCGCGGCGGCACTCTCCGGCCGGGCGGTGGACGTCTTCGGCGCACAGGGCGGCTTCGCGCTCGCGGCGGCGGGGACCGCGGGGATGGCGGCACTGGCGGTGGGGTTCTGGCTGCGGGGCGGCGGAGAGGGAAGAGTGGCGGCCGGAAGTAGCTGACAGGCGAGCGGGACTCGCCGGAGTGAGGAGCTGCGGATGCGGGCCGATGAATCGGTCGTGTTGGGGCGTACGGCGCTGCGGGTCACCCGGCTCGGACTCGGACTCGCGTCCCTGGGAGGGCTGTTCACGCCGGTCTCCGACGAGGACGCGGCACGGACCGTCGACCGGGCGTGGGACGTCGGCGTCCGGCTCTTCGACACCGCGCCCGTCTACGGTTACGGCCGCTCCGAGCGCCGTACCGGGGCGGCACTGCGGGGTCGTCCGCGTGAGCAGTACACGCTGTGCACCAAGGTCGGCCGCCTGATCGTGCCCGGGGGCGGCGACACCCAGCCGATCTGGGCCGATCCGCCGCCCGGTGTCGGGCCGCGGCGCGACTACTCCTACGCCGGGGTCATGCGCTCGGTCGAGGACAGTCTGGAGCGGCTGGGGCTGGAGCGGATCGACGTGCTCCATGTGCACGACCCCGACGAGGACTTCCCCACGGCGGTGACGGACGCCTACCGGGCGCTGGCCGAGTTGCGCCGCCGGGGCACTGTCGGCGCGGTGTCGATCGGCGTCAACCACGCGCCGGTGGCGGTCCGTTACCTGGCGGAGGTGGCGGAGCCCGGGCCCGACTGCGTCATGCTCGCGGGCCGGTACAACCTCCTCGACCAGTCCGGCCTCGACGCGCTGCTGCCGCTGTGCGCCGCGAGGGGCGTCGCCGTCATGGCCGCCGGCGTCTACCAGTCCGGCCTCCTCGCCGACCCCCGCCCCGACGCACCGCACGGCTACACCCGGCTCCCGGCCGAACTGGCTCGGCAGGTCACCGCCTGGCACGCCCTCTGCGACCGCTTCGACGTGCCCCCGAAGGCAGCGGCCGTCCAATTCCCCTTCGGGCACCCCGCGGTGACGAGCGTCGTGGTCGGCGCCCGGACACCGGCCGAGGTCGAGGAGACCGCGCGTATGCTCGCGCATCCCCTGCCGGACGACTTCTGGACCACCGCCCGGGCGGCCGGGCTGCTGGCCGCCCGGGTACCGCTTCCCGCCGAGTGAGTGCGCCACCCACCGCTCAGGCGGAGACCGTCTGAAGAGGCAGTTCGACGATCGCGTACGCGAGGAGCGCGAAGGGCACGGCCGTCGCCAGGGTGAGGGCGCGCTCCCGGTGCGTGCGGGCCATGAGCAGGGGGACGAGGACGAACACCGCGAAGCAGCCCCAGGCCTGCGGCGCGTAGTGGAGGTCCCAGGCGAACATCACGCCCTCCATCCCGAAGAGCCCGGCGAACGCGGCCAGACCGGCGATACGAGTCCAACTGTCCCGCCCGGCCACGGCGTTGCCGCGGCGCCACGCGTACCCCGCGACGCCGAACAACGGCCCGGCCACGCACGCCATCCCGAGCCAGACGAGCGGGAAGAACAGAGAACCCATGCCGTCACGGCCGTACTCGGCGTAGCCGTAATACCCCACGACGAGCCCGGCCTCCGCCCCCAGCCCACCCACCGCGGCCCGGACCACCGTGCCGCCGCCCCGCCCGGCGAGCAGCGCTCCGGCGACGAAGGCGACGGCCGACCACACGGCACCCGAGTTGGCGATCTGGTTCCAGGCTCCCGGCAGCCATCCCTGGGCGAGGTTGGTGAGTACGCCGAGCAGCACTCCGCCGCCGGTCGCCGCCACCGTGGCGGTCAACGCGCCGAAGCCGGCGCCCGGTTGCGCAGAGTCACTCAAGTCGCCGAAATCACCCAAGTCGTCCGGGGTCGCAGTCGTCGCCATGGCGGCCACTATACACACGATGTATACGTGCGATGTATAGCCACCGGATCCCGAGGCCTTACGGCGTCGGCGTGAGGCGGCGGGGGAAGCGACCGAGGACGAAGTGGGTGGGGACGAGCGTGATCCAGAACCACATGGCCGCGTCCGTGTTGAGGAAGGCCAGGGGGATGGAGAGGCCGAAGATCAGGACGCTGGAGCCGAGTTGGGCGGCGAGGCGCCGACGGGCCACGGCGGCGGGTGAGGTGGGCGTGGGGTGCACTTGGCGTTGTGTGAGCAGCAGCAGGGCGGTGTGCACCGCGTGGATCGCGGCCATGGCGCCGGCGTAGAGGGCGACGGCGGCGGGCTGGGAGGCGTACTCGGCCAGGAGTCCGGTGGGGAAGGGCAACAGGGCGACCAGGCCCAGGCCGAGCAGGATCAACTCGGTGATCACGAACGACTCGACGGGCAGCGTGGCGAGGATGCGGCGCTGGTCGCGCCAGAAGCCGGAGAGGAGGGTGAAGCTGAGGGCGAAGGCGCCGAGGCTGGGGAGTTCGTCGCTCAGGGCGCGGTGGAAGGCGGCGTCGTTGAGACCCGCGGGCACCGCCAGGTCGATGACGAGAAGAGTCATCGCGATGGCGTATATGCCGTCGGACAAAGCGATCAGGCGTGCCACGCCCGGGGCGTTCTCGTGTGTGGGCGGCTGCGCCACCGGCTCCGTCATGGCGACGAGAGTAGGGCGTCCGCCTTGGCCGTATCGCACCGGCCAAGGCTCGGCCGGCTCACACCGTCACGCCGTCACCGGCGGCCGTCCGTCAGCAGGTACGGCCCACGTAGTGCGCCCCCTGGATCTTGTCGGCGGAGCCCAGCCAGGTCGTGCCGGGTGCGACACAGCGCTCGTAGTCCGGCGCCAGGGCGACCCTGACCTGGATGACGACACGCGAGCCGTCGGAGGTGCAGTGGTTGTAGTAGGCGTCGCTCGAGGTCTCGTAGAACCCGCAGGGGTCGGCGGCGGCCGGTCCGGCGGTGACGGTCCCCGTGGCCAGGGAAGCGAACGCGAATGCGGTGACACCGAGGGCGCGGGTCACCATACGACGAATACGCAAGCGGAACTCCTGGATCAGTGCAGGCCGACGACACGAACAGGCTTGTGCCTGCCGGTCAGTTGGCTGGATGCCCGAGTATTGCGACGCATCCCGGCGGGATTGAGGGGCCGCCCGGGTTGTTCACCTGGCGAATCGTTAACCCACTACGCCGAACGGATGGTCCGATGTCCGACCTCAACCACCAGACCGCCTACTGGGACGCGGTCGCGGAGACCAAGTGCTTCACGCATCCGCTCCACTCACCGTGGCTGGACGGCCTCGGCCCGAACGCCGCGATCCTCGACTACGGCTGCGGATACGGCCGGACCATGAGCGCCCTCGAACAGCGCGGCTTCGACGACCTCTTCGGCGTCGACATCTCGCCGGGGATGATCTCCCGCGCCCGCCGTCTGCACCCCGCGATGCGCTTCGAGGTGCTGGACGCTCCGCCGACCCTGCCGTGCGCGGACGCGAGCATCGACCTGGTCGTCCTCTTCGCGGTGCTGACCTGCGTCCCCGACGACCAGGCGCAGCGACGGCTGATCGGTGAGGTGCGCCGCGTCCTCAAACCGGGCGGGCGGCTCTACCTCAGCGATCTGCTCCTCCAGAACGACCAGCGCAATCGCGGCCGTTACACCGAATTCAGCGAACGCCACGGCGGCACCTACGGAGTCTTCCGCACCGACGACGGCGCCGTCTGCCGCCACCATCACGAGGACTGGTTCACCGACCTGCTCACCGACTTCACGTCCATCGAGACCCGCACCGTAACCGTCGCCACGATGAACGGGCATGAGGCGGCCGGGGTGCAGATCCTGGCCGGCACACCGGCCCCCGCAGCCCTCGGCGCGGTCGAACGGCCCAGCCCTACCAGCTGAGTTCGAGGCTTCCGCCCACCGGCAAGGCGTGCCAGCGGTCCGCGTAGGTGTCGAAGCGGGCGACGATGTGGTCGACGACCGGGGGGATTTCGTCGGCGCGCACATACGCCGGGAGCGTCTTCGCGTGGCCGTGGCGGATCTCCCAGACGGGGAGCGCGACGGCCGCCAGTTCCTCCGAGCGGGCCATGTCCGCGCGGGCCTGCGGGGACGGGGTCGTCGGCTTCGACTTGCGGCGGCGGGCCGCCTTGTTCCGCTCGGTGGGATCCGCGGGCCAGAACAGGCCGTTGTCACCGGCGGCGAGACGCCCGTACACCCCGAGCTTGATCCCGGCCTCCGCCTCGACGAGGAAGTGCACCAGGTCGTGCGGCAGATACGGGTGCCCGCCGGGACCGTTGCGCGGGGCCAGCGCCGCGCCGGTCTCGCGGTGCACCGCGATGTCGTAACTCGTGCCGGGGCCCTTGGTGAAGACGACGCGCATGGCGCTCACGCTAGGCGTCGGGGACGCGCCCCCGCATCTCGTTTTCCTACTCCTCGGGCGAGCCGCCCAGGGCGTCGCGGAGGGCCGCTCTGGAGGTGATGCCGAGTTTCGGGAAGACCTGGTAGAGGTGGGCGGAGACCGTGCGCGGGGAGAGGAAGAGGCGCTCGGCGATCTCCTTGTTGGTGTGGCCGGCCGCCGCGAGGTGGGCGATCTGGCGCTGCTGCGGGGTCAGCGAGGCCAGGCCGGTGTCGGCGGTGGTGGAGACGGTGATGCCGGTGGCCCGCAGTTCGCGGTCGGCGCGAGCCGCCCAGGGCGTGGCACCAAGGCGACGGAAGATCTCGGCCGCCTCGGCGAGATGCCGGCGGGCGTCGGCGATCCGCTTGAGGCGGCGGAGATGCGAGCCGTGGCCGAGCTGAACTCGGGCCAGGTCGAAGGGGTGTTGGCCGGATTCCGGGGACGTGATCGCCTCCTCGACGGCCGAATCGGCCGACGCGCTCGGGGCGGTGAGCGCCTCGCCCGCCAGGACGATCAGGCGCAGACGCGGGGAGAGTTCGTCGAGGCCGCAGTCGCGGGCGGCCGCGAGATGAGCCGCCGCCTCCGCCTCACGGCCGGTGTGGACCGCCGCCTCGATCAGGTCCTGGAACACCCACAGCGCGTGCGGAGCGTACGGGGCGAAGGTGCCCGCGGGACTCACGGCCGAGGCGTTGAGGAACGCGGTGTCGAACTCGCCCCGGCCCAGGGCCGCGAGAGAGCGGACGTGCGACGCGTACGCGGTGACGATCCCGGCCCGCCGGGGCATGGCCCAGGCGTCCATGTCGCGGGCGGTGTCCGTGGCCGCCTCGAAGTCACCGCGCGCGGCATCCAGCAGGGCCCCGGTGAGCCTGCCCGACCAGGCGAGCAGGTCGTAACCGTGAGTACGGCACAACTCCAGTCCCTCGTCCGTCAGTTGCCGTGCCTCGTCCCACCGACCGGTCCGGAACGCGTCCTGCGCGAGCAGGAACAGCGCCTCGATGCCCGAGGTGACCGCGCCGCCCTCCCTGCCGTGCCGGACCACCCGTCGGAGAGCCTCGCGGCACGCGGGGAGCCGGTCGAGATACGCGACGGCCATGGCCGTACGGACGATCCGGGCGGGGCTGACCTCATGGCCGAGGGCGGCCACGGCGGCGTCGGCGCGGGCGAGGGTCTCCGGGGTGTGGCGGGCCGGGTCGCTCAACGTCCTTGCCAGGAGCGCCAGTTCCTCCGGCGGGGGTGAGGCCAGGGCGTCGACGGCTCGGTGCAGCGGGGGCCACAGGTCGGCGCGGCCACCGGTGAAGCTGATCATGGTGAGGGTGTGCAGCGCCTCGACGCGGACCAGTCCGTCGGTATCGGCATCGGCCTCGGTGTCGGCGCCACGCGGGAGCGGTCGCCGCTCGTCGAGAGCCGCCGTCAGCAGACCGTGCGCGGCATCCACGTCACCGTCGCCGTGCAGCAGCCGGTACGCGGTCGCGACGGTGGCGACGAGCGGTCCGTCGGGGCCGGGGTGGGCGTCGCGGGCCCGCTCGATCAGGCCCGGGGCGTCCCGCAGATCGCCGGTGACGAGGGACCCCAGGTAGGCGGCCTCGGCGAGGCGGCCGCCGCGGACCTCGCCGGGTGGGCTGAGCTGGGCCGCGCGCAGCAGTTTGGCGACGGCACCGCCGTAGTCGCCGCGCCGCAGATTCCGGTGGGCCACCTCGTGCAGGCGCGCGGCGACCTGTTCGTCGGGTTTCTCGGTGGCCTCGGCCAGGTGCCAGGCGTGCCGTTCGGGCTGGCAGTGGGCGAAGCGGGCGGCGAGCACGGTGTGGGCGCGGCGGCGCTGGTCACTGGTCGACAGTTCCACCACCGCCGCCCGGATCAGCGGGTGCCGGAAGGTCAGCCGCCCGGCGGACTCGTCCACCCGCACCAGACCGGCCTGTTCGGCGGGTGTCAGGCCCGTTCCCCCGCGGTCGGCGGCCACCGCCCTGACGACCCGCAGGTCGGCCTGGCCGTCCAGGGCGGACAGGAGCAGCAACTCGTATGCCGGGTCCGGGAGTTCCTTGACGCGGGCGCTGAACACCCGTTGCAGCCGGTCGGTCAGCGGCAGGGTCGCGGGCAGGGTGCCGGCGGTCGCCAAGTCGCCGAGCGGAAGGGGGAGTTCGAGGAGCGCGAGGGGGTTGCCGAGGGCCGCGTCCAGGAGGCGCCGTCGTACGCGCGGGGTCGTCACGGGATGGCGGGCGGCCAGCAGTTCGGCCGCCGCCGGCTCCGTCAGGGGTGCCACCTGGACGGTCGGCAGGTTCCCCTGGTCGAAGAAGTCGGCCTCACCCGTCCGGCAGGCCGCGAGCAGCGCCACCGGCAGCCCGGTGAGCCGGCGGGCCACCATGCCCAGGACCAGCGCGCTCGCCCGGTCCAGCCACTGCAGATCGTCCACGACGAGCAGCAACGGCCGCTCCACTGCCGCCCGTCGCAACAACTCCAGTACGGCGCTCGCGGCAAGGAGCCGGGTGGGCGCCGGGCCGGTGCCGAGCCCCAGCGCCACCTTCAGCGCACCGGCCAACTGCGGCTGCGATGCCGCCAGTTCGTCCAGTTCCGCCAGACACGGCTGGAGCAACTGGTGCAGGGCGGCGTACGAGATGTCCGCCTCGAACTGCGCGCCGGTCGCCCGCAGCACCCTGGCCCCGGCGCCGGTGGCCAGGGCGGCGGCATGGTCGAGCAGGGCGGTCTTGCCGACACCGGGGTCGCCGGAGAGCAGCAGCGCGTCCCCCGCTCCCGCGGCGATCCGCTCGGCGAGCTCCTCCAGCCGCCGGAGCTCCGGCTCGCGCCCGATCAGCTCGGGCGGCCGGTCGGATGCCGACGGCACCGGCGGCGGGACGGCTGCCGCCGGACGATCGTGTGCGCCGGGCCCGTCCATGACTCGCTCCTCCTCCGGTCGGAAACCGAAACCCCGCTGCTCGGCCACTCCCCCGCTCGGCTCACTCCACGGTGATCACGATCTTCCCCTGCCGGTGTCCAGTCTCCACCCGCGCATACGCCCGTGCCGCCTCCGCCAGCGGAAACTCCGCTTCCACGGGCAGCACGACCCGGCCCGCCTCGACGAGCGGCAGCACGGACGCCATGACCTCCGGGATGGGGAAGGACTCGGTGGACAGGTGCACGCCGTGCTCGGACGCGGTCGGGTCGGCCAGCGTGACGACCCGGCTCGGATTGCCGCCGACGAGGTCGACCGACAGGCCGAGCACTCCATGGCCGTACGCGTCCAGGACGTGGTCGATGTGCGGGGCGGCCGCTCGGATGCGGTCGGCGAGGCCGTCGGAGGCGTAGTCGACCGGGATGCCGCCGAGCTTGAGGTAGGCCGCCCGGTTGGCGTCGCTGACCGTGCCGACGACCGTGAGGCCTTCGATGAGCGCGAGCTGGGTGGCGACGAGACCGACACCGCCCGAAGCGCCATGGATCAGCAGCGTCGCCCCCGGGCTGACATCGAGCTGGCGAAGACCCCGGTAGGCGGTCTCGACGGCGATCGGCAGGGCGGCGGCCTGCGCGTGGGTGAGCCGGTCCGGCTTGGCGACCAGGTCGTCGGCCGGGGCGAGCGCGTGGGTGGCGACGGCGTCCCGGGTCGCCGAGCGCCCGAAGACGGCCTGGCCGATCTCCCAGGCGTCCACGCCGTCGCCGACCGTGTCGACGATGCCGGACAGTTCCATGCCCAGGCCCGCCGGGCTCGTGAGCGGCTCGGTGGCGAAACGGCCGCTGCGTAGCTTGGCGTCCCGGGGGTTGACGCCGGCCGCGCGGACGGCGACCCGGACCTGTCCCGGTCCGGGCGTGAGCGGCCCGACGTCGACGAGCCGCAACACCTCGGGGCCGCCGTACTCCGCGTACTGAAGTGCCTGCACGATTACTCCCTGGCTGAGGTTGGAAGGGGATTCACTCCTTCCACCGTGCCGGGGATTCCGTCCGCTGGAATGTGTCAAATGACTGAGCCGGGAGTCGGGCGGGCGCGCAGGACAAGCGCCGGACTACGGGATCAGCACGATCCTGCCGAACACCTCACCGGCGTCCATCTTCCGGTGCGCCACCACGGCCTCCTCCAGCGGCAGCACCTCGTGGACCACCGCCTGGAGCTCACCGCGGGCCGCGGCGGCGAACTGCTCGGTCCGCTCGGCCCGCAGGGCGGCCCCGTCCACCGTGTCGAGGCTGAAGGTGGCGAAGGTCAGCGACCTCTGGAACGAGGCCATGAGCTTCGTACCGAAGTCCGCCGGCGGCCGGCCTCCGACCATGCCGACGGCGACGAGGCGGCCGTTCGGATCGAGCCGGTCGAAGAACGCGGGCAGGTCGGGGCCGGCGACGATGTCGATGATGACGTCGTAGCCGGCGGGCGCGTCCGCGCCGCCGGTGCCCGAGCGGTCCAGGACGTGGGTCGCGCCGAGCGCGCGCAGGCGTTCACCCCGCTCGGCCGACGAGGTCGTGACGGCGACCGCCGCGGCTCCGCCGCGAGCCGCCAGCTGTACGGTCATGAGCCCGAGGCTGCCGGACGCGCCGCGCACCAGGACGGTCTCCCCCGGCACGAAATGGGCGTGCGCGAGGGCGAAGTGCGCGACGGACCCGGCACTGCCCAGCGTCACCGCGTCGACGGCGGACAGCTCGGCGGGGAGCGGAACGACCCGCTCCACCGAGGCGACGACCTGTTCCGCGTAGCCGCCCCCGGCGCCCGGGGATCCCCACACCCGGCGGCCGATCCATGACGCGTCGACGCCGTCACCGACCGCGGTGACGGTGCCCGCCACCTCGCCACCCGGGACGAACCCCGCCGTGAAGCCGTAGGAGGCCAGCGCGCCACTGCGTATCAGGGTGTCCACGCCGCCGACGCCCGTCGCCTCGACGGAGATGAGGACCTGCCCGGCCGCAGGTCGCGGCGCCGGAAGATCCACCACGGCCAGACCTTCCGGTGCTCCGAACGACTTGATCTCGATGGCCTTCAACGTGGTCTCCGTCCAGGTCGGGGGTGTTCGAGGCGGTTGCAGCCGCCGTTTCGGACCGTAACGGACGCCCCCGTCCGTTTGGCTAAAGTGAGAGCGTGACCCACGATTTGCCTCACACCCTGCGCTCCGACGCCCAGCTCAACCGCGAACGCATCCTCGACGCGGCCCGCGCGCTCTTCCGCGCCGAGGGCCTGAACGTGCCAATGCGGGAGGTCGCCCGGCACGCCGAGGTCGGACCCGCCACGCTGTACCGCCACTTCGCGACCAAGCAGGCCCTCGTGACCGCCGCATTCGCGGACCAGCTGCGCGCCTGCCGGGACATCGTGGACGCGGCCTGCGCCGATCCTGATCCGTGGCGTGGTTTCCGTACGGTCGTCGAGAAGATCTGTGAACTGCACGCGCGCGACCGGGGGTTCACCGAGGCGTTCATGTCGACGCTGCCGGGAGCGGACGCCGCGGCCGTGGTGGCGAGCAGTGACCACCAGTGGAAAGCGGTCGCCGCGCTGGCCCGGCGAGCCAAGGAAGCGGGGCGCCTGCGGCCCGACTTCACGCTCGACGACCTCGTACTGATCCTCATGGCCAACAAGGGGATCCACGCCGCGTCGCCCGACCTCCAGGCCAAGGCCTCCCGCCGTTTCGCGGGGTTCGTGATCCAGGCGTTCGAGGCCCGCCCGCACCTGACGGCACTACCACCGGCGGTGACGTTCGAACTCCACGAGTCGCTCGGGGGTCCGCCTCGGCGTTAATCGCCTTTCCCGTCGGCCCGGTTGAGGTCTAGGGTCCGGGTCGTGGTCCGGCAAGTGCCCAACGATGAGCGAATTCTGTGGCGGGACCGCGACTTCCGTAGCCTCTGGTTGGGCCAGACCGTCTCTCAACTCGGCGAACACACCAGCCTGTTGGTGCTGCCGCTCTTCGCCGTCCTGGCACTCGACGCCAGTGCGGGCCAGTTGGGCGCGCTCCGTGCGGTGGGGCAGGCGCCGATCCTGTTGCTCTCGCTCTTCGTCGGTGCGTGGGTGGACAGTTGGCGGACCCGCACGGTGATGGTGCTGACGGACGCGGGCCGGACCCTGGCCCTGGGCGCCGCCGCGGTGGCCGCCCTCCTCGGCTCGCTCGGCCTGCCCGCCCTGTTCGCGGTCACCTTCGCCGTCGGCGCCCTGTCCGTGTTCTTCGACGTGGCCTACCAGGCTTCCCTGGTAAGGCTGGTGACACATGATCAGCTGGTACGGGGCAACAGTGCCCTCGAAGGCAGCAGATCCGCGGCCCAGATCGGCGGCCCCGCCCTCGGCGGTACGTTGGTGACCCTGCTGTCGGCACCGATCGCGGCTGCCTCCAGCGCCCTGTTCTTCGCGCTGTCGTTCCTCTCGATACGCCGGATCCGGCACCGCGAATCGATCCCGGAGCGCACGCGACGCGCCCCGCACATATGGCGCCGGATCCACGAGGGCCTCCGCTTCGTCCTCGGCGACACCTCGCTGCGGACGGTCTGCCTCGCCTCGGCCGCCTTCCAGTTCTTCTTCGCCGCCACGCTGACCGGCTACCTGCTCTACCTCCCCCGGGAACTGCACCTCTCGGGCACCGCCGTAGGCCTGGCGCTCGCGGCGACGGGACCGGGCGCGCTCCTGGGCTCGGTACTGGCCGCCCGCCTGCCGCGCCGGTTCGGGTACGGCCCGGTGCTCGTCTCCGCGGCGGCGCTCGGCGACGGCGCCTTCCTCTTCGTACCCGCGTTGCACGGCTCCTCCGCGCTGACGCTTCCCGCGCTCCTCGCGGTCGGCTTCGTGTTCGGGACGGGCGGCCAGTTGGTGAACGTCACGGTGATGGCCGTACGACAGGCGGTCACACCGGACGGGATGCAGGCGCGCGCGGCCGCCACGATCACGTTCGCCGGCATGGGAATGACTCCGCTCGGCTCCCTCCTGGGCGGCTTCCTCGCACAGGAATGGACCTTGCGGGCCGGCCTCCTGACGACGGCGGCGGGGATGCTGCTCTCCCCGGTGCTGATGGCACTGTCCCCACTCGCACGCCTGGGCCGGACGCTGCCGACCCGGGCGGAACGCACCACCGCGGCCCCGCACTCCCCCTGATTCCCGCCGCCTCCCGGAACTCTTCCGGCACTCTTCCGGCACTCTTCCGGCACTCTTCTGGACTTGCCAGTCCATTTTTTTCGCACCACAGTGGCACCCGCGTCCTGGCCGCCCCACCACCCAGGACCCGGTTCGGACCGCCGGTGGGGATTCGAGCAACGGAGTGGAACATGTCGATGCGGCTCGCGGGCAAGACCGCCTTGGTGACCGGAGCGACCAGCAACATCGGGCGGGCGATCGCGGAGGCCTTCGCCGCCCAGGGGGCGCACGTCGCCGTGTCCGGCCGCAGCGCCGAGCGGGGCCAGGAGGTCGTCGACGGCATCCGCGCCCGCGGCGGCCGGGCCGATTTCGTACGGATCGACCTGGACGGCAGCGCCGCCGCCTCGCAGGCGCTGGCCGAGGAGGCGACGGCGGTCCTCGGGGGCCGTATCGACGTCCTGGTCAACAACGCCGGCATCTACCCCGGCGACGCCACGGCGGCCACCGACGAGAAGACCTTCGACCAGGTCTACGCCGTCAACGTGAAGGCCCCGTTCTTCCTGACCGCGGCCGTCGCCCCCGCCATGGCGGAGGCCGGCGGCGGAGCGATCATCAACCTGGGCTCCTGGATCGCCCGCCTGGGCATCCCGGTCGCCGCGCTCTACAGCTCCACCAAGGGGGCCGTGGAGACGCTGACCCGGGCCTGGGCTGCGGAGTTCGGGCCGCAGGGGGTACGCGTGAACGCGATCTCCCCGGGCGTGGTGCAGACGCCGGTACCCGGCGAGACCCACCCTGCCGAAATCATGATGAAGGGCACCCCCGCGGGCGGCATGGGCACGCCGGACGCCATCGCGAGCGCGGCGGTGTACCTGGCCAGCGACGAGTCCTCGTTCGTGCACGGCATCGTGCTCGACGTCGACGGCGGCCGTACGACCGCTGCGGTCATCGCGGCCTGAGCCACGACCGGAGTGCGTGAGCCGGGGGCCGGGTCACGCCATGACACTGCCGGCGTGCCGCAGGTCGGCGATCCCCTGATCGAGCGCGGCACGCAGGTGGGTGGACCGCCCCGTCGACAGCAGGATCGACACGCCTCCCTGGATCCCGGCGAGCAGCGCCGCGGCCCGCATGTCGACGTCGACGTCCTCGGGGACCAGGCCACGCGCCTGCAACGCCCTGATCCCCCTGGCCAGGCTCTCCTGCCACTGACGCGCCAGCTCGATCACGATCGCCCGCATCCCGGGAGTCGAGCGTCCGACCTGAAGAAGCAGCGACCCGAGCGGACACTGGTCCCCCTGCGCCTCGTAGCGCTCGATCACGACGTCCCGCCAGCGCCCCCAGGCCTCCCACGAGTCGAGACAGCCCAGATACGGCTGCTGGTCCGCGAGCACCTGATCCGCCTCGAACTGGGCGACCGCGATGAGGAGTTCGTCCTTGCCGGCCGGGAAGTAGTGGAACAGCTGGCTCTTGCTGGTCCGGGTCCGCGCCATGACGTCGTCCAACGTCGCCGAGGCAACACCCTTCTCCCGCAACACCGCCGCGGCCCCCTCGACGATCCGACTCCGGGTCGCCTTCCCCTTGGCGGTCAACTCACCACGCATGCCACGACTCCCTAGGACTGGACTATCCAGTCCACTGTAGTGCCGGCATTCCGGCACCCGGGCCGTGGTGGCGTCCTGCTCCCGGATGCGTTGCGCTGGTTGTGGCGGTCGCCGGACCACCCCAACTGACGCGCGAGGACGCAGCCGCACCCGTTGTGCGGACACCCCTCGGCCCGCCTCACTCTTGCTCCGGAGGCCGCCCTGTGGCTGACTGGCAGCGGTGCCGAGGGGGAGCGGATGGGCAACTGGGTCGTGATCGCGGAGTACTACAGCGACGTTTACAGGACCGAGTTCATCTGCCATGGGCTGGAAACGAAGGACCAGGCACTCAAGGCGCTCCATGCCGCCCTCCACACCTACTTGCCGAGCAAGAACATCGTCGAGAAGCGGCGTCGCGTGTACCGCTTCGCCGACCAGGAGACATACCTGGTGGTGATCAAAGGCAAGCTGTCGGAGTGGGAGTGCACGCTGCGCGTCGCGGAGCTGGTCTCCGACTCGACCGACCCGGCCGTGGCCGAGCGGGCGCAGATGAACGACGGCGCGGCAGACGTGGCCGACTGGCCGCAGGACCACATCCCGCCCGGCTACTGAGCACCGGCCGGAACTCCGCCCAGCCCAGCCCGATCATCCCGCCCCGCCCGATCACCCCACCCAACCGCACCCGTTCGCATGAACCCCGTGAAGGAACTCGCATCCCAAATTCGAACAGGCGTACCATTGCGCCGTGGCTGAGACCTACGACTTTCCGAGTGACCTCCTCGCCGGTCAGGAGGAGCTGCATCAGGTCCGGGCCGAACTGTCGGCCCTGCTCAAGCGGCTGCCCTGGTCGGTCGTACCCCTCGACGGCTTCAGCGACGAGGGCGGCTGGCGCAAGGTGGAGCGCCCCGCGTCCCCCGGCTGGACGTCCGACGAACAGGCCGAGGTGGAGAAGCTCCGCCAACGCGAACACGAACTGGCCGTCTTCGTCACCACCCACCGCTTCTGGGTGGAGGTCACACAAGGAGAGCGGGTCCAGGCCCGGATGAGACTGAAGTACGCGCACGGGGACGAGGGCGGAGCCGAGGACATCTGACGCGTCCTCGAACGCAGAAGGCCCCGGCCGATGCGGCCGGGGCCTTCTCTTGTTCATTCCAACGTGGGCGCGGACGGTTTCGAACCGCCGACATCCTGCTTGTAAGGCAGGCGCTCTACCCCTGAGCTACGCACCCGCGGGTCAAGACGAGTCGACAGCCTACCTTGCCCTGGCCAGTGTCCCGCAAACGCGTATCAGGGATGACCCTGAGTCGGATCGGGGGTTATCCCCACCCCAGATCCGGGAGCCGCCCGGATCCCTCCGCGGCCCCCCGCTCCGTACGGTCGTAGAGCCTGCACAACCGCCTCAGGGGGAGACCGCCATGGACCGCACCACCACAGCCCGTACCGCCCTTGCCATCGGAGCCGTCGCACTGCTCGTCGG
The DNA here is from genome assembly GCF_053599215.1 of Streptomyces sp. NPDC001002. NCBI lineage: Bacteria > Bacillati > Actinomycetota > Actinomycetes > Kitasatosporales > Streptomycetaceae > Streptomyces > Streptomyces sp. NPDC001002. Next base: position 9,293 of record NZ_JBSFLV010000001.1, on the reverse strand, counting down.
GGGTGCCACCGCGTGCGGGGCGTCCGCCGGGGACGACAAGGATCCTGATCACCGGACGTTCGCGTTGGAGGGGAAGACGCTCACCGTCGATTCCGACGACTCGGCGCTGGAGATCGTCGCGGCGGATTCGAACGCGGCGGGGAAGATCGAGGTGACCCGGTGGTTCCAGGGGAGCGTGGCCATCGGGTCGGACCCGAAGGTGACCTGGTCCATGAAGGGCGACCGGCTGGTGCTCAGGATGAAGTGCAGCGGCGTCGTCGCCGACTGCGCGGCCAAGCACCGGATCGAGGTGCCGCGCGGGGTCGCCGTGAAGGTGGAGGACGGGGACGGGAGTGTGCGGGCCCGTGGGTTCAAGGACGCGCTGAACATCCGTACGGGTGACGGTTCCGTGCATGTCACCGACTCCAGCGGGCAGCTCCAGGTGCGGACGGGTGATGGGTCCGTGCACGCCGACGTCTCCTCGCGCCAGGTGCGTACGCAGACCGGTGACGGCTCCGTGCACCTCGAACTGAGCGCCGTACCGGACCTGGTGGAGTCCCGCTCCGGCGACGGCTCCGTGACCATCGCGCTGCCGCGTGCCTCGTACCGCGTCACGACCCAGACCGGCGACGGAGGCGTGGATGTCTCCGTGCCCCGTGACAGCGGCAGCCCGCATGTCGTGACCGCTCGCACCGGTGATGGAAAAGTCACTTTGAAGACCGCGAACTAACCGGCCCGTGTGTTCGTCCTTAACCGGTGGGAGAATGAAACGAGACACCGGTAACGGGTAAGGACGGATGACAGCTCGGGAGAGGCATGTGACGGCGACACCTGGGAAGCCGTACTCGCCGTCGGTGCGGGACACCCTCACCCTCCTCGCGCTGCCGCTGGTCGTCGCCCTCGCCCTGCCCGTCGCGTTCGCCGGCGGCGGCACCCGGCGCTGGTTCGGCGGCCGGGCCGAGAGTCAGCGGGCCGAGGCGCAGGCCGCGAAGGACGCGGCGGCGGCCGCGTTCTACGAGCTGGACACCGCCCAGCGGGATCTGCGGATCTCGATAGAGACCATCACGGCCGTGGACGACTCGCCCGCCGCCCGGCGCGTGGTCGCCGACTTCGAGGCGCTGGGCCGTCGCATCGACGAGGCCAGCCGGCAGTACATCGAGGCGGTCGACGCGCACGACCTGGACCGGGACGAGCTGGAGGCGTCGGTCGCCGCCCACGCGCGCACCGAACTGACCAAGGCCAAGGACGAACTCGCGAACGTCAAGCGCGAGCTGGACCGCTTCGGCGACAGCCTCGGCCCGCTGATCGGCAAGGCCGAGACCCAGCTGGCCCGCCTCGCCCCGGCGGTCGAACGGGCCAGGCAGGGCCTGCTCGCCGCGTCGAACGCCCTGGACGCGGTACGGGAGTCAGGGCTGCGCGCCGACGACCTCGCCGCCCGGCTCGCCACCCTCGCCCCCGAGCTGACCAAGCTCAACCAGGGCGCGGGACAGCACGGTGTGCCGGAGACCCTGGAGCGGGCCGAGCGGGTGGCGCGGGAGGCCGCGACCATCCGGGTGGAGGCGGAGCGGCTGCCGGAGAAGGCCGCCGAGATCGACCACCGGCTGGTCTCACTGCGCACGCGCGCCCAGGCGCTCACCACCCGTGCCGGGCAGGTCGATCCGGTGCTGAGCGAGCTGCGCCGCCGCTTCACCGCGGCTTGCTGGCAGGATCTCCAGCACGTGCCCGACCAGGCCGGGGAGAACGTACGGCAGGCGGAGCTGAAGCTGAAGGAGGCGCAGTCCGCGCGGGACGCCCAGCGCTGGCCGGACGCGACCGCACTGCTGTCGACGGTCCGCGCGCTGCTGAACACGACGGACGAGTCGGTCTCGGCCGCCGGCGACCGGCTGCGCCGGCTCAACGCCGTGCAGAAGGATCCGCAGCAGGAGATCGACCGCACCCGTTTCGCCATCCGGGACGCCCAGCGCCTGGCGATGTCCGGCCGCAGCACCCCCGACCCCCGCCAGGCCCGCCCGCTGGACGAGGCCGTGGCCCGCCTGGACCGGGCGATCACCGGCCTGGAGGGCCGCCACCCCGACTACTGGCACTTCCTGACGGAGACGGAAGCGGTCCGGCAGTCGGTGGCACGCGTGGTCGCGCAGATCCGCGAGGAGCGCGGAGGCGTCCACTGAGAGTGGTACGGCCGTCGCGTCCACTGAGAGTGGTACGGCCGTCGCGTCCACTGACGGTGGTACCGCCGTCGTACGACGGTCTGCCATGTCTGTACGACGATCCCGCGCCGCCCGTTAACCTGTGCCCATGCCTCGCTACGAGTACCGCTGCCGGACCTGCGGCGACACGTTCGAACTGAACCGCCCGATGGCCGAGTCCGGCGCGCCCGCCGACTGTCCGGCCGGGCACGACGACACGGTGAAGCTGCTGTCGACGGTGGCCGTGGGGGGCGTCAGCAAGTCCGCCCCCGCGCCCCAGGCGGGCGGCGGAGGCGGCGGTTGCTGCGGCGGGGGCTGCTGCTCCTGACCTGCGTCAGCGGGGCGCGGCGGAGGCCTTCAGGAACTCCCGGAGGATCCGTTCGCCGGCCAGCACGCCCCGCTCGGGCAGGGCGGTGATGCCCGGGGCCGTGAACTCCGCCTCGGCCAACTCCCCGTGCCCCGGCCGCCATCCGCGATCGGCGGCGAGCAGCAGGTCGGCGTCGAGGAGTGAGTCCCCCGCGGCCAGCGTCAGTTCGGCGCCGGTGCGGCGGGCCACCTCGTGCATGGCGGCGCTCTTGGTGAGCGGCTTGGGCACGGCGTAGATCTTGCGGCCCTGCAGGGAGACCGTCCAGCCGCGGTTCTCGGCCCAGGCGGCCAGTTCCTTCACCCACTCCTCGGGCAGCAGCTCGCGCTCGACGACGAGGTAGGCGAACAGGTCCTCGGCGTTGCGCTGCTTGCGCAGCCACAGCGGGTCGGCGGAGGCCGCGAGGTAGTCCTCGACCTCCGCGAGCGGCGCGCACTCGTCCGCCAGCCGTGCCGTCACGCGCGCGTGCCAGTCCGCGTCGGAGACACCGTCGACGAGCAGGTGCCCGCCGTTGGCGCAGATCGCGAACTTCGGTTCGGGGCCTGGCAGGTTGATGCGCTGGTACTGCTTACGGGTCCGGGTCGTCGTCGGTACGAAGACCGCCGCGTCGCCGAGTTCGGTGAGCAGCCCGGCCGCCGTCTCCGTCATGAAGGACAGCGGCCTGCTCTCGTGCACCTCGACGCAGAGCAGCCGGGGCGCCCGCGCGTCGGGCATGGTCAGCGCGAGGGCCGCCGCGGAGTAGATGAGCGTACGGTCGAGGTCGCTCGCCACCAGTACCGGCATCAGACCGCCACCGCCCTGCCGTCGGCGCCGGTCGCGCCACGGGTGAAGCGGGGGTGGATCAACCCCACGCAGGTGTACGGGAGTTCGCCGACCTCCTCGACCGGTACGCCGCGCTGTTCGGCGAGCAGGCGTACGTGGTCGAGGTCGGCGCCGGCGCCCGCTCGGGCGAGGATCTTCCAGGGCACCCGGCGCAGCAGCACGCGGGTGGTCTCGCCGACGCCGGGCTTGACGAGGTTCACGTCGTGGATGCCGTACTCCTCGCTGATCCGCTCAACCGCCGCCCAGCCCTCCCAGGTTGGGGTCCGGTCGCCGGACAGCAGCTCCTTGGTCTGGGCGTCGACCGCCTCCGTGACCTCGGGGAAGCGGGCGGCGACGGCGTCCAGGAAGTCCACCGAGACGTCCGCGCCGGCGAGTTCGCGGTAGAACTTGGCGCCGTGGAAGTCGTGCGGGCCGACCAGGTCGGAGCGCAGGACCGTGCGCGAAATCAGCCCGGACACAGTCGAGTTGAGGCACGCGGAGGGGATGAGGAAGTCCGCGCGGGTGCCGTAGGTGCGTACGCACGAACCCGGGTCGGCCAGGACCGCGATCTCCGGGTCGAAGCCGCTGACTCCTTCGGCGGCCTCGAACTCCCGCACCGCCTGGGCGAGTTCGCGGGTGATCGCGCCCTTGCCGGTCCAGCCGTCGACGAACACGACGTCGGCCGGGTCGTGGTGGGCGGCCAGCCAGCGCAGCGCGTTGACGTCGATACCGCGGCCGCGCACGATCGAGACGGCGTAGTGCGGCAGTTCGACGCCGTGCCGGAACTGGGCCCAGCGGCGCATCAGGACGCCGACGGGGGTGCCGGCGCGGGCCAGCGAGACGAGGACCGGGCGGGGCGAGCGCTCGGCGAGCACGATCTCGGTGACGGCTCCGACCGCCTGCGCGATCCGGGTGGCGGACGTCTTGAGCGCGGCCTGGAACAGCTCCTGGTACTGCTCGCTGGGCTGGTACTCGACCGGCAGCGACTCCGCGTAGTGGGCGCCGCCGCTCTGGATGGCCTCCTCGCGCTCCTCGGTCGGTGCCTCCAGGGTCACGTCCGAGAGGTCCTGGAGCAGCCAGCCGACCTCGTCGGGCGGGTACGAGGAGAACGCGGGGCCGCGGAGGGGCTCGGGCAGCATCGGGGGCCTTTCGGGGACGTACAGGGGTTCGGGTACGTAGGAGGGGACGACCGCGAGCAGGATCTGCGGGGCGTGTGCCGCGAGCCGGGCCAACAGGCCGTCCGGCGCGTGCAGTTCGGGGGTGTCGGCGGTGGAGTCGACGACGGCGACGACGGCGTCGAAACCGGGTTCGCTCGCGCTGGCGGCCACGTTGTAGGCGTACCGCTCGCCGGGGCCGTCGGCCGGGGTGTCGTGGGCCGGGAAGACTATGCGGTTGCGTATCGCGTAGCCGGGGTCGTCGACGGCGAGGACGGGTGAGCGGGTGGTGGTGGAGTAGCGGACGTCGGCGTCGGCGACCTGTTCCAGTTCGCGGGCGAGTCTGAGGGGCGTGTACATCAGCTCCTCGAACCCGAGCACGAGGACGCTTCGCGCGTCGGCGGGGAGGGCCTCTGCAAGGCGGGCGGCCATGGCGGGGAGGGCGTTTTCGAGGCGGGCTCTATGGGCGGGGGTGAAGCCGTGTCTACCGCCGTCGGGGAGGCCTCGGGGCCAGCACAGTTCGACGCGGTCGATGCGGCCGAGGAGAGGTTCGGTGGTCGGGTGCGAGCCGGTGGGGGCTGGTCGCGCAGTTCCCCGCGCCCCTAGGGCGTTGACATCCGAGTTGGCTTCGACGGTGAAGTCGGCTTCGGCGCGGACGCCGCTGTCTTTCAGGGGCGCCTCGTACTGCGCCACCAATGCCTGTCCCTTTTCCAGGACCCCCTCGGGGAGCCGTACGGTCCCCGAAGCCGCCGTCACCAGATCAACACGCGCGCCGATCTCCCGCGCGAAAACCTCCAGCCGCCCAGAATCCGCCGCCGACCTCATGTCGACCAACGCGACCACGACATAACGACCCCGCGGATACCGCTCGTGCAGATCGCGGATCGTGTTCAGGACCGTGTTGCCCGTCGAGAACTCGTCGTCCACGAGCACCAACGGCCCGTCGCCGACCAGCAGTTCGGGGTCCTCCGGCAGCAGGAGATGGGACGTCGCGTGGGAGTGCGCCTCCTCGAAACCGCCCGCCGTCGCGACCCCCGCGACAGGGCGGCGCGTGGAGTGGAGGTAGGGGGCGAGACCGATGCCGTCGGCGACCGAGTGGCCAAGACCGGTGGCCGTCTCCGCGTAACCGAGGACGACCGCCGCGCGGGCCTCTTCCGTGCCCAACAACTCCCGTACGCGACGGCCGAGGGCGAACCCGTAGCCGTAGACGACGGACGGTGCCTGGGGTACGTGCTTGCCGAGCACGTTGGAGACCAGGAGATGCGCGCGCTTGGGGTTGCGGCGCAGGGCGAGGCCCAGCAGGTCGGTCAGTTTGGTGTCGCCCACGAGTTCGAGCCCGAGTCGCTCGGCGACCCAGGTCCCGGACCAGACCCCGTTGTTCACTGCGTTGATGACGATTCCCTAGTTAGTCCCGAGACGGTCCCGGATGGCGACGCTCAGCCGGGGATGCCCGCGGCGAGCAGGTCGACGAAGCTCACGTCCTCGTGCGCCACGCCGAAGATCTCGGCCCGCAGCATGGTCCGCTCGGCCCATGCGCGGTGCGGCTTCACCTCGTTCATCTTGTTCGTGTACGCCGATCTCAGCACGCCTCCGCCGTCCCGGCCGGGGCGCACGATGTCCGCGGCGTCGCTGAACTCCTCGTGGCTGACCACGGACAGCGCGTGCACGGGCAGGACGTGGGAGGGGTGGATGCAGGTCTTGCCCATCAGGCCGTTGGCCTGGTCCAGGGAGATCTCCCGCAGCAGCCCGTCCATGGCGTGCTCGATCAGTTTGATCCGCAGCTCCACCGCCTGCCCCTCCAGGAAGGGGCTGGTGCGCAGCATCGGCTTGAACATGCGCTCGGGGACGCGGAAGTACTCCCACACCGGCCCGGTCACCGTGAATCCGGTGCCGTCGGCCCGGCCCAGCATGTTCACCACGTCCGAGATCACGGAGGCGATGACGTGGACGTCGTAGGCCGTCATGTCGGGGGCGCGGCGCAGGCCGTAGGAGGAGCAGAAGTCGGTGACGCCCAGGCGCAGGGCGAGGACGCGGTCGCGGTACTTGTCGACGGCGCGGAAGATGCCCTCCAGGGTCTCCACGCGCGACTCGCGGTACAGCAGCTCGGGCGATTCGAGGACGGGCATGGCGAACAGCCGGCGGCCGCTCACGGTCTCGGCGCTCGCCAGGGCCTCCAGGAACGGGATGCCGCGCTCCTCGGTGAACTTCGGGAAGACGAATCCGGACAGCAGCCGGACGGTCGCGCCGAGTCGCTGGACGAGGTCGGGGATCTGCTCGGGCGTGCGCACCCTGATGAACAGCAGCGGGACGTCCGCGCCCACGCGTGCGTCGAGGTCGGCGAACTGGCGGACGAGGTTCTCCTCGCCCGCGGCGACGTCCGCGTCGTCGATCGAGTCCTCCAGGCACAGCACCATCGAGACCACGCCGAGTGCCGCCTGCTTGACGATGTCGTCGGCGAGGCGCGGCCGGGTGGCCGGGCTGTACAGCGTGGCGCCCAGGGCCGCGGAGAGCAGCCGGGCCGGGGAGTCGGCGGTGAACTCGCACGGCTCCTGATGGAAGAGACGCTGTCGCACCTCAGGGGCGATGTGCCCGAAATGACGCATAAAACTCCCCCGTGGCGCAAGGTAAGCCTGTGGATTCTGGAACAGGTGGCCGGTAATAGTACGTATGGACCCATGTCAAGGGTTCCCGTCGGTCATGAATTTCTGGTAACGCCAACGGGCACAACGGTGGTGGGCCGTAGGCCCCCCGCATTGTCGTGACCAGGACCGAGAGGGCAGGATGACCGCATGACGCACGCGATGCTGAAGGGGTCGAACGTCCCGCTGGAAGCCACCACGGTACGGGCCGTGCTGCGCTGGACGCCCGGGCCGGGAGTTCCGGACGTCGACGCCTCCGCGCTGCTCCTCGGCCCCGAAGGTCGTGCCCGCTCCGACGAGGACTTCGTCTTCTACAACCAGCCCCGGCACCCTTCCGGGAAGGTCTGGTGGCTCGGCAAGAAACGTGCCGCCGATGGCCCCACCGACACCATCCAGACAGATCTGGCCGGTGTCGAGCCCGCCATCAGCCAGATTCTGCTGGTCGCTTCGGCGGAGGACGTCACCTTCGACCGGGTACAGGGGCTACGCATCCTGCTGTACGACGCGTCGGTCGCGGACGGCGAACCGCTGCTGCACTTCGACATCAAGCCGGAGACCGGCAAGGAGACCGTGCTGGTCTGCGGCGAGCTCTACCGCCGCGGGGAGGGCTGGAAGTTCCGCGCCCTGGGCGAGGGCTACTCGAACGGTCTGCGGGGGCTCGCGATCGACTTCGGCATCACGGTGGACGAGTCGGAGACGGCCCCGGAGCCGTCCCCGCAGGCGCCGGACGCCTCGTCCTCCCAGCCGGACGCCCCCGCCCAGCCGCTGCCCCCGGAGCAGCCGGCCACGGTCCCGGCCCAGCCGGACTACGGCTATCCGCAGCAGCCGCCGGCCACCCAGCCCGCGTACGGCTATCCGCAGCCCACCAGCCAGCCTGCCTACGGCGGCTACGGCTATCCGCCTCCGGTGACGACGGTGCCCGCACCGGATGTCCAGCTGCCTCCTCAGGGGCCGCAGTTCATCCGGCCCTGAGAGAGCGCTTGAGGGCGGGCAGCGGGCGAGGGCGGGCCCGGCCGGCAGGCCGCTAGCGCTCCGCCTTCGCCTTGTAGCCCCGGCCCCACTGCAGTCCCCACCCGTACAGGCGGTCCAGCTCGGCCTGGAAGCCGTAGACGAACTTCACCTCGCGGCGCACGATCAGTTCGCCCTTGATGTTCTCGATCATCACGACCGCGCAGGAGCGGGCCTGGGGGTGGCGTTCGTCGAGGTGGATCTCGATGCGGGGGCCGTTGCTCGGGTAGAGCGTGACGCTCGCATGGGTGCGGTCGAACGCCGGGGTCTGGTCGTAGATGTAGACGAAGACCAGCAGGCGCTTGATCTCGTCGCGGTGGTCGAGGTTGATGTAGATCGTCTCGCCGGACGCCGAGCCGAACCGGTCGTCGCCGCTGAGCTTGACGTACGGCGGTCCGTTGGTGTCCCCGAGATAGCCGCCGAGGGGTTGTACGACGCCCTTGGAGCCGTCCATCAGCTCGTAGAGGCAGCCGAGGTCGAGGTCGACGTTGACCATGCTCTGGCTGTGGCCCATGACCTCCGGCGGCTTGAGGGCCTTGAAGGGGTGCCGCAGCAGGGACTCGCGGGGCGAGCCGCCTATGTCGGAGGTCCGCATCCGCCAGTTCAGGTTGACGCGCAGGTGTCCGGTGGCCGCTCCCTGCTTGGTGAGGGAGACCTGATGGTGCCGTTTGGTCAGCTCGATGGCGTTCGTGGCCGCGCTGCCGGAGTCGAACTCGCCCTTCCGGCCACCCAGGATTCCGTCGAAGAAGCCCATTCCCGCCCGCCCCTAAGTCCACCGTGTTCACGGCGCTCACGTGGAAAAACCGGCAGGGCGGCCGGAGGCTTCCGGCCGCCCCGCTGAGAGCGTTCCCGCCCCCTGAGGGGTGTCACACCCCGGACGAGACCTCAGTCTTCTCGTCCGTGCCCGTCGCTTTTCCCTCTGCCGCTGCCAGGGCTCGGTTGCGGCGGACGGAGGACCAGAAGGACCAGCCGATCAGGACCACGCCGACGAGGCCGGTGATGACCTCGTTGATCTGGTACTGGATGGTGACCAGGAGGATCACGGCCAGCGCGCCGATCGCGTAGTGCGCGCCGTGCTCCAGGTAGACGTAGTCGTCGAGCGTGCCCTGTGGGCTGCCCTCACCTTCCTCAGCGGACCTCTCAGTTCCCTCTCAGACCAGGC